>JAFSTX010000008.1 GCA_017445585.1 Lachnospiraceae bacterium
AGGGACGAGTCCCTTGCGGGTTCTTAGGGCAGCGCCCTAAGCCCTCGGAAAGCCTTCAGCAGACTATATCTACAGATTTTCAAGGTTCTTTTGAGCCTTTTTCTTTGGCTCTATTTTTTCATAGATCACTTGACACTACCTCCGAATGACGTCACACCGTCGTTTGTGGGAAGCTCGCCTCCGGCCGAATACGACCAGAGCTTGAGCGAAACGCCGGCCTCGTAGGTGGTTTTGCCGCCGTGGAAAGAGCCGACAGGGTTCCATTTGACCTTGCCCTGGCTCTGCACGCCCACCTGTACTCCGCCTTCGCCCTCGGAGGTGCTGCCGCCCGTAATGCAGTAGCTGAACTCCTCTGATGCGTCATGCGTATGAACCGATCCGCCTTCGCCCGGGCTGAACATCGCGAGTCCGACCTTAAAGCGCTCTGTGGTAAGAATACGATACACTTTCCTGATGGTTCCGGGCTTGTCTCCGAGCCAGACCACTTCCTCTGCGTCACGCACAGGATCGATGATCCTCGGAACCGGCTTCTTTTCTGCCATGATAACCTCCTGTCAGCATATGGATGATAGTGAAAAAGTTTTAGCGTCATTAAGATATCTTAGTTTGACTTGTTTGTAAAAGACATTTATAATCATGGATATATTACAAATCGGTTATATATACGCACAAAAGGAGTTGGAAAATGGATCTTCTGCAGCTGAACTATTTCCAGGTAGTCGCCCAGGAGGGCAGTGTGACCAAGGCGTCAAAGCGCCTGCACGTCTCACAGCCCGCGCTGAGCCGCATGGTTCGCAGACTGGAGGAGGAGCTCGGCGTGGACCTTTTTGACCGGGCAGGCAAGTCTATCGTCCTCAACTCCAGCGGCGAGGTCTTCCTCCGGCGCGTGAATACCGCCCTGGACGCTCTCAGCTCAGGACAGATGGAGCTTCGGGCCATGCGCGAGGGCTCATATCCGGACATCCACATCAACGCCCAGGCCGGTGTGGACTCGCTTATAGATCTGATTTCATCCTTTAACAGAAAATTTCCCCAGATACATTTATTTATAGGAAAGGAAACCAATCAGTCACACTTTTCCGACTTTGTCTATGATCTGACCATCAGGATGCAGCTCGCCGACGAGGAGACGCCGGATACCGCCATAACACTGTATGACGAAGAGCTTCTGCTGGCAGTCCCCGCAGGGCACCCCCTTGCGGACAGGCTGCATGTGGATCTGAAAGAAGTAAAAAACGAGAGTTTTGTGCTTTTTAATAAAAAATCCACCTACCGTCAGGCGGTGGAGCATTATTGCGCAAAGGCGGGCTTTGCTCCGAAAGTCACGGCTGAGGGTCATGACTGGCGAATGATCTGCGAGTTTGTCCGCGCGAATATGGGCGTCTCGATCGTCCCCAAGCATTCCTGGAAGTCGGTACTTACGGGCGTTACCGTGATCCCGATCAAAGAGCCACGGTGCGGCCGGAAGATCCTTCTTTCCTGGCATTCCGACGAGAGGCTGACCGTCTCATCCAGGCTCTTCATCGAGCACGCAAGCCAGTATTTCAACCGCTCGATATCGGGCTAAGTCCGATTTTTATCGTTTTTCAATAAATTTATATTGATATTCATCACAGATGATGCTATACTTCCTCCATAAAGATTCAGGAGGCTGTATATGCTCAAGATCAACAGAAAACTCTCAGTCTACATCTCGCTCATACTGTGCGCGGCCATGATCGCGGCAGTCATTGTCTTTATGTTTTTCCTGCCTGCGTTCACCGACTACCTCATCAACCGTCCCGGCTATAACGGAGAAAGCCTGCCGCTGACCGGATATCAGATCCTGATCATCCGCGCCGCTGGCTACGGAGAAGCGGTCCTCATGCTGGCAGCGCTGGGCATGCTGTTCGCGCTGCTTCTTTTGGTCCGCAGGGAAAAGGTCTTTACCGCGCCCGCCGTGGAGCTGATCCGCTGCATCTCATGGTGTCTGATCTTTATGGGAATCATCCTCATCGCTCTGACGTTTTTCTTTACGCTGGCGCCGGTCGTCGGCACAGCGATCCTCTTTGTCGGGCTGACCATCCGCGTCGTCAAGAACGTGATCGAGGCAGCGGTATATCTCAAGGAAGAAAACGATCTTACGGTATAAGGAGACATCTCATGATCATCATAAATCTCGACGTAATGATGGCGAAACGCAAGATGTCGCTCGGAGAGCTCTCCGATAAGGTCGGCATCACGCTCGCCAACCTCTCAATCCTCAAGAACAACAAGGCCAAAGCTGTGCGGTTTTCGACGCTGGACGCGATATGCCGCGCGCTCGACTGTGAAGTGGGCGACATTATCGAATACAGAAGGGAAGATTGAAATGAACGATACTTCAAATACTTATAATTTTGATCCCATGACCGGAGCGCCGCTCCATCCTCCCGTGCGCCCCGCTAAGCCTCAGATGACGTTCACTGCAAAGGAATCCGCGCTTGCCTGGGTCTCGGCACTGATCGGATATCTCCTGTGCCGCTGCTTTTGGGTCTGGGACAGGCCCATGACGGCGCTCATCTTTACGGTGTGCCTGTTTGTCTATGCCTTTGTCTTTTTCGGAAAACAAAAAAGGAACCGCCGCTGCTGGTTTTATCCGGTCTCCGCTCTGATACTGTCTCTCGGTTTCTTCTTTTCAGGGAGCCCGGTGCTGCTCTTCTTTGTATTCATATACATACGCGCAGCCTTTTTCCTCTTCAACCTGACCGGATCGGAAGCGGCGATCGGAAAAAGGGCAGGACGCTTTTATGTATTTGAACTCGCAAAAGCGCTCTTTGGCGCGCCGTTCCGGAGGATCGGAGCTGCCTCAAGGGGGATCGCCGCCAACAGCAGCAGCAAAAAGGCGGGTAGGACCTTGCTCCTCATCCTCGGCGGCATAGGCGTCGCCATCATCCCCACGCTCATTGTCGCGCGGCTTCTCTCTTATGACAGTAATTTTACCGGCATCCTCGATCGGATCCGTTCGGCGATCTCCGACGGTCTGATCTCACGGATCTGGTCGCTGATCTTCGGGGTCCCTCTCGGAATGTACTATTACGCCTCTCTCTATGCGGCATCCCACCCCGCAAATGGCGGTTACACTGAGGAAAAATGCGAGAATATCGGAGAAAAAATGAAAGTTGCTCCCTCGCTCCTCATCGTGGCGGCGATCGTCCCTCTGCTGTTTTTGTACGGGATCTTTATCGTCGCTCAGCGGGACTATTACGGAGCGATCCTGGCCTCATCCCTTCCCGGCGCCTATACCTTCGCAGATTTTGCAAGGGACGGCTTCTTCAGACTTTGCGCCGCCGCCTCGATAAACGCTCTCGCGCTTATATCCATACGGATCTTTACAAAGCGGGCAAACAGCGGCGCGATCTCTCCGGTCGTGCGGATCTGCTCCGTGATCCTGTCGGTCTTTACGGTCGTCATATCCCTCACCGCGATGTCGCAGATGATAATGTACGTCTCGGCCTACGGGCTGACGCGGCTCCGCCTGTACACCATGTGGTTTATGGCGCTGCTTATACTCGTGTTCCTGCTCGCGATCCTGAAGCAGTTCTTTGAGCGCCTGCACCTGACCGCGATCCTGCTCGGGCTGCTGGTCATATGCTTTGGCCTGCTGGCAGTTCCCGACCACGACGCGTTCATCGCCGAGCACAACTACAACTGTTATATCGAAGGGATGACGGGAGAGATCGACGCAGACTACCTCACGCACCTCGGTCCGTCCTCTGTCCCGACGCTCTGCAGGCTCGCCGGTGATGAAGGTCTGAGCGAGGGAACGAAAAAAAGCGTCCTGTACGGGATAGGACGCTCTATCTGTATGGATGCAGATACCGATGCGACGAATATAAACCTGCCGCTGCTGCGCGCCAGATCCGCCTGCGGCGACCTGGATCCTGCGATCTATGCCGAGGCCGTCAAGGTGTATACAGAGAAAAGATAATAGCGACCGCCTTGAAATCACGATCCGTCTTACATTTGTCAGAAAGACGTCTTCTCTTTGCTGCTGATGCCAAGCCGTCTGTCAGTCAGTACGGCCTGTTTTTTCAAACGCAGCTGCCGCTCTGCCTGCATGCCAAAATGCGGCTTCATGATGGATCCGATGGTCAGGAATCAAAGAAATGCTGCCCGTCGCCGGTCACGAGGCGCTCGGTCCTGGGATATTCGAATATGGCCGCGCTCCCGGCATTTGCCTCGAGGTAAGCGGCAAATTCACGCGCGTACCATTTTGCCATTTCGAGATCATGCATCAGATAATGCCCGCAGTTTACAGGGGCTGCGCCGGGAACCTCCGTGACCCCTTCTACGTGCCTGAATGCGCGCAGCATCAGATCATAGAGCTCGCGCGAAGCGCGGCTGCCCTTGATCAGGAGGTAAAAACCGGTAAGGCAGCCCATAGGGCCCCAGTAGATGATCTCATCCTTCCACTCGGGGTCATTACGCAGATAGGTAGCGATGATATGCTCGAGCGAATGCATCGCCGCGACGTCGATCGCCGGTTCGATATTCGGCCTCTTAAGCCTGATGTCATACGTCGTGACCGTATATTCACCCAGATGATCGACCCTGCTCGTAAAGATTCCGGGCACGATACGTGTATGATCCACCGAAAAGCTTTGTATCAGTTCCATATTCTCTCCTCTCTTCCGCAGCGTCCATGAGAAAAGGACCGCTGCGCGCCTATCACGCCGGCCCTCTCAAAGTACGTACGAAAACCGGGGTTGCTGCGGGGCTCGCTCCGGCGCTCCGCGCCTATCACGCCGGCCCTCTCAAAACGCTCCATCGGAGCGTTTTGCCGGCTTCGCCGTCGAGGGCGTTCGAGCCCGACCGATATAATGTCCATGAGAAAAGGACCATCCACGGATGGTCCTTTTCTCATGGACGCTGCGGGGCTCGAACCCACGACCTCTTCCGTGTGAAGGAAGCGCTCTCCCGGCTGAGCTAAGTGTCCGTGCCCATATATATTACCACATTTTCAAAAAAAATCCACATGTTTTTTGTCAGCCGGGCCCGAAAGCTCCGAAAGCTTCTATCAGCCCCCGACTGTCATACCTTTCCTTTTTACTGCTGAAATCGCATCTCCTCCCATTTCAGCAGTAACTCTCTTCTTTGCCCGAAAAGATCATTACTGCAAAATCACTGGCACACTCATTTTTGCAGTAATTCTGGCATAGCAAAGTACTGCAAATTCGGCACTTACCCTTTTTGCAGTACTTCGGGCACGATAAAAGTACTGCAAATTCGGCACTTACCCTTTTTTGCAGTACTTCGGGCACGGTAAAAATACTGCAAATTCGGCACTTACCCTTTTTTGCAGTACTTCGGGCGTAGAATTGCTGCTATCCCAGGTGATTTAGGCAGTCTGGCAGCAACGCGAGGTGACAGAGGCCTTTCTGTGCGGAGACAGCGAGATGGGACGGTTATGAGACGGGCCTTTTCTCCTCTGCATTTTTCCAAAGCTTCCGCACCCGCATTTTTTCAGAAAATCCGCACCCGTACTTTTTTCAAAAAAACAGTTGACATCCAAAAACCAAGTGCTTATAATCCACTCAAACCGTTGATGAAGAGTGAGTAAGTCTTATCCCCTTCCTCATAGAGAGCCGCGGACGGTGGAAGCGCGACAGGAAAGATTTGACTGAATGGACTTCAGAGGGCGACCGGAACAGGCAGTGCCTTAGTATGGGAGACGGAGCTGGGCTCTCCGTGATCAAAAGCCGGCATATGATAGTATGCGCGAGTGGGTATCGCTGATACCAAGCCGGGTGGCACCGCAGGTTGTTTTCATCCTGTCCCAGCAAACGTTTTGTTTTTGTTGGGGCAGTTTTTTTATTTTCAGGCCCCGACGTCAGGTCCCGCAGTTACAGTAAGGCGCCGAAAGGTGCCAAAAAAGGAAGGAGCAACATCATGGCAAAAGAAATCCCCTACAAGATCTATCTGGAAGAAAACGAGATGCCGGATTCCTGGTACAACGTTCGCGCGGATATGAAGAACAAGCCCGCGCCGCTGATCAATCCCGGCACGCATCAGCCCATGACTGCAGCAGAGCTGGGAGGCGTCTTCTGTGACGACCTCGTGGCGCAGGAGCTGGACGATACCACGGCTTATATTCCGATCCCCGACGAGATCCGCTCGTTCTACAGGATGTACCGTCCGTCACCGCTGGTCCGGGCATACTGCCTCGAGGAAAAGCTGCAGACTCCCGCGAAGATCTACTACAAGTTCGAGGGCAACAACACCAGCGGCAGCCACAAGCTGAATTCCGCTATCGCGCAGGCTTACTACGCAAAGAAGCAGGGGCTCAAAGGCGTGACTACCGAGACTGGAGCCGGCCAGTGGGGCACGGCACTCTCCATGGCCTGTGCATACCTTGGTCTCGACTGCAAAGTCTTCATGGTCAAGGTCTCCTATGAGCAGAAGCCTTTCCGCCGCGAAGTTATGCGCACCTACGGCGCTTCTGTGACGCCTTCGCCTTCATCCGACACAGCCATCGGCCGCAGGATCCTTGCGGAGCATCCCGGCACGACCGGATCTCTGGGCTGTGCCATCTCCGAAGCCGTAGAAGTCGCCACCACTAACGAGGGCTACCGCTATGTGCTCGGCAGCGTGCTCAATCAGGTCCTGCTGCACCAGTCGGTCATCGGCCTGGAGACCAAGGCGGCGCTGGACAAATATGGCATCAAGCCTGATATCATCATCGGATGCGCGGGCGGCGGTTCCAATCTCGGCGGACTGATCTCTCCTTTTATGGGAGAGAAGCTGCGCGGCGAAGCGGACTATCAGATCATCGCCATCGAGCCTGCGTCCTGCCCGAGCTTTACCCGCGGACGCTTCGCCTATGACTTCGCTGACACAGGCATGATCTGCCCTCTGGCAAAGATGTATACGCTGGGCAGCAACTTCATCCCCTCGCCCAACCACGCCGGCGGCCTGCGCTATCACGGCATGAGCCCTATCCTCTCTCAGCTCTATCACGACGGGCTGATGGAGGCACGCTCGGTGGAGCAGACCTCGGTATTTGAAGCGGCTGAGCAGTTCGCCCGCGTCGAAGGCATACTGCCTGCTCCGGAAAGCGCACACGCTATCCGCGCTGCTATCGATGAGGCAATCAAGTGCAAAGAGACCGGCGAAGAGAAGACTATCGTCTTCGGTCTGACCGGAACCGGATATTTTGATATGGTCGCCTACGAAAAATTCCACAACGGCGAGATGAGCGACTACATACCTACCGACGAAGAGCTTGAAGCGAGCTTTGCCAAGCTCCCCAAGGTAGACTGAGCCGGAACGATCACTGATCCGGCGATCCGTTCCCGGTGTCCCGCCGATCCTATAAGAAGCTCTGATCCCGAGCCCGCTGCGACGCGCAGCGGGTTTTTTTTGTGATGTTTCGCAATCGAAAGAACTGTGATATGATAGTCAAAAGAAAAGTAAATCATCGCGGCAAGGCAAAACCGGCGCCACGGATACGGAGGAATAAGATGAGTGGTTTTGGCAAAATCGGCGTCATAGGCGCCATGGACAGTGAGACTGCACAGTTGATAGCACACCTGGAGGGAAGCAGAAAAGAGACCTTCTCCGGACTTGACCTTTACATCGGCACTATGCACGGCAAGGAAGTCACTGTCGTTAAATGCGGCATCGGCAAGGTTAACGCCGCGCGGACAGCGCAGCTGCTGATCGACCGCTTTGAGCCGGACGCCATCGTTAATTCCGGTATCGCCGGAGGGACCGATCCCGAACTTTCCGTGGGTGATACGGTCGTGGCCTCCGGTCTCCTGCAGCACGACTTCGATCTCACTGCTATCGGCTGCGTCCGAGGCGCTATGGCCGGCGGAGACAGGACCTTGCCGACGATCTATCCTGCCGACGAAAGACTCGTCGAGGCGCTCTTTACCGCTGCCGTAAGAGTAAGCGAAGGAAAGCGCGGCGGCGACACCGGCAGCAGCTGCATCCCGGATGATACGACCATCGCCCGGGGCATTATCGCTACGGGGGATATCTTTGTGGCGGACAGCGCTACGCGCCATTTCATCTGGGACACCTTCTCCGCATCCGCTACCGAGATGGAGGGCGGCGCGATCGCGCAGGTCTGCTCACTCTCCGGCATTCCCTTTGCCGTACTGCGTGTACTTTCGGACACGGCAGACGGCGACGCGTCGGAATCCTTTGATGCCTTCGAACAGAAGACCGCCGACCGCTCCGCTGCCATAATAGAAGAATTCATTTCACTGCTGTAAGCGTACAGGACTGTTACTGTCAGAGAACGGTCCGGCATGCTGTAATCCTTATAAGAATATTCACAAAGGAGGCCGCTCATGAAAACCAGACTTCATAAGCTGATCTGCATTTTGACTGCTGCCGTAATGGCTGCCGGGCTTCTGTCCCTGCCGGTGCATACCGCACTCGCGGACACCTTTGTTCCTCTTCCCGGCGGTACAGTCAAGGCGAGCTCACTCACCGAAGCAATGTATGAGATCAAGGGAGATACCACCATCACCATGGACACGGATCTCGTCCTTACCGCCATCATAGGCGACTATTCCCTTACTCTTGTCGGCGACGGAAGCATCAGCCTGTATCCGCTTAGCACTGCGGGACTCTCCGTCAAAAATCTGACCGTAAACTGCGATCTGTATGTCGACGCCCTGACAGGCTGCAGTGCGGTAGAGTGCACCGGCACCTACACCCAAAACGGCGGAGAGGCCGAGCTCTACAGTGTCGATCAGGATGCCGTTTTTGCAGATAAGATCATAATAAACGACGGGACCCTGATCGCCGACACCGGCAACATCGGCCTCTCCGCAAGCTCCTCGCTTACCGTCACAAAGGGAGTCCTCGATATAAATACCAAATGGGGAGCCTTGTCCTCTCTGGGTAATATGGCCCTCAGCGGCGGCCGTATCTCTGCGACCGCCAAAGAGGCCGAAGCCGTCTACTGCGCCGGCAATCTCACCCTCGGCGGAGCCAGACTCTATGCCTCGGGCAAAGAAACGGCCATACTCGCAGACGGTGAGATAGATATCACCGGCGGCCTGGTCGATGCCGAAGCTTCCAAGAGCGCCATCCGCTCAATAAGCAGCACAATCGAGATCGACGATCCCATGTATATCGATTATCCCGGCGGAGCTCGCACAGGCTACTCCGGCAGTACCTGGCAGATCAAGGATGCAGACGGAAAACCCGTGCCTCGGGTATTGATCAAAGAACTGCAGGTAAACGAATTTGTATATGGCAGGCTGCGCGCCTCAGGCAAGACCCGCTATGAGACAGCCATCGCCTCCGCCGAATATCTGAAGGTAGAACGGGGTCTGGACGAGTTCGGATGCATCATCGTCGCCAGCGGCAGCAATTATCCCGACGCGCTCTCCGGAGCATATCTGGCCGCTATGAACACTGCCCCGATCCTTCTCGCAGGCTCCAAGCCCGAGGAACAGACTCCCGTGATCGAATACATCGATCAGAATCTGGCGCCCGACGGCACAGTGTATATACTCGGAGGCTCCGGCGCCGTTTCCACGGAAGTGGAAAACGCGCTCAAAGCAGTCGTCCCCCACGTGGAGCGTCTGTACGGCAAGGATCGCTATGAAACCAATCTCGCGATTCTGAAGAAAGCCGGCAAAAAAGCCATCCTGCCCCTGCTTGTCGCCGATGCGAACGGTTTCGCGGATGCGCTGTCCGCGTCCGCGCTTGGCATGCCGATCCTGCTTATTAACAAATCCACCGGCAGACTCACAGATGCACAGAAGGACTATCTGCGCAGCATCAGCCTCTCCGATGCCTATCTCATTGGCGGTTCGGGGGCTGTGCCCGATTCTTTTGAAGACGAACTGAAATCCGTCAAATCAGGACTGTTCGTGGATCGTATCGGCGGGAAGACCAGATACGAAACTTCGATAAAGATCGCCGAAGAGTTCTTTGGAGCGAGAGATCTCATCGCCATTGCCACAGGCAGTAACTTCCCCGACGGTCTCTCCGGCGGACCGCTGGCTTTTGCCATGGACGCTCCGCTTATACTGACGCTCAATGATTCCTCCGTCTACGGCCAGACCAAAGAATACGTCACCAAAAATAAAGTCACCAGGATGGTTGTCTTCGGAGGTACGGGTGTCTTTCCCGAGGACTTCGTCTCCATGTTCGTCGGAGGCGCCGGCTGACCGCCGTCACGAGCCTGCGGCTTACCGGTAATAAATCAGGACCCGCACCTTTTACAGTGCGGGTCCTGTATGTTTTACGGGGTGTTTTCCTTTATCAGATCCACGATCACCCGAGCAGCGTCCGTATGTGCGCTGTTTTTCATCGCGCTGATATAGCGCTCGCGGTCAGCATAGACCGCAAGCACCCTCTCCACCAGCGCATCTCCGACCAGCTCTTCCTCCTCGAGCACGGACGAAAAGCCCTGCCGCTCAAAGCTCTCGGCGTTAAGTATCTGGTCGCCGCGGCTGGCCTCCCGTGAAAGCGGGATCAGGACGTTGGGCTTGGCCAGCGCCACCAGCTCACAGATAGCGTTCGCGCCCGCCCTCGAGATCACTATATCCGCCATGGCAAAGATATGCGGCAGCTCCTCGGTCAGATATTCAAACTGGACGTAGCCGGGGGTGTCCTCCAGCGACTTGTCGAGATTGCCCCTGCCGCACAGATGCACCACCTGAAAGACCTCGAGAAGCTTCGGCAGCGCGGCTCTTACGGCGTTATTTACGCGCACCGAGCCAAGGCTCCCCCCGATGATCATCAGCACGGGCTTATCCTGGGTAAAGCCGGTCAGCTCGCGGCCCTGCGCCGCGTCGCCCTCCAGCAGCTCCTTCCTGATAGGACAGCCCGAGACCACGGCCTTACTTTCGGGAAGGCCCTTGGCCGTCTCGGGGAAGTTGCAGCAGATCTTGTCAGCCTTGCGCAGATTCAGCTTGTTTGCGAGTCCGGGCGTCATGTCAGACTCATGGGTGATGACGGGGATATGCAGCTTTGCCGCCGCATAGACGACGGGCACGCTGACAAAGCCGCCCTTTGAAAAAACGACGTCAGGACGGTATTTTTTGAGGATCTTTTTCGCCTCGGAAAATCCCTTCAGGACCCTGAACGGATCGGTAAAATTCTTCACGCTGAAATACCTGCGCAGCTTGCCGCTCGAGATCCCCTCGTAGCGCAGCCCGGCCTCCTCGACCAGCTTCTTTTCCATGCCGGTCTTGGACCCGATATACAGTATATCGTAATCCGCCTCCTGTAAAAGCGGGACGAGAGCGAAATTCGGTGTGACGTGGCCGGCGGTGCCTCCCCCGGTGAGAACGATCTTTTTCATATGGTATCCTTTCATAACAGCCCTGCCCCGGCGGAACAAAGGCGGCTTCCAGTGATTTATTGATTTTGCCGTTTAACTTTACTCCGAAATCTGCTAAAATTCAAGGTGGAGTTGCAGGCGGAAATCTGATCTCCCGGAAACGCCGGAACGCGTGACGTTTTGCTCCCGGGAGGCGGTGCACACTCCGCCGCCGCTCACAACCAGTTTCAGGAGGAATAATTATGCTGAAAATAGCTTTGGACGAATCTCATCTCGCGTCGTTTTGTGACGCGCAGACCCTGCGCCACATGGAAAAGGAGACCCTCTCCGCGCGTGAGACGCTGGTCGACGGATCAGGCGAGGGCAATGATTTTACCGGATGGGTAAACCTCCCTGTTGACTATGACAAGGAAGAATTCGCCCGCATAAAGGCCGCTGCGGCAAAGATCCGCAGCCAGTCTCAGGTCCTCGTCGTCATCGGCATCGGCGGCTCATACCTCGGAGCCCGCGCTGCCATCGAGTTCCTGCGTCCGGGCTTTGGCTGCGGGAGCGGAAGCGACCTGGAAGTCCTCTACGCCGGCAACCAGCTCTCCACCGCCTATACCAACTATCTGATAAACCACATCGGCGGACGGGATTTCTCGGTAAACGTGATCTCCAAGTCCGGCACCACGACCGAGCCGGCTATCGCCTTCCGCGTATTTAAAGACCTGCTGGAAGAAAAATACGGCAAGGCCGGCGCTGCCGACCGCATCTACGCCACGACCGACAAGGCGCGCGGAGCTCTCAAGACTCTCGCCGACGCCGAGGGCTACGAGACTTTTGTAGTCCCGGATGATATCGGCGGGCGCTATTCGGTACTGACCGCCGTAGGTCTGCTGCCCATCGCCGCGGCAGGCTGCGATATCGACGCGCTGATGCGCGGCGCACAGGCCGCACGCGAAGCGATGCTCGGCGAAGGCTTTGAGTCAAACATGGCCATGCGCTATGCCGCCCTGCGCAACTGCTTCTACCGCGGAGGCAAAAAGGTCGAGATCCTTGCCAATTACGATCCCTCTCTTCACTACATAGCCGAGTGGTGGAAACAGCTCTACGGCGAGAGTGAAGGCAAAGACAAGATGGGCATCTTCCCCGCGTCCGTCGACCTGACCACCGACCTGCATTCCATGGGCCAGTATATCCAGGACGGCGAACGGATGCTGATGGAGACGGTCATCGACCTTAAGGACGAATCCGCGCCCATCGTGATCCGCGAGGAAGAGGGCGACCTCGACGGCCTGAACTACCTTGCGGGCAAGCCTCTCACCTTTGTAAACGAAAGCGCCATGAAGGGAACGATCCTCGCGCACACCGAGGGCGGCGTACCCAACCTCGTCATCACCCTCGCGGACCGCAGCGAAGAAACTCTGGGACAGCTCTTCTATTTCTTTGAGTTTGCCTGCGGAGTCAGCGGATATATGCTGGGCGTGAATCCCTTCAACCAGCCCGGCGTGGAAAGCTATAAAAAGAACATGTTTATGCTGCTGGGCAAGCCCGGCTACACAAAATAGATCTTTACATGATCAGATATGATACCCGGCAGCGCCCGGGTATCCGGATCTCAGATATGAAAGGAGTACGCCATGCCTGATACTACAGGAATCATCATCGGAATCGTAATCGCTCTGGTCCTGATACTGCTGTTTACGAACATCCGCATCGTGCCTCAGGCGCACAATTACGTCATCGAGCGCCTCGGCAAGTACAAAGCGACCTGGGGAGCGGGTCTGCACATCAAGATCCCCTTTATCGACAGTGTCGTCCGCAAGGTCACTCTCAAGGAGCAGCTGCTCGACTCCCCGCCCCAGAACGTTATCACCAAGGATAACGTCACCATGAAGATCGACGCCGTCGTCTACTACTATGTGCAGGACGCGAAGCTCTTCTGCTACGGCGCCGTGAATCCCATCTCCGCCATGGAGAACCTGACCGCCACGACCCTGCGTAATATCGTCGGTAATCTGGATCTGGACGAGACTCTCACCAGCCGCGACGTCATCAATACGCAGATGCGCGAGGTCATCGACCACGAGACCGATCCCTGGGGCATAAAAGTCACCCGTGTCGAGATCAAAAACATCATCCCGCCCGCCGAGATCCGCGACGCCATGGAGCGTCAGATGAAGGCCGAGCGCGACCGCCGCGAGACTCTGCTTCAGGCCGAGGGCCACAGACAGGCGGCTATCACGAGAGCCGAGGGCGACAAGCAGGCCATGATCCTCGCCGCAGAGGGCGAGAGAGATGCCCGTATCGCCAGAGCCGAAGGCGAGGCCAAGAGCATCCTGCTAAGGAAACAGGCTGAGGCCGACGGTCTGCGCGCGCTCAAGGAAGCCGGCGTGGACGCTGCGGTGCTTGAGCTCAAGAAATACGAAGCTCTAGTATCTCTCTCCAACGGCACGGCCAGCAAGCTGATCATCCCGACCGACGCTGTAAAGGCCGTGACAAACAACGTGGTCTTCTCCGAGACTACGGGGCTGGGCGACGTGACGCCTTCCGCTCCCAAGGCTGCCGAGGCGGATCCCGACGATCCCTGCTGCGACGGCAAGCCGAGCCAGAAGGACTTCACCTGATTACCGCGGCCGCGGGCCCGCTCAGGCTTCGGTGAGCCTGTGACGGACGAATACTGACAGACGGTTAGAAAAAAGAACAGCGCATCCTGCGATCACAAGCGTGTGTAAGCAGGAATGCGCTGTTTTCTTAACGGATAGCCGTACGAGCCGGCGTCACCGGCGAGCGGAGGCCTGCGCAGGTCCGCGGCCGCGGCGCCTTTTACAGATCCTCCTCTATTACCTGGAACTCCAGATAATCGAAATCAATGGGCTCGATGAACGAATCGGCGTTAAAGCGGACCTTCGCGTGACGCTGAAAGTCGGTGACATTCTGTCTCAGCCAGATAGGCACACCGAGATCGAACTCGCGGCATGCGCTCTCAAGTGCGCGCAGCACCTTAGCTGTACGCGTATCGTCGCTGTTATCCTCTATCGTCGTATCACGCAGCAGATGCGCGTCATCGAATAATTTGACCCAGATCCTCATACTGACCCCGCCGCATAGCCGTCCGCGCTCTGCCGCAGCCTCTCCAGCCCGTCTTCCAGCATGCTGCGCGGGCAGGCGAGGTTCATGCGCAGATAGTTTTCTCCCTTTGTCCCGTAGATGCTGCCGGCAGTGACAAAGAGTCCCGTCCTGCGGCGCGCATAATCCGCAAAATCCCCGGAGAGATCGCTCACGCGGTCCTCCCGGCCTCCTGCACCTTTAAGCGCGCTGATATCGAGCCACATCAGATATGTGGCCTGTCCTTTTGTAAAACCGATGCGCGGGATATTTTTCTCTATATATTCCTCCGCAAAGCGACGGTTCTCAAATACATACTCCCTCATCGCGTCCAGCCACGGTCCGCCCTCGTTAAAGGCGGCTGCCGCCGCCCCACAGGCAAAGGCGTTCGGCTCGGCGACTTCGTCGGTATTCAGAGCGCGGCGCACCTTGTTGCGGAGATTCTCATCAGGCACACAAACCGCAGCAGTCTGAAGACCGGCGATATTAAAGGTCTTGGTCGGTGCGATGCAGGTGATGCTGATGCGGCGGCAGGTCTCCGACACCGATGCAAAAGGCACATACTCTGTGCCGGGTGCGGTGATATCGCAGTGGATCTCATCGGAAATGACGGTCACGTGGCAGCGCTCAGCCAGCTCTCCGACTTTTGCGAGCTCTTCGCGCGTCCAGATGCGTCCCACGGGATTGTGCGGGTTGCAGAGGATCATCATTGTGGTCTGCGGATCGGCCATCTTACGCTGCATGTCATCGAAATCCATGCTCCACTCTCCGTCCCTGCAGATCAGCGGACTCTCCAGAGCGCGGCAGCCGTTGTTCACGATGCTGCTGAAAAAATGATTATAGACCGGCGTCTGGACGAGCACATTCTCATTCGGTGTGCACAACTTGCGCACGGTCGAGGACATAGCCGGGATGACGCCCGTACAGAATATCAGCCACTCCCTCTCCATCTCAAAACCGTGGCGGCTGCTCCACCATCTCCGGTAAGCGTCATACCACTCTTCCGGTATGTCTCCGTATCCGAAAATGCCGTGGTCCAGCCTCTGCTGCAGCGCTCTCATGATCTCCGGAGCGGTGGCAAAGTCCATATCCGCGACCCACATCGGCAGCTCGTTCTCTCCGACCGCCCACTTTACCGCGTCGGGCCTGCGCCTGTCTATGATCCTGTCAAAATCGTACTTCATTCTGTACCTCGTATCCTGGCAGCTGCCCGCTCAGTCTCTCTTCCACTCGGGACGGTCCGAGGATCTCTCTATGTCGGGGCAGTCGATCTGCGTCTTTGCGGGATCGATCTCATCCTTTTCGAGGATAAGCTCTCCGATGGCCGGTGCGCTGATGTGTCCGCCGGCGGGATTGAATACGCTGTCGATCCTTGTAGTGAGCTCCGCCTCGGCCTGCGAATATTCAAAGGCGAGGGTGGTATTGATCACTTTACAGTTGATCATCCGGAGTCCATCGATATAGCACATTCCCTGCAGACTCTCGATGGTGCAGTCGATGAGGGTCAGATTTTTCGAGTTCCATCCCAGATACTCCCCCGAAATAAAGGAATCGCGGACAGTCACATTTTCGCTGTTCCAGAAAGCGTCCTTGGTGATGAGTGTCGAGTTGCTGATTGTGACGTCCTTCGCCCCGTCAAAGGAGTAGTTGCCGTCGAGGGTAAGTCCGTCCACGTCCGCTTTTTCGCAGTTCATGGCAAAGTAATCGCCCTTTGCGGTTACATTACGCAATTTAAGATCGCGGCAGCTCCAGAGCGTCTCCGCGGCGTTCGTGAACGTCACTCCCGAGAGCGTAAGGCCGCTGCAGCGGCGGAAATTCTTAGGGGCCTGAATCAGGCAGTTTTCCACGGTCATGTCCTTTGTATACCAGACGCCGGCTCTGGCCATCTCAAACCAGGTGCTGTCGGATACGTGAACGTTGCTGCAGTACCAGAGCGGATATTTCCAGCGGAAAAGGCAGCCCTCTATCTCCAGATCGCCGCCCTCCTTGAGCGGCGACTCTCCATCCTCGAAGACACAGTCCGTGATCCTGGCGCCGCGGCACTTCCACAGCGCGCGCTCGCCTTTTAACAGCTGCCGAACATATTCAGTCATATGTAAAACCTCCATTGTTCGATAGTATTAGATTTACTATCGGTTATAATTGAATTATCCGTTACATTTCAGCCCGATACAATCTTCCTTCCAAATAGATTAAAATACCTGGCAATCGAGCTTACAAGAAGTTCCGTCAAGGTATTTTATGAAATGTTAGTTCTTCATTCTCCTTAAAAATGTCCATATGCCTCGACCAAAAAGATCAAATCACCACTCCCGGATGTTTTCATACTGAAATGCCAAAAAACTGGTTTCAGTAGCGATTAGTCACCTTTTATACCATCCTTTTTCTTCATATAGTCAAAAGATTTCCTTGCGGCATTCGCAATATCCTTGTCCGGACTGTCAATATATTTTTTTATAACTGACAAATTGGCCTCAGACACATAATATTTTAACGCATCAATAGCAGTAAAGCATAATTCCCTGTTTATAAAGTGAAGCGGCGGGAAATAACCCTCAGTATCGTTTGGAAGTCCAGCATCTTCATATTTCGCACCATTCATATAAGAGATAAGAACGCATTCAAGTCCACTAAGTTTCCACGAAGCAAGCATTCTGGTCGTGAGGGGCAAATAGAACGCGTCTCTGGGATTGCTAATTAAATTGAACAATTCTGTTTTAAGTCGTCTTGGCTTCAGTCTTCGGAACGCATTGTCATATCTGACATATATGTGTGCAGGAGCAGGTTTTCCGACTTCTGAAATGTATTCGTCAGACTGCTTGAAATGCAGATAACCTAAAAAAATAATTTCTTCGCATCTTGGCACCTGATCAGATACGATTTGAGGAATAAGATATGCCCTGACTGATTCTGATTGAAACCGGTTAAAGTATCCCACCATTATTCTTCCGGATCCAGAGATATCACAAGCATCTATTTCTGCTATATAACGGAAGTCGGTACCCAAATTTGTGTTGATTTCTTTCATCATTTCACATAAAAGTACCCGGTCATCTTGAGGACAGCGATACTCTGTCCCGTTGCGTTCGTTCATGATTTTATCTAATAAATAATTATTTGGATTCATATTTTTTTACCTATTTTAGATATTTTATATTCCATCCAGCATTAATAACTGTTTTTGCAATTCGTGTGGTCGAACGAACATATAAATCCATAGTTCTTCCTGTTGTGTTTGCATAATCTGCATAATCCCTTAACTGACATGTATTTGAAATATAATTCACGTTTTTAACTTCGGTAAGGGTAGAATCAGAAATCGCATCCGGAATTCTTGTTCGACCATTTATTACTATCTTTTTTTGTCTGCAGGGTTTATTCCCGCAATATCTTCTCCGGATTTTCCTATTTCATGAGGCGTTCCTTGAGTTATGAGTCTTGAGCCGCCAATCTCCGTTACCGATACCTGCCCCTTCATTTCACAATAATTGCAATAAAGGGCATAAGCACTCATACCAAGAGAATAGATAGTGCAGAATCCACATAATCCGGCCCCGATTGAATAAAAAATCGTGTCGCCAATATCTGCTTCTGTCTGCGTCATCTCTACCGCGGTATATGTTGCACAGGCTACACCAACTACAGCAGATGCTATCAGGATAAGCGTTGAAATCAGTATTTCGCCGCTTGGATCAAGCGCATTAACCGGATTGTTACAACAATACGCAAACAGATTATAACTTACATAATCTCCTCCAACACCGAGGTTCGAAGTATCATCCGCACTAATAAATCTCCCCACGTTCGGGTCGTAGTACCGGCTCTGGAGGTAGTACAGGCCGGTATCAGCATCGTAAACATATCCGCGGTAGCGCAGCTGGTTCCAGATGCCAAGCGTGCCCGCGTAGGTACCGGTTGTGGATACGAGCTTGCCCCATGCGTCGTACTCGTATGCCGCAAGGACCGTGCAATCACTCTGGTCATTTTATGCTTGAGCGAAGCAGTATCTTTCCCCCTCTGCAAACAGGCTTGAACTGGTATCTTTAACTTTAATCTCAACAATACCTTCCTCACAAGCTCATGATTGCTTCTAATCAATCACTTGATATGATTCATTGCTCTGACAACATCTTTAGAACCTGTTCGTCGGATGACTCAAAGCATAACTGCGTTATATCATCCAGACGCATATAACTCTTTCCTTCGTGCTCACCATAGAAATCAAAGCAGTCAATCTCGCAGATAACGTCACTGATTCCGGTCACATATCCGGTCACATTATCATTTCCGCTGTCGACAAGCTCAATCGAGACAGGTGTTTTTGCTTCCATAGCACATCTCAATGCGCTGACTAAAACATCTTCATCATCGATATGGATTTCCTTTTCGGCAAAGCTCTGCTTTCTCATAAGAATTTCCATCCTTTTTTTATAAGGAAGTGAAGTATCAATTCTTATTATTTTATCTATCGGCATCACGATGACACCGTCATAGAGTCCTTCCGGCGACACCATTTTGACCGCAACCATGCCTTCATCACTCGCTACTATCGACCCATAAATGAATCTGGCTGGATTGTCCAAGTCAGCATAGATGTTATAATACTGAAGGTCTCTTTTTAAACGTGAAACTGTTTCTTTCATTTGGATTCCCCATTAATTTATTAATGATTGAATTTCTTTAATAAAAACACCAACAATCGGAGCAATCGCAACATCATCTGCAGCACCAACAACAGTAATATCATCCAAAACAATAACTGTTACTGCAACTATCGACCCTGCAATTAATACACATGACTTGATAGTATCTGTAAATGGTTTTTCATGTTTTTCTGTTCTGTTTCTCTTATTTGATCTATTCTTTCTACGTTGGTCCCCTTTTTCATTTCCACTATCCCTATTTCTGCGTGCGTTTCCTTCCTCATGTTTGCTTCTATTACTGGGATTTGTCGAGCCTCGTTTATGATGTTCTTTAAAAAAGAGTTCTTGTAAAAGATACAAAAACGGATTGCATGGATAATCCAATCCATCTAAAATATTCTGGGGTTTATTCCCATCTATATCTATTAAGCAAACCGGATTATTATTACAATACAAAAATAGGTTATAGCTAGTAAATTCGCCATCATTCCCCAACTGAGAAGTATCATCCGCACTTATAAACCTTCCCACATTCGGGTCGTAATACCTGCTCTGGAGGTAGTACAGGCCGGTGTCAGCGTCGTAGACGTAGCCGCGGTAGCGCAGCTGGTTCCAGATGCCAAGCGTGCCCGCATAGGTACCGGTTGTGGATACAAGCTTGCCCCAGGCGTCGTACTCATATGCCGCAAGGACCGTTCCGCTGCTGTCTGTGATCGCGGTCACATCCCCCTGCGCATTTCTTACAAGGTAGTAGTTTTGCGATCCGTTAACGGTGAAGTGATACGGCTGTCCGTTTCCGTCGTAATAATAGTGGAGCACTGTTCCCGGCCAGCTATATTCGACAAGCTTTCCGTCGCGGTAATAATAATTGTAGGTAGTAGTCGACCCGCCATAGGTGACCGTCCTGGATCGCCTCAGCCCGTCCGCACCGTAGGTATAGTCTATACTCACGCTTCCGCTGTGATTATTGACGTGCTTTAACTGCCTGCCGTGCTCCCAGCTGTATTCCCAGATCCCGTCCCTCGTTCTGTTTCCTATGGCATCATTCTGATACGCAACACCTCCCGCTTTTGTCAGTATATCACTCCAGACACCGTTTTGGTACTCATATTCGATTATTCCTGTTGCCGGACCGACATTGTCCGCGGTCGTGTATGCGTGAACGGTCTTTGAAAGAAGGTTCCCCCTGTTGTCATAGCTGTATGTAAGTGTATAACCGCCCTTCTGGAAATCCTCCCTTACAAGCTGGCCGAGCTCGTCATATCTGTATGACTTTGCATATCCGTCACTTCCCGTTACAGAGGAAATGTTTCCGTAGGAATCATACGAATAGCTGTACCCCGTGGTATTCGTGCCATGGGTATTGACATATGAAGAAGGAAGCAGAGAGGTCATTTCCGACGAAGGGCTGTAATAGCCTATAGAAACAGAATTGACCGTTGATGTTCCGTGTTTAACGGTTTCCCCGCTCTTTCTGCCGTATGTGTCATATGAGGCCTGCGTGCTTCCGCCCCCGCCGGAAGATACCGTATTCCTGTTGTCGGTATCATAGGCATACTCAGAGCTGTATACTGTTCCTTCTATGATATCCGTTACCGCGGAAAGGTTATCACGCGTGTCAAAGGAATAGGTACTTTTAAAGTTCCTGCTTCCGGACTCGATGGTGCTTATAAGGCGTCCGGAAAGATCATACAGATATCTGGTCCTTGTATTTACTGTCTCTGAAGGCGAAATGTAATCGCTGTAGTCTGTGATACCGACCTTTCCTTCGTTATCGTAGATATACTTTATTGTATCTCCGCCGTCAAAGGTTTTGGATATCAGCTTTCCTTCCGTGTCGTACCCGTAGGATACCGAGCCGCCGTTTGCGTAGGCGCTTGAAGTGAGCTGATAGTAGGTCGATGCTCCGCCGTAGGTGTTGGTGATAAGAGTGCTTCCTCCGGCGGAAACAGAAGTAAGATTCCCGAACACGCCGTAGTAAAGGGAGTAAGTAACAGGATCCGTTCCTCCATAGGTAATGGTGGAGAGCCGGTCGTTTGAGTAGGTATAGGAAAGAGATGCTGTGGCGGTTGAGCCGCCGGTGGTGTAGTTTCTTACAGCGGCGTTAAGGCGGTACATGCCGTCATAACCGTAATGAGTGGTTGAACCGCCGCCTGCCGCGGAGATAAGAACGGAAGTATCCGTATCATGACCGTAGGTCACGGTATTTCCTATGGAATCAGTTACGCGATAAAGATCGTTTCCGCTGTTTGTATATTCCGCTGTGCTCTTTATCTTAAGGTGGTTCGTATCGTCTGCGGTATATCCCACGCTGACGGAGTTATTGTTTCCGTAGGCATCGTAGGTGAAATAGTTCTTAACGTTCTCCGCACTGGTGGCAGAGGATACGTTATGCCAGTTGTCATAGCTGTAGGTATACTCCGCTCCGTCAGGCAGGGTGGCTTTTGTAAGGTTATTGGACTGGTATTCGTAGGTGTTTGAACGCTTCCTGCTGTCGGTTACGCTTGTGATATTTCCGTTTGAATCATAAACATAGCTGCTGCCGAACTCGTCCTTAAAGAGCTGCACTGCGTCAAAGCAGGCAGAATTGGCGGTATAGTCATAGCGAAGGAAGATACGGATCTTTGTGTAGGCTTTTTCAGCTACCACCCTTTCGCAGGCGTACTGCCAGGTGTTATCCGAATACAGGTCGCTGTTGAAGTGGACTATAAACTCTTTGGTGGTGTTATCCGCGTAGTAGAACCGCAGGATTATTCCGAAGAAGGTGTTCCTTCCGCTCTTTAGCGGCACGGAGTTTCCTTTCGCCCAGCCGCCGATGGAAAAGCAGTCACCCGCGTCCCCAAGCACTATTGCATCTTCCCACAGCACCTTGCCCACGTCCGCGCTTCCCACGGCATACCAGACGTTGGCATCAACTCCCGGTGCGGTGATATATCCGGAGCTCAGGGTTTTTCTTATATCTGAGCTTGTGCAGTTTCCTCCCTTGCTCCAGCCATAGGGCGTGGAGGTGTCTGTCTGCCAGTGGCGGAAGTCACTGTTTTCTATCAGGTTGAATCTTGAGGCAAGGCCGTTCTCTTCTATCTGCACGCAGTCTATAAAGACCGTTCCCTGGGAATATAAGCGGAAATAGATATGATAGCTTGTTACAGTTTCCGCGGGAGTTGTGAAACTGAGTTCAAACCTCTGCCACTGCCCGGGGGAGCTTATCCCTTCATCAAAGGTGGTGCTGCCGTTTATATTGGCGCCGATTATCACTCCCCTGCCGGAGGTAAAGGAGGTGGTTTTTATATATGCCGAAACTGTATAGGCGGTACTGCTCTTAAAGGACATGCCGGTCCCGCTCTTTACTTCCAGGAAGCCGTCCGCATTATCCTTTTTAAGGTAATAGCACTTCTCGCCTATATACGGGGTTGTTGCAGGAATGGACGAACCGGGGTTTGCGGAGGTATAGCCGTAGCTTCCAGTGGCTCCTGTTCCAACTGATACGTTCCAGTGTGTGGTCCCCTCAAAGGAGGGGTTCTTGATCATGTTGTTGGTGGTGGTCTGAAGCTTTGAGGAGATATCCAGCTGGTTGCGTTTTCCGGAGGATGAGGTATCTGTTGCGTACTTCGCATAGAGCGCTCTTCCTCCGTCATCCTGGACGGAAACTGTATTGCCGAAGCTATTGAACTGGTACTGCAGGGTCTTTCCGTTACAGTCCGTGGCAAGTGTATAGCAGTCGTTATAGGTATAGGTCGTTGCGGCGTAGCTGCTGCTGTTTATTCCTTCATACGTTCTTACGGATACAGTCCTGCAGGGAAGGTAGCTGCCGGAGATATCATATGAAAGGGTAAGCTTATGGTCCGCACTGTCCTGCATGGACGTAAGGAGGTGTCCGCTGTACTGATACGCCGCGCTGCCGTTATCAACAAAGGTGACTCCTGTAAGATTTCCGGAGCCGTCATAGGAATAGCCGGTATAATAGATATCTGTCGATCCTGTTCCGTTATACTGAAGCTGGGTTAGGCGGCCGTTTGTATAGGTAAACCGATACTTTCTTCCCGCGCCGTCGGTTACGGTATTTATAAGAGACGTCGAAGTATGCGTGATCTCTATATAGCTCTCTGTCTGCTGATTGTTATATATTCTCCAGAGCTTTCCGAACTTATCGAAAATACTTCTGCCGCCCTGTTTATCGGTTATTATATATAGACGGGTAGCATCGCTTCCGGAAACGGTCATGGTAAGGTCAAGTCCGTCTTCGTCATTAAACGTTCCCGTTTCACCGACGCCCATAAAGTAATGTCTGGTTCCGTCCCCGTCTTCCCAGATATAATACGTATATCCTCCGGTGGATGTCTGATCGGAGGGAGTAAAAAGATATACCTTCTGGTTAAGGTTGGATCTCCAGCCATAGCCAAAACCGAAGGAATCCGTATCCTTATCGTTTGCGTTATAGGTGAAAGTGATATTTACCGGCATCCTCTCGCCGTCAAAGCCCATATCGGTTCTCTGGATAACGGCGTTTCCGGTAAAGAGGTTTATTCCGGCGCTCCCTGCTCTTCCTGCGTCAAAGCTGTCGTAGTCCCAGTAGCTCTCATACCCGCAGTTATTGCGGTAGTTGACTACAAAGATGGGGCGGAGGGCTTCGGTGCTATAGTCCGAGGAGCAGAGCGTTCTGTAGGCTCCGCTGCCGTTCTCCACCGAGTCCGGAGCTTTTATTACTATGCCGTAGTTGGCCTCGGCATACCAGCGTCTTGCTATCTCCGTTATATAAAAAGAATACCAGCCCGCTGCGCCGACCTTATTATAGTCCGTTACTGTGGATGAGAAGGATGGCTGGTTTGACCAGTATACGTTTGTGGAGTCCCAGCTGCTTGTGGCCCTGTGGACGTTCATCTGGACGGTGGTGTCTGAGCTTGTGTCTCTATAGATGTCAACGTAGGCGGCTATAACTGCATCGGCGGAGGTGAGCTGGGGAATGGAGAGAAAGCGCATAAGGGTGCGTTCTATTCCTCTCCCGCTTCTTTTTCCCACCTCCAGGGCATCGTCATTGTAATGGGTGTAGCTGTCTCCTCCGGAGCAGACGGTCTTATCCTTTATGTTCTGGCGGATCTTTTTGGTGCCGACGGTCGGGTCGATGCTGACGGGGTAGGCTCTTTCTTCTTCCGCAAGCCACTCACTGTTTATTGTATATGTCAGGATATATCCGTTTTCACCTTCTTCAAGTGAAACAGATATATCGCGGCAGTAGTCTCCTGCGGCGTCCTTTGCATAGGGGGCTTCGATCTCAAAGACTTCCTCGCCTTTTTCGTTTATAACCGTTACGGAGCCGTCTTCTTCAAGGCGGTATGTGTTATCATCCTTTGCGAGGTTGAAGACATATGTGAGATCGTTTTCCGCATCTTTCGGAGCAGTGTAGATGATAATGGTTTCTTTAAGCCTTGCGGAGTCAGCGGTATAGATCAAATCCGTATCCGGAAGGATATTTCTGTATGCCGCCTGTGAGGAAAGGTGGGTGGGGAGGATCTTCCTCTGGCGGGCGGTCATGGAGTCCAGAATCTCTTTTGATATAAGATCATTATTGATCTCCGCGGGGGTGGCGGCGACAGAAACAGACTCGTCTCCAGAGGTGCCCACAAAACAAAACCCGAGGCTGTCACCTTCAAAGGTGATCCTCGGACCGTTATCTTTTGTAAGCACTGCCGGAAGCTCCATTGAAACGGAGTTTGCCTTATTTCTCCATACTTCATTTCCTTCCTCTCCGTAGAGAGAAAGGGTGTTGTCTATATCTTCCCATCCGTTTTCGCTTTCAAAATGAACTGCTTCAGGATACGTGACCGCAAGGCAGCTCATATCTTCAAGCAGGAAATCTTTATGGTAACGGTCGCGGGAGACCATATCTTCCGACATGACCTCCGCTTCATACACCTCCGCCGCCGATGCTGTCCCTTCAGGGTCCGGATCGGCGGGCTGGGTTCTTTCGGTTATGTTGTCTGCGCGTTTTACGCCGGAAACCTCTTCAGCGGGCGTAGCTGCGTCCACCGGGACTTCACCGGGAACGCCTGTCTGGGTTTCGAGAGTATCAATCTCGTTTGCGGGGGCAGCGGTGGCGGTGGAAGGATTAACTGCAACAATACCCAAAAGCATTGAGGTAATAATGATAGCGCAAATAATCCTTTTTAATAAGTGATTCATTTATTCGCCCTCCTAACGTGATCGGTAGTGTCAAGTTCACTACCTGTTTTTAGTTCATAAACCTTGATTTCATGGGAGATGCAAATAAAAAGAGCATTGACCTCCCTTTTTGGTATAATGTCATCGACCAAAACTCCATTAACCAAGGAGAGCAATGCTCAT
>JAFSTX010000068.1 GCA_017445585.1 Lachnospiraceae bacterium
CGCGTTTTTTGCTTTCAGGCCTGCCCATCTCTCATAAAATGCAGGCCTGGACCGCGTTTTTTGCTTTCAGGCCTGCCCATCTCTCATAAAATGCAGGCCTGGACCGCGTTTTCTGCTTTCAGGCCTGCCCAGCTCTAATAAAATGCAGGCCTGGATCGCGTTTTCTGCTTTCAGGCCTGCCCAACTCTCATAAAATGCAGGCCTGGATCGCGTTTTCTGCTTTCAGGCCTGCCCAGCTCTAATAAAATGCAGGCCTGGATTGCGTTTTCTGCTTTCAGGCCTGCCCAGCTCTAATAAAATGCAGGCCTGGATCGCGTTTTCTGTTCTCAGGCCTGCTAATACAAAAATCCATCCCGCAGATTATGTCTGCGGGATGTCAACAAAAGGTTATTCGTATATGCAGATCTTATATCAGCAGCCGGTCCACCTCTACGCGATTTCGAGGTACACACCGCCGCTGTCCCGGCGCCGCGCCCGGAGAGTGCCTTCTTTCTATCTTCCCTCTATATCCACCACCACAAATTCCGAGCGGCAGCCGGTCTTGAACTTGATCGCCCAATCGGATATGCCTGAAGTCACGATAAAAGTCGTATCGCCTGTCTCCCTGATCCCGTAGAGCATGTCATTCTGATGCATCAGCTCCATGATCCAGTTCAGGATGAGCAGCTGCCCGCCGTGTGTATGCCCGGAGAGCACCAGATCCACACCTGTCTTCGCCTGTGCCGCATAATCCGCGGGCTGATGATCAATGACAATCATGTATTTTGATGTGTCCAGTCCTTCGACGAGCTCCGCCATCCCGGCGCGTCCCGGCATCGATTTGTCCTTGCGTCCGATGACGTAGAACCGCCCGTCCACAAGCTCCGTCTCATCGCACAGCACGTGCACGCCGTTCGCGGTGAGATTCTGGATCAGCTCGTCTCCGCTGAAATTCCTATAGTTAAAATACCCGCGGTCATGGTTTCCGTATGAGAAAAACACGCCGTATCTGGTCTGGAGATCGCCGAGTGCCTCACAACACCGCATCATGTTCTCGCGCGTAGTGTCATCGTCGACAAAATCGCCCGCCACGATCACGAGGTCCGGCTCAGTCCTCTGGAGTTCCTCCATGTGCCGGGCAAAGCCCTCTCCGTCAAAAGTCGTCCCCGTGTGCGAATCGGCGATCATGGCCACACGAAGCGTCCCGAGTGTCTTCTCGGTGGTGAGCGAATAATCCTTTTCCCAGACTCCGTAAGCCTGGATCATGCCTACTCCCAGATAGCACACCGTCAGCACGATCGCGGCCAGGCCGGCCCAGTAGCGCAGAAAATCCCTGCGCCGAATCCTGCGGGCGATGAAAAAGCCAAGCTCGCACAGGGCAAAAAACAGCATGAAATGAACTACGACTATCGCGGCGTTCATATATCCCATCGTAAAATATGAGATCGCGGTAACAGCCGCGACGATTCCCAGCCCCACGAGGAACATGAGCGGTTTTCTTCCGCGGCAGAGTCTCCTCACGAAAGAAAACTTCATGAATCTGGTCGCCAGATAAATCAGTCCTGCGATCACGACGAGCACAAGCGCGCCCATTATCAGTCCCCAAAAGCCCATAGATAATCCACCTGTCTTTTGTCTGTTACGCGCATCAGAACGCGCAGGCAATCTCCCTGAAAAATATGGTAGTATTATACTTTTTCATGCCCGCGCCTGCAATAAAAAATCACACTTTAATACGTCACCTCATATATAAAGCGTGCCTCGCCGTCGATGCCCGGATAGCTGTATGAAGCCGCAGCCTCTCTGACAGCGCGCAGGCGCAGGACGATCTCATCGAAGCCCTCTCCGGTCCTCTCCATGAGCTTGCTGATGCCGTCCTCATAGAATTCCCTGATTCCGTCCGCAAATTCAGACGTGCCGTTTTTAAGTTCCTTAAGCCCGCGCCGGATCTCATCTCCTGCCGGCGTCAGCGCACCCGCGCCGTCCGCAAGCTCTGTGAGGCCGCCGCACAGTGCATTCACTCCGCCCGTATACGCGGCAGCTCCGTCCGTCAGTTCCCTCGCCCCGCTCTCAAGCCCGGTGACCGCCTGCTGCAGCCCCAGTATCAGCTGGTCCCTCGGATCACTGCTTTCGGGATCCGGAGCATACTGCGAGAGCACCGCGCCAAGCTGTGAGATACCGCCGGAGAGTGCCTCCGCGCCGGATACCAGCGCTGCTCCGTTTTCCATCAGAGGTTTCGCCCCGCCGGCTGCCGCAGCCACAGCATCCGCCACCTTCTGCACACCGTCCAGATATGCGCCTATGCCTTTGCGCAGGCTTCCTGCTCCATCCGACAATTCTCGCGTATCGTCAGATTCGGGATCAGGTTGTACATCTGAAAGATATAGCCCAGATGTCTGCGCCGGTATGCGGCAAGCTCCTTCTCCTTCATTTCCGAGATACCTGCTCCGTCCACCGTGATGGATCCCGAGTCAGCGTGATCGATCCCGCCGATGATGTTAAGAAGCGTAGATTTGCCCGATCCGGACGGTCCCAGCAGGACCACGAACTCACCCTTGCTCACCTGAAGATCGATACCCTTTAGCACCTCCACGCGGTTATCTCCCTCGCCAAACGATTTCCTGACATCCTTTAATTCAAGAAACATCTGTCCAAACTCCCTCTCTGCATTGTATCTTTTCTTGGTTAGCATATGCTAATTAGCTGCCGCTAACTATACTACAAATTAATTCAAATTGCAATACGGGATCGCCGCCGTGGCCTGTGCGAACCGCGTGCTCAGACCGCACCAGGTTTTTTTTTAAAAAACAACATATAAAAACCAAAAGAAAGTCATTGAAATTTATCTGTGTTTCATTTATTATGTTAGCAGTTATGTAAATGTTTCACCTTAATATAAAAGGAGGCACGAAAATGGGCAAATTCGTAATATCAGCTACAAAGAACGACGGTTTCAAATTCAATCTCAAGGCCACAAACGGGCAGGTAATCGCTACCTCTCAGGTCTACAAATCACTTGACACCTGCAAGTCCGGCGTAAACAGCGTTATGACCAATGCGCCCATTGCCGCTCTTGAGGATCAGACAGTAGAGGGCTTCGAGACTGCAAAGCACCCCAAGTTCGAACTTTACGCAGACAAGGCAGGCGAATTCCGCTTCCGTCTTAAGGCAAAAAACGGAGAGATCATCGCTACCGGTGAGGGCTACACCACAAAGAAAGCTTGTGAAGCCGGCATCGAGAGCGTACGCAAAAACTCCGCGGATGCACAGATAGTCGAAGAATAATCCTTTATTCTTCCGGAAAAAGCGGGAATGAGCCTCTCACGAGGTCTTGTTCCCGCTTTTATTTTGTCAGAAAATGCTCTGACGCGCACACTGTTCATGCTGTCGCCGCAGCGACAGCGCTAAAACACAAAAAGGAAACATATGAAAGATAACACCAAAAAGCAAACGGCCCGCTCGGGGCCCTACACAAAAGCAGGAATGCTCGCGCATTTCCTGCACGGAAGCAAGCGATTCTTTATCGCCTGCATAATATCGTCATTTATAGTCACTCTGCTCGAGCTTCTGATACCGCAGGTCATCCGGCAGACAGTCGACTCAGTCATCGGCGACGCGCCTATCAACGCGCCGGGTTTTATCCTGCGCCTTATTGATTCGGCGGGCGGAGCCGCGTATTTCCGCGAGCATCTCGAGCTCGTCGCGCTTATAATCCTGGTCCTTGCGCTGCTCGTGGGCGTATTCGTATACCTGCGCAGCCAGACCACGTCGGTCGCGGCCGAGCGCCTCTCCCAGAAGATCCGCGAAGACCTCTTCTCGCACATCCAAAGGCTTCCTTTCTCCTGGCACATGGAAAATAAAACCGGCGATATCATCCAGCGCTGCACGTCAGACGCCGAGCGCATCCGGACCTTCGTCTCGGACCAGCTGATCTCGGTCTTCCGTATCCTGCTGCTGGTTGGTTTTTCCCTGTATTTCATGTTCTCGATGAACCTGCAGCTTTCGCTTGTCGCGGCGATCGCTGCCCCGATCATCGTGACTTATTCCGTCATCTTCCGCGTAAAGATCTCAAAAAACTTCGAGGCCTGCGACAACCAGGAGGGCGTCCTCTCCACCATCGCCCAGGAAAACCTGACCGGCGTCAGAGTGGTAAGGGCCTTTGGCCGCGAGAATTTTGAACGCGACCGCTTTGAAAAGCAAAACGAAGTCTATACCAGCCTGTGGGTGCATCTGATAAAGCTCCTCTCCTACTTCTGGGCGATCGGAGACACCATCGGGGGTCTGCAGGTGCTGCTGGTGCTGGTGCTCGGCTCCGTGATGTGCGTCAACGGCACCCTGACCGCGGGCGAGCTCATCGCCTTTATCACCTACAACAGCATGATGATCTGGCCTGTCAGGCAGCTCGGCCGCGTTATCTCAGAGATGAGCAAGGCCGGCGTGTCCATCGACCGTATCCGCTATATCATGAATTCCGAGCCCGAGCAGGACAGGCCGGACGCGGTTTCCTCAGAAACGGCGCAGCAGGCTCTGCGCGGAGATATCGAGTTTGATCACGTGAGCTTCGGCTACGACAGCGAAAAGGAGATCCTTCACGATATCAGCTTCCGGATCAAAGCCGGTACTACCCTGGGCATTCTGGGCAGCACAGGCTCCGGTAAATCCACGCTCATGCATCTGCTTGACCGGCTCTACGATCTGCCCGAAGGAAGCGGACGGATCAGCATCGGAGGCGTGGATATCCGCGATATGAAGGCCGCCGACCTGAGGCGCGGCATCGGCATGGTGCTTCAGGAGCCTTTCCTTTTCTCGCGCACGATCAGCGAAAACATAGGCATCATCGACAGGAATATCCCCGAGGAGGATATACGCCGCGCGGCGGACATCGCCTGCGTCGACGAGACTATCAGCGAATTCACAAACGGATACGACACCATGGTCGGCGAGCGCGGAGTCACGCTCTCCGGCGGGCAGAAACAGCGCACCGCCATCGCGCGTATGCTTACCCAGAAAGCCCCGATCATGGTCTTTGACGATTCGCTCTCCGCTGTGGACGCCGAGACCGATGCGCGCATACGCAGCCGCCTCGCCCAGCTGCTCGGCACGGCGACGGTCATCCTGATCTCGCACCGTGTCACCACGCTCATGCAGGCGGATCAGATCATAGTCATGGAAAAAGGACGTATCACCGAGTCCGGCACCCCGGAGGAGCTTCGCACCTCCGGCGGACTCTACCAGCGCATCAGCGAGCTGCAGCTCGAGGACACGGACAAGGAGGTGGGATAAATGGCTGAAAACATCAAAAAAGATGAAGAGCAGTACGTAAAGCTGCGTCTGTTCGGTCTGCCCAAGCTCGTCCCTTATCTGCGGCCGCTGAAAAAATACATAATCCTTACGGCGTCTCTCTGCCTGCTTGCGGGACTGATTGATACGCTGATCCCGCTCTTCCAGAGATACGCGCTGAATCATTTTGTCGGTGAATCCACGCTGGATACTCTTCTGCCCTTCATCCTTGGCTATGTCGGGCTGCTCGCCGTCCAGGTAATCAGCAATTTCATCTCCGGCTGCAACAGCGGCAGGATCGAGATGTACCTGAACCGCGACATGAGGCGCGCCAGCTTCAATCACCTCCAGACGCTTTCATTCTCGTATTTCAACCAGAACAGCGTGGGCTACATCCACTCGCGCGTGATGAGCGACACGAGCAGGATCGGCGAGCTCATCGCCTGGGGCCTGATGGACAGCATCTGGCAGCTCACCTACGTGTTCAGCTCCATAGTGATCATGTTTGTCATGAACTGGCGGATCTGCCTGCTGGTACTCGTAATAGTGCCGCTGGCAACACTCGCGGTAGCCTTTTTCCAGAGGCATCTGGTCCGGCTCAACCGCCGGGTGCGCGAGATAAATTCGCAGATAACCTCAGGCTTCAACGAGGGCATCACCGGCGCAAAGACCACGAAGACTCTGGTCTCGGAGCGCCGCATGGAGGAGGACTTCACCGGAGTCAGCCGCGATATGACGCGCACCGGAGTCAGGGCCGCCCACTATCGCTCGCTGCTGATCGCCACGATCTCCTTCGCGTCCTATATCGCGCTCGCGCTGGTACTCTACCGCGGCGGCAGGCTCACGATATCGGGAGTGATAGAGCTGGGAACGCTTGCGGCTTTCACATCGTACGCAATGAATCTGATGGAGCCGATACGCTGGATCGTGTACACGATCACTGGCCTGATCTCGACGCAGGTGAATATCGAGCGCTTTACGCGGCTGATGGAGACGGAGTCCGACGTGGCGGACAGCCCGGAAGTCATAGAAAAATACGGCGATTCCTTCCATCCGAAGAAGGAGAACTGGGAGCCCCTGCACGGCGACGTGGAGTTCAGGGATGTCAGCTTTAAATACCCCGACGGCGACGAATACGTGCTCGAGCATTTCAATCTGAAAGTGCCGCAGGGCACGAACGTGGCCATCGTCGGCGAGACCGGCGCGGGCAAGTCTACCCTCGTGAATCTGGCGTGCAGATTTTTCGAGCCGACCTCAGGTCAGATACTGATCGACGGACGCGACGCGCGAGAGCGCTCGCAGCTCTGGCTCCACAGCAATATCGGCTACGTTCTGCAGACGCCGCACCTCTTCTCAGGCACGGTCCGCGAAAATCTGCTCTACGGCAAACCTGACGCCACCGACGAAGAGATCGAGGCAGCTGTCAAAAGCGTCTCAGCCGACCAGGTCATCGCGCGCATGGACAAGGGATATGAGAGCGACGTGGGCGAGGGCGGCGACCTGCTCTCCACCGGAGAAAAGCAGCTGATATCCTTTGCCAGGGCCATCCTCTCCGATCCGCGCATCTTTGTGCTGGACGAGGCGACGTCCTCTATCGACACAGTGACTGAAAAGCTCATCCAGGAGGCCATCGAGCATCTGATGCGCGGCAGGACGTCCTTCGTCATTGCGCACCGGCTCTCCACCATCCGTCAGGCCGATGTGATCCTGGTAGTTCAGGACGGCAAGATCATCGAGCAGGGCAGGCATGACGAGCTGATGAAGAAACACGGCCACTATTACAATCTCTACACGCGCCAGTTCACCGAGGAACTGATGAAGAAGAGCTGAGGCCGCGCGCCCAGACGTAGTTTTCCGCCTCGAGCAGGGCCCTGCCCTCGTCGGTAAGCAGCCAGTCGCGAAGCGCCCTCACCGGGCTGTCCTCCGGCTCGTCCGCCCTGATGACCACGTAAAAATCATTTGTCAGCGGGTACTCTCCCGTCTCGATCGATTTATTTGACGGCGCGACCCCGTCCACCGAAAGCAGCTTGAGATTCGGATTGCCGTACATAAGATTCGCGTAATAATACACAGAGTAACCAAGCGCGCTGCCCGAGCCGTCAAAAGCGGCAACGCTGTCGATCAGTCCGCCCATGGTACTGACCTGCAGCTCCTTCGGCGGATCCATCGGCTTTTCGCCCTTCATGAGCAGCTTCATAAAGAGCGTCTGGCTCCCCGAGTCTTCATTGCGCTGGAAGGGAACGATCGCTTCATCGTTGCCGCCGACCTCGCTCCAGTTGCGTATCTTATCGGTATAGATGCCGTAGAGCTGCTCCGTCGTCAGGGATTCCACCGGATTGGCTGCATTGGCGAGAAACACCAGTCCGTCGCGGCCGAGCGGCTCGATCTCAAAGTGATCCATGACGTCCGCATACATCTCCTTGACGTCTTCCGGAGCCTCGTATACGATCAGCAGGTCGGGACGTTTACCGGACTCGTAGCCGTGTTTTTCCGGTTCGAGGATATTTTCCCAGATGGATCCGGTGCTCCCAAGATCAAAATCCACAAAGCTCTCAGCCGTCTCGCGGTCCACGTGGCAGATCTCCTGATATATGCGCGCAAGCAGCGGATGATTGGCCGTGGATCCGTCGATATACGGGTAGTTCTCTGCGTCTATCCCGGGGATATTGACATTAAATACATGTTCGGCTTGAGAGCTCTGCGTCCCTGCTCCTTGTCCGTTTTCTTCCGTTCCGCTGTTCTCCGCAGCTGTGCTGTCAGAGCCCGCGGTATCGATCGTCTGCCCTCCGCAGCCTGCCAGCATCAAAAGCGCAATCGCAGCTGCGAGGATCATTTTAAATCTCTTCATTTTATATACCTCCGTTATCGTGTGTCGACACCGCCGCGGCAGCGCGTGCCGGGCGCATTTACTTATCCTTCACATAATCTGTCTGATAGATCGAGACCTTTTTGATCCAGTTTCCGTCAGCATCCATAAAGCCGGCGTACTGTCCCTTGACCGCGATAAGTGCTTCCCCCGCGCCGCCGTAGCTCCGCAGTCCCTTTATGCGCACCGTGCCCGTGCGGTCGATGATATCCGTCCGGAAGCTTCCGAAGGGCGTGGTATATCCCGCATAGATCATATCTCTGAACTCGCCGCCGTCTACGTAGTAATACAGGCTTCCGACGCTGTTGTAATTCTCGTCTTTGGTCAGCAGGTTCAGTTCTTCATCAAACATCAGCTGGCCGTATTCGCAGACATCGTTTATGACCGAGACGCTCAGCAGACCCCTTGTGTACCAGACATCATACAGTCCGCCCATATGGATCTGGGCGACAAGCTCGCCGCTGCGGTCTATTTTACAGAGATCATCTTCGAAAACTCCGTAAAAGAACTCCGTCCCGGTGACGTCATAGTCACAACCCGCTACCAGCGACTCAAAGGGCCCGGCCAGGACCTCTCCGTCCAGAGCTTCGAGATAGTAGAACTCGCCGTTTGAGATTATCGCAAGCCCGCCGTCGAAATAATTGAGAAAACCGTCAGTCCTGAAAATCTCCGTGAAATCCGGAAGCGAGAGGATCGCCGTTTCCCCGCGTGAAGTACAGCAGATAAAGCTGCCGCTTACAAGCGACTGATCCGTGTAAAAATCACGATTTTCGTCGCGGAGAATATTCAGCCCGCTGTCCATATATACAGGCTTCCGGTATGCCTCACCCTCGCGGAGCTGGATATATGTGCCGTCGGAATACTCGTAGGCATAATCTCCGTCCATGGGGAAACCGTGTACTTTTTCACCGTTCGCATTCATAAAACCCTTCAGCAGACCGTCTCCGTCCGTCACGATATACAGGTCGCCGAATGCGGTCACGCTGCCGACATCCTCCATCACTACCTCGTGAGCAACAGGATCGTACAGACACGAATCCAGCTGCGAATAGTCAAAAAGCTCCGGGGCCGGATGTACGCCGTCATAGGTTTCGGACCTGATCACAAGAGAGCCCATCGCGCCGTAATAGGTATAGTTTTCCAAGGGCTCCAGCAGGTTGCCGTCCGTATCATAGAGTTCGCTCCTTGTAGGAACAAAACCGAAGAAATAATCCTGGTACGTTTCCTGCGGGATCTCCATTTTCGAGGCGCGGTAATATACCGTTTCCCCCGTGGCGACGTCTGTAACCGGCTCCATTTTAAAGCCCTGATCATCAAAGACCTCGCCATCCGCCGTAAAAGAAACGTCCTCAGTCAGGTAGAAGACCTCGCCGATATAGCCCTTGTACTCACCGCGGACGCCTCCAAAGCCGGGCCGCGCATCATCATTGCCTGCGGCTTCCCCCGGCGCCTGGCCCGAGCTTTCCACGTCTTGACCGGTCTGGCTTTGAGCCGGAGCGCCCGATGCGCCAGCTGCTTCATTATCAGCGGAATTTCCCGCACCGCCGCAGCCTGCAAGGCACAGACATATACATACTATGAGCGCAGTGATCTTTAAGGCTTTTTCTTTCATATCTTTCCCCTGTGCATCATGGCTCTTTCGGTCAGGCGCGGTGATCACGGTTTACTCCGCTTTCCTTCCGATCTTTGCCGTCACCTTAAAAAGCATCGGGTACACACCGATAGTAATAAAGGAAACAACCGCATATCTGCAGCACCGCACCATCAGCGCGGCGAAGCTTCCGCTGCCGAGGAATTCGCCCGGGAACGGGAGCTTGAGCAGCGTATTGAGCCCAAAGAACAAAGCTCCTCCGCAGACGACGCGCGCGATCATGCGCAACGGCTGTCTCGTAACTTCAAAACCGACCTTTTTCTCCTCAAAAGTAAACGCGGCTATCAGGCCTATGAGCAGCCCGAGACCGGTATAATAATCCTCGCTCCGGCAGTAGAGAAGCCCCGGCAGCGATGTTACGAGCATAACGGCGTAAAAAGCATAGCGGTTAAGCCTGTCGTAGAGCAGCGTTACAACGAGCATGATCAGATAGCCAAGCGCAAGGCCGACGAGCACATCCGTCGGGAAGTGCGCTCCCACGACCATACGCGAGAAGGCTACAAGCAGCGGAACGACGACGGCAAGCACGGTAAAAATCTTCTTTTTGAAGCTCATCGCCATGATGCCAAAGAGTGCCGCCGCATTTGTCGAATGTCCGCTCGGGAAGGAATACCCCTGCAGCTTCAGATCATATATATCACCGTCCGCGATGGGCCGGAGCAGATCGATCTGTTCGCTCTCAAAATACGGCCTGCGGCGCAGGAAAACGTTTTTTATCATCGGATTCCAGATGTTGCTCATCACGACCGCGAAGCCGACCTTTTTTCCGATCTCCTTGTCCCAGCACCAGTAGATAAAACCCAGCATCAGCACGAGGAACAGCTCTTCGCCGAAAAACGAGATCAGTGAGATCACCTGGATCACGGCGTGCGGCAGAACTGCCTGCAGCCACTCCATAAATGATATTTCCCAGTTAAAGAAAAATGAATTTGCCATGGCAACGCATTCCTTCCCATCAGGCCCGGGGCGCCAACCTTTTACAGGTCCGATGAATATCATATTTTATTATATTATAGCCTATCCGGAGGATAAAATGAAGATGCTGTAAAAAACAGGCCTGAAGCAGAAAGATCTGTTTCAGGCCTGATGAAATGTGGAAAACTTTACTCCCCGCGCTGAGCGGCCGCGAGGATCTTGCGGCGGTCGCGTCTGGCAAAATGCAGTATGATCTGGAAACCGATGGTGATCAGCGCGAGCATCCCCGACATCACGAGAAGGATGGGCTTGTAGCTGCCCACACTGTCCCAGACGAGATTTACGAGCGGCGCGCCAAGAGCGTATCCCGCTGTATTGATCGAAACAAAGAGCCCCATCGTCTTTGCGAAAGATTTTTCTCCGAACATATCAGCCACGATAAGCGGCAGCATGATAGTCTCCAGCGGCATAGCCAAAGCCAGCATCGCCATGCACACAAAAATCATCACGGACGAGGTGCCGGCGTTGAGCATCGCCAGCATAAAGATCGATACCGCCGCAGCGCACTCACACAGCAGCAGCGTGATCCTCAGCCCCAGCCTGTCAAAGCTGACCCCGGCAAGGATCTTTGAGGCCGCGAGCACTATCGCGTAAAAGCTCGCGGTGAGCGTCACGTAATTCTCCAATCCCACGTCGGAAAGATGCGAAGCCTTGATGCCGCTGATGGCCTGCAGCGCAGCGCCTGTAAAGAATATACACACAGCCGCACAGTAGAAATACGGCCTGCGGAGCACCTGCGAAAACTCCATGCCCACCCACGAATCGCCGCGGTGCGGTTTTTTATGAGTCGAGGGATGAGGCGCTTCCTCGCCCTCGGGGGCGTTTCGGAAAAGCAGCAGGATCAGCACCAGCACCACGGCAAGTATCACCGCGCCCAGTCTGTACGCGCTGCGATAGCCAAAGGCGTCAGCTCTGATGATCGGACGAACGATGGGGGCAAAGACCGCGGCGCCAAGACCGTTGGACGCAAGAATTATACCCATTATCGTCCCGCGGTTCTCCGAGAACCAGCTGTTTACCACGTATCCGACGATCGTAGTGGTACTCCATGCTAGACCCATGCCAAGGAATACCCCGCCTACGTAGAAATGCCAGTACTGCCCGGCAAACGAATAGACCAGACAGAACGCGATCAGCGAGAGAAAGCCAAACGCGGCCATCCTCTTTGCGCCCCACTTCACGACAAGAGTGCTGAAAAAGAGATTGACGATAGCGGTCGTAATATAGCGGCAGGCATCGCCAAACGAAAAACCCGAGCGCTTCAGACCGAGCGCCTCAGTGATCGGCTTGAGAAAAAGGTCCTTGTTGCTGCTGCAGAAGCCCAGCGCAGTAAAGACCATCAGTATGCAGACCGCCATGATCACCCATTTGTATTCGAAACGTGTTTTTTCAGACTTCATACCCGCTCCCGTCCCCGTATTATTATCTGACCGGCTCGTTATTCCGTAAAAAAAGTGATCCCGGAAGGAACAAGCCCCTATTCCGGAATCACTGTCTTGTCGTCAGAAAACATCTATTTAAAAGCCGCTATTATATTAACTCCTTTTTCACAAAAAGTAAATTGATTAAATTCAAAGGGCTTTCATAGTTGAATTGTATTTATTTCAGTTTTTCAGTGCCGTGATCGGCACAACGAACACACCGTCAGGCCTCTGATACGCGGCGTTAGACATTCCGCAAATAACACACAATACGGAAGGCGGAACCCCATCTTTTTCTTTTGCCAGATCGTCACGAATCGCGATCAGTTCTTTGGCTGCTCCATCGATCTGATTTGCCCCAAGCTTAATTTCAAAGGCGCACCAGGTGCCGTCATCAAGTTCAATAACCGCATCGATCTCCCGATTCAGATAGTCTTGATAGTGAAACAGGTTCGCGCCGAAAGACTCAGCGTAAATCTTCAAGTCGCGTTCGCATAAAGCCTCAAACATAAAGCCGAATGTGTTGAGATCTCCAAGCAGTTTTTCCGGTGTAGCCTTCAGCAATGCCACTTTATTTTTCACTGTCACTATATTATATTCAGCGAGATTTTGAAATATCATTCAGCAATATTTCTGCAAATTATTCCGCAGCATTTCGACGTTACCTGCCATTATGTATCCGGCGGCGCCATATAAACGCCGCCTTTTGTCATCTGCAATCCCGATCATCACGGGAGCGTTCGTGAGTTTCTTCGTCTTCGCGTTCGCCGTCAACGATCTCGTTGTCTTTCTTGTTCAGGTCGGGTACAAATAGCTTTTCAAGTGTTGTAAAAAACTGCTCCAAATCGTGTTTCAAGTGTTGTAAAAAACTGCTCCAAATCGCGTTTCAAGTGTTGTAAAAAACTGCTCCAAGTGTTATTATATGCCCGAAAGGATGTGGTTTTATGTTTAAACGCAAAGCATACAGCGCTCTTACAGAGTGGAAAGAGAAATATTCAAAAAACTACGCCGCTATGCTCGAAGGAGCAAGGCGAGTCGGGAAATCAACGATTGCCGAAGAATTCGCAAAGAATAATTTCAGGTCATATATAAAAGTCGATTTTGCAAATGTAAAAAAAGACATCCTCGATGTATTTGATGACATTGCCTCTCCTGATATATTCTTTTTACGACTGCAGACTGCAACCGGAACCACCCTGTATCCCGGCGAATCAGTTATAGTGTTTGACGAGATACAAAGGGCCCCTTTTGTGAGACAGGCTATCAAGTATCTTGTGGCAAACGGCCGATACAGCTATATCGAAACAGGATCTCTGATAAGCATAAGAAAAAACGTAAAGGACATAGTTATCCCGTCTGAAGAATACTTCATACCGGTCTACCCCATGGACTATGAGGAATTCATGTGGGCGGCAGGTAACGACACCTACGATGTATTAAGGCAGCTTTATCACACAAATGCTCCTGTTGGGAATAGTCTTAACCGAAAACTGATGCGGGATTTCCGCATTTATATGGCTGTAGGCGGGATGCCGCAGGCAGTCGAAGCATATGTTGAGGGGAAAAATTTTGAAGAGATAGACAGGGTAAAAAGAGCGATCCTGAAGCTCTATGAAGAGGACTTCTATAAAATCGATCCAAGCGGACGATTATCAAAAATATACAACTCCGTGCCTAACCAGCTCTCTTCAAACAAGAAAAGATTTGTTATATCCGGAGCCACCGGAAAACGAACAACAAACAAAGACAGGGAGATCTTCTCAGAGCTTCTGGATTCGAAAACAGTACTAATATCTTACAATGTTACTAATCCGGATGTCTCGCTTGGCGCCACCGCCAGTGAAGATTCATACAAGCTATATCTGTCAGACACCGGCCTGTTTACAACTATACTCTTTAATTCCGTTGACCAGGTACACAGAAAGATATACGACAAGCTCCTGAGCGATAAGCTGGATGCCGATCTCGGTTATCTGTATGAAAACGCTGCTGCGCAGATGTTAGCCGCAAGCGGGAGCAAGCTCTTCTATCACACATGGAAAAAGCCGGGCTCAGTCCACTACTATGAAATCGATTTTCTTATCGCATCAAATGCAAAGATAGTGCCGATAGAAATCAAATCGTCGAGCGTAAACACGCATGTGTCCATATCGGCTTTCTGCAAAAAATACTCAAAGAAAGTCTACCGGCAATATCTTTTTTCCCAAAAAGACGTCGGACATATAGAGCAGCTGAATCTAAAGCCAATATATATGATGCCATTTGTGCTGGAAGAATTGCGGGCAGATTAAGGATCTTTGGACAGAATGATCCTAAGCGTCCGCATGTCCGCCCTTCCATCGAAAAACTTGTCCAGCACTTTATGAAAAACGGATCCGGCGTCTGTTATAGATGCAAATAAGGTCATACAGGATCTGAGTTTCATGTCATCAGGCTTTCCAAAAATAACAGTAGGATTATCCGTTTTTAAATCCAAAAGGACATTACTTATTGTAAGCAAATTGTTCCCCAAATAACTGTCGTTCAGAAATGCTCTCGCTTCATCCAAACTCTGTATTGCATAGTACTTAGAAGAAACACTTGTCATTAAAAGACGCGGTGATGACGGCACCCGGGTCATTTCGGTCAGACTTAATGTTGAAACGATCGCTCAGCTCGACAAACTATCCACAGAGTGCAATTATTCACGGAATGAGCTGATCAAGATTTTTCTTGATTACGCCATAGAAAACGTTGAGATAGAGTAATTGTTCCTGTTATATGCTTCTTCCTGAATGCGTCCGTAGGGCGCGTTCTTTTTTCAGACGCCCCTGCGCGTCTCGCTGCACTCTTCCCAAAAAACGCTGCTCTCCCAGCACACTCCCAGCACACGAATCACCGTTTATACAAAATAGCATTTGAAAAAGCGTGCCTTACATGATAATATTTACAGAGATCAGGCTCATTTCTGTGGCCTGTTAACGCTATTCCCATCGTGTTTGACGGCGCTGCGCCGTTGATTTACATATATTCACATATATCAGGAGGTAATTATGTCCGGTTTTATCTTAAGCTGCAGTTCCACCGTGGATCTCAGCAGGGAATATCTCGCCAAAAGAGATATCCGCTATATCTGCTTTCCCTATGAGATCGACGGCAAAGATTTCAAAGACGATCTGGGGCTCACCATTCCCTACCGCAAATTCTACGATATGATCCGCGAGGGCTCAGATACGAAGACCAGCCAGATCAACATTTCTGAGTACATTGCATATTTTGAAAAGCTCCTGACCGAAGGGCAGGACATCCTCCATCTGGATTTTTCCAGCGGACTGTCAGGTTCCGTGAATTCGGCCATGAATGCCGCGAGCATGCTCGCCGAAAAATACCCTGAGCGCAGGATCATCGTCATCGATTCCCTTTGCGCTTCCGCCGGACACGGCCTCTTTGTAGATAAAGCAGCCGACCTGCGCGATGAGGGCATGGGGCTCGACGAACTCGCCCGCTGGCTCGAAGAGAACAAACTCCACCTGAACCACTGGTTCTTCTCCACCACACTCAAGTATTACATTAAAGGCGGCCGAGTCTCCAAGCCCGCCGGCTACATCGGCGAGGTGCTCGGCATCTGCCCTCTCCTGCATGTGGACTGGGCCGGCAAACTCGTTCCCATGGAGAAGATCCGTTCAAAGAAAAAAGTCAAGAAGCGCATCGTCGAGAAGATGATCGAGCACGCATATGACGGTCTGAACTATTCGGACAAATGTTTCGTCAGCAATTCGGATTGCTACGAAGACGCGAAGGAAGTGGCCGATCTCATCGAGGCGACTTTCCCGAACCTCAAAGGGAACGTGGAGATATTTGATATCGGGACCATCATCGGCAGCCATGCCGGCCCCGGCACGGTAGCAGTCTTCTTCTGGGGGAAGGATCGCTGATGAAGAAAAACTCCCCTGCGTTCCGTGCTGTCATGATAGCCCTGATGGCTGTCATCATCACGCTCTGTTCATGGATCACCATTCCGTACGTCGTACCTTTTACAATGCAGACCTTCGCGGTATTCTGCGCGGTCATGATACTCGGCGGCAGGCTCGGCACCGCAGCAGTAGGACTCTATATACTCCTCGGCATCGTGGGAGTCCCGGTCTTCTCCGGCTTTTCAGGAGGCGTAGGTCACATCCTCGGCCCGACAGGAGGCTATATCGTCGGTTTCCTTTTCACCGGACTGATCTATATGCTCGGCGAGCCGCTCATCACGAGAAAACGGGCGCTGCGTATAGTCTTTCTGATTGCGGGACTGCTCGCGTGCTATCTCGTCGGTACGATATGGTTCGTCATAGTACTCGGCGCACGCGGCACCGAATACGGGTTCTTCGCAGCCCTTATGACCTGCGTGGTGCCTTACATCATCCCCGACCTCGTAAAGCTGCTGCTGGCCATGTATGTAAGCACCCAGGTCAGAAAGCTGCTCAGATAGGGCAAAAAAAAGACATCTTCCTGCTTCGGCCAGGGCTTGTAAGACAGTTTTATGGTTTTCCGGAAATGGCATGATCTTTGGGTCATGCCATTTCCTGTTGCATCAGTTCACTCAGGGGGATGAACCCGATCAGATCATAAGGGATAAGGCCGCAGAATCACAGCCGTCAAAAACGGCCGGGTCCGTTCGGGCCCGGCCGTTTTCTTATTCCTGTTGATCAGGTGTTTTCCTTAAATGCGTTGATGATGTAGCGGATCGACCCGACGATCGCCAGCGCAATGCCAACCAGCAGATTCAGCAGGTAGCTCCTCGCTATCTCAGGATCTTCCTTCAGCCAGAGGCCGCCAGAACGGACACATTCCGCATAGGTCGGCATATAGTCGATTTCTTTCGCGGCATACCATTCCTTGTACGCCTGGAACAGATCCTTGGCAAAGCAGAGATACCACGCGAGAGCGAGGACCAGCAGCGAAATGACCGCCGCGATGATCACGCCTTTTTTGCTCAGGCGTCCGCCGAAGATCCTGTAGCCCTGGATCGCGCAGACAGCACCGATCAGGCCTGAGATCCCTGCGTAAAAGCCGACCATGTCCAGCAGAAACCAGATCACGCCTCCTGCCAGAGAAAAAAGAAATGCGCCGACGATGCCCCCAAGAACATTCTCTCTCTTTTCCGGTTCCGCCTGCATGACGGGGGGTGTCTGCATTTCCGGGACCGTATTCATTTCAACAGGTTCGTCCAATGCCGTTTCTCCTTTTGCTGAAGTATTCTGCGAAAAGGATATCATGGCATTTTGGAAATGTCAATCATCCCGAAAATTCACTTCCAAAACTGATTTGCAACTTATTATGAGGTATTGCTGGCTTAAAGATGTCGGAAGATTCAGAGGAATACAGTATTTTGCCGTCGCACCAAAAGACCGAGTTCCTCGAATTATGTGCGACAGAAACTTATCTTATTCAGTGCCAAACACCGCTATGCTAAAGGCATTACCTATCAACAAGAAAATTCAGGAACTAGGGGGAAGTCTTCCAAAGATTGCAAAGATTTTTACAATATTGGACATAGAACTGGATAGCTGTTATCTTCAAAAAGATATGCCCGGTTTATATTTCAGATAGCCCTGTTCCTGGTTATAGCTTTGAAGAGACGGTTGAGAAACCCTTTCCGCAAAGATGTATTTTTTGTCCGGCGTACATATCATTCTCCGGTTCTGTTATCATAGACCAGAGGCCTGTTTTTTCTGTAGTTTTTTCTCGGAATATTATCATATGGCACGACCGCGTGCAGCGGCTGCGCGATAGCCATATCCGTAATGGATCTCATCAGTTCGTCTTTGATCCGCTTCCTCTCAGCACTGCCATTGGCTTCCGGCTGATAGACTACCGGCTTCCCGAAATACATCGTATGCAGCTCAGGCGCCAGATACATCGGCACGAAGCTCAGGGCCCTGCCGGTGCTGCGGTAATACATCGACGCAACGCTGATAAACCTGTCCTGAAAATCGTTGATGATATTATTGTACGGGACTTTGTGTTCGGGAGTGATCATGATGCGGCTGCCATCGGCGAGACGATCGACCGTCATCCGAAATGTCGTCTTCAGCCGCATGTCATGATAGACCGGGATGAGTCTCGCGCTGGTAAAGACGCTGACAAAGGCAGGCTTCAGAATCCTGCTGACAAGCCAGAATATCCACCTTACGCCGCACGGTTTGTGCGACCAGAAGTCGCGGTAAGTGTACTCCGCAACCTTCCTGCGGTCCATCATCTCCTCAGTGCACCACATATAGTGGTCGCCCGGGAAATACAGCTCCGTCACGACAGGACAGTACATCTGGCTGTGATTAGCAACTATGATGCACTCGCCCTCCGGCAAAGCCTCGCCCTGTATATCATACCTCGGTACGATGATCCGAAGCACAGCACACGCGATTCTGTATGTCAAACTTCCCTTATCTTTTCTCAAAGCTGTCCTACTTTTCGAATCTCACACAACGTCAATGAATTGTCTGCGCTCCCGATCCTCACGCAACGTCTATGAAATCCGACTGCAAATGAATGATACAAACTCTGTATCTTATACCACAAATTTGCTTTTTTATCTACGATTATTTCGAGGAGTATCCGGTTGCTGCCGAAATCAGCGAAGCGCCCAGCCGCTGCTCCTGCGAACCGCCTCGAGCCAGCGCATAAGCTTCTCTTCGCGTTCTGCATCTGACATGGAGGGTTCATATGTCTTCTTCAGCCTTACAAGCTTTTTCACGTCGTCGGGACCGCCAAGTGCTCCTGCGGCTATGGCGGACGCGCATGCACTGCCGTATGCCGCGGCTTCCTTCTCCTCCGGGATTTCTACCGGGATGCCGAGCATATCCGACTGGAACTGCATGAGGAAAGCATTCTCCACCGGGCCGCCGTCAGCTCTCATCAGCTGTGAACGACGTCCGTAGGCATCGCTCATGGCAAGATAGCTGTTCGTCACCTGATATGCGAGAGCCTCCAGCACGGCGCGTACTATATGTGCGCGCGTCGTTCCGGCCGTCATCCCGATCAGCGTGCCTCTGGCGTACTGATCCCAGAAAGGCGTCGCAAGTCCCGAAAGTGCCGGTACATAGTATACGTCTCCCGTATCGGGGACCGAGCGGGCCAGCGTCTCGGACTCTGCGGCATTTTCTATCAGACCGAGTCCCTTTACCAGCCACTCCACGGAGGAGCCTGCCGAATAGCAGGAGCCGCGCAGTCTGAACCACGGCCTGCCATGATACGTCCACAGACAGTTTGAGAAAAGGTCCGGCTTTGAAGGGACGAGCGTCTCGCCGGTCTGCAGGCTCATAAAGCTTCCCGTACCGTAAGAAGTCTTAAGTATGCCCTCTCCCACGCAGCCGCTTCCGATGATTCCCGCCGAGGAATCCTCCAGCGCCGCGCCGATCAGCGCCTTAGCTCCGAGGAAGCATGCGGGATCCGTATATCCGAAGCTCCCTATGCTGTCCGCCATCTGCGGCATCAGCTCTCTGCGCAGGCCAAAAAGCCCCAGCATGAAATCGTCCCAGTCGCACCGCGCCAGATCAGTCAGCATCATGCAGCTCGCGCTGCCCGGGTCCGTAGCATAGATGGTCTTGCCTGAGATCCTGTAAAAGAACCAGGTATTAAAGGTGCCGACCATCAGCTCTCCGCGCTCATACCGCGCCCTGGCGCCCTCGACGTGATCAAGGATCCAGGCGATCTTTGTCGCGCTGTAGTATGCGTCGGCCTTTACACCCGTGACAGCAAGTATCCTGTCTCCGTACTCACGGTCCAGCCGGTCCGCGTCTTCCGAGGTGCGGCGGTCCTGCCAGACTATCATACGGAATATCGGATCAGCGGTATCCTTTTCCCAGACAAGGCAAGTCTCGCCCTGATGATCCATTCCAAAGCCTATTATATCTGACGTCTTTGCTCCGGGGATCTTTGCCGCGGCGTCGCTGATCGCGCCGAGACAGTTATCGTATATCTCCTGCGGGTCCTGCTCGACCCAGCCTGGATAGGGATAATAGTTTGAATGCGGCCGCGACGCTTTTGCCAGCATATGTCCATTCTCATCCGTTATTACAGCCGTCGTGAGCGTCGTACCCTGATCGATTCCTGCAAAAAGCTTCATACTGATCCTTTCTGCTATTCCAGAGCGCCGCGGTAGCTGAAGGCAACGAGGCTCCAGCGGCCGCCCGAATAATCAAAAACGGTCACGGAAGCATTGGCGATACTGAGGTGTTCGAGCAGCACCGGGTAACCCATGGCGTGATTAAAGAACTGATGGACCGTCCCCTCATGTCCGACCACCGCAATGCGCTCGCATTGACCGTCCTGAGCCTCGACCTCACGGATAAAATCCGCCACTCTGGCAGCCATCTGTTCCTTCGACTCACCGCCGAAAGCCCTGAAATCCTGATTAATCACGCTCTCTGTATAAGTCTCTCCGTATTCGCGAAGATTATCCTCATAGTAATGCTCGGAGATACATCCTACGCTGATCTCGCGGATCTTGTCCGTAAGGACCGGCTCGTATCCCGGCAGCGCCAGTGCACAGGTCTCGCGGGCACGGTTAAGATCGCTGCAGAAAACCTTGTCAAAACGGATCCCTGCGAGATACTTTGCCGCTGCCGCGGCCTGCTCGCGTCCGAGCGGTGAAAGCGGAGTCTGCGACCATCCGCAGTTCATATTCTGTCTGTTGCACTCGCTTTCACCGTGCCTGATAATATATACCTTCATCTGTTACCTCTCCGAAACGTGCCCTGCATCTGTCCGGCGCGTCTCACACCGTTATTTCTGTTTCAGTATTTCACCGATCACGCGGCCCTCCGCATCCGGCATGGTCCCGCCGAACGTGGCTGCCAGCGTGGGCGCCTCGTCGATGATCTCTCCGCGCCCGATCATCACATCATCCTCAACCGACGGGCCCTTGCACAGGAAGACCGGCTGCGGCCCCTTCTCGGGTCTGTAGCCGTGCGTAGCCATACCGAGACGGTAATCGCTAAGGTCAATGGGATTTGCGATAGGCTCCTGCCAGCCGTCGCCAAAGGCCGTATAGCCGTCGGTTTCGACCACCAGATCAAAATCTCCGTCAAAGCCGTACTCGCGAGAGACCTCCTCGCGCGTCAGCACCTCTTCAAAGCCCCAGACGCCCTGATCTCGCAGACGGCAGAGGTATTCGTACACCTGCTGCTTCGCACCGTCCTTGGTCCAGATAGTGGCGCTCATGCCGTTGCTTTGGGCAAAGGCTCGCCAGTCTGTGACTTTGCCGCTCTCGTCCACGTCGATGAAACCGCCCTGACGCAGTATCAGATTCAGCTTGATCCTGCGCGCAAAGTCCATCTGCCCGTGGTCCGAAAGGATGACGAAATCGGTATCGTCGTAAACTCCGGCCTCTTCCATCGCGGACATGACCTCTCCCAGCCACTCGTCCGTCATATCAAGTCCTCTGTCTATCTGCTCGTTAAAGATCCCGTGGCGGTGGCGGAAGGTATCCAGAATACAGTTATGTACAAAAAGCACGTCCGGCTGATAAAGCCTGATCATACTGCAGGCACAGCCCATCAGAAAATCGTCAAACGTGTTCGTTTTATCCAGAAACTTCCCTCTGTTCTTATAATTTGACGGCCAGCGGTCCATGTTCTCGCGGACCGCGCGCAGAGCCTCCTCGCTCGAGCCCATATTTGCAAAGCCCTGCTCGGGAGTCTCATTCGGATCAGGGAAGAAATATTCATCTATCAGATAATCTATGTTTTTGTTGCGTCCGGTGACAGGCCAGAAAACCGACGCCGTGGTCAGTCCCGCCCTCTTTGCCGCCGCAAAGATGTCCTCGGTCTTTACTATATCTCCGACGTAGTGCCAGCGCGTACTTCCGCCCTCGGTGCCGAAGGTCCCGTTCGTAAAGACTCCGTGCTTTCCCGTCCTGCAGCCCGTCATGATCGAGACGTGCGCCGGATAGGTGATACTCGGATAGATCGTACGCACATGGCTCACGCCCGACATATGCTCCATCAGGCGTGAAAAGTTCGGTTTTTCACGCAAATATGCCACGTCCTCCCAGACCATGGCATCCATAGAAAGTACAAACAGTTTTTTCATTATGCTCCTTTTATCCGTGCGGCTGACTATACGCCGCTCCGGACAGTGTCCGTATCATACCCGCGCGGTTATTCCATGACGGGTGGCATACCCCGCAAAGCTGATTGGCTGGCTTTCTAAATCAGCGCGCTTGGCTCCTAAAAAGCTCGAAAATGCAAAACTCGCTTCGCTCAAACAGTTGCATTTTCATCGCTTTTCTTAACGGAACCTTCGCTGCTGATTTTACGAAAGCGCCAAAGGCTTTGCAGAGTATGTCACATCCGTCACGGAACCGCGCGGGCGTACAGGAGATTACTGCTGAGTCCAGACGTACAGCTCGTCGCTGCCGGCGGTGAGCATGACGTGGACGTCACCCGTCTCCCATACCTGATAGACCTCGCAGCCCACCTTCTGATAGCGGCGCAGGCCCGTATTGTTCATGATGTGACCGCCCATGCAGGCAGCGACCTTCGGGCTTACAGCCTCGATGAACTCGGCGCTTCCGGAGGTATTCGCGCCGTGATGCATGATCTTGAGGACGTCGGCCTTGAGCAGCTCGTTGTCAACTTCGGCCAGGCATGCGCTCTCACCGGTATAGTAGAGATCTCCGGTAAAGAGGACCTTCTTGCCGTCCCATGAAACGCTCATAACGTTTGAAGTATCGTTCGTCGTAGCGCCTGCCGTATCCTGCCTGGGATAGAGAATATCGAACTGCGCTCCGCCGATCTCGAAGGAATCTCCGGCCATGACCGTGGTCACTTCCACACCCTTGGCCTGAAGCTTTTCGATATATCCGCGAAGAGGCGCGGCGTTCGTGTTCCAGCTGATGGACTCATCCAGCTCAAAACCGTCGATATATACCTTTTTGATACCGAAAGCATCGATGAAATTCATCAGCCCGCCGTAATGATCGGAATGGAAATGACTGATGAAAGCGCACTCGATATGAGTCACGCCCTCGTCCTTAAGCTGCTGGACGATGTAGTTCTCGTAGCCGCCCTCGCAGGAATCCACCAGCACGTATGACTCATCGGGCATCTTCATCAGGGTGCAGTCACCCCATGTCACAGACTGATCTACCTTCAGATTACCGAAGAAGGTGACTACCAGATTGCCCGTGGTGCTCTCGGGAGCCTGATGGTTGCGGGTATCGTCAGCCTGCGCCTCGGTGGCCTCTGTAGTGACTGCAGGCGTCTCGTCATCATCTTCATCGTCATCATCGTCTGCCGCGCCTCCGCAGGCGGCCAGGGTGACCACCATAACGCAGGTCAGCAGGAAAACAAGTATTCTCTTCATATTTTTGACCCCTTAATCGTTGCTGGCGTGCCAGAAATCGATACACTCATCGACCTCTCCCGCGAAAGCGACCGTAAGCTCCTCGGCGCTCTTGCTCTCGGTGCAGGCCTTGGAGTAGTACTCGCGGCAGAGCTGATGGAAGTCAGAGAACATAGGCAGCCATGCGTTGTAGCAGTCGGCGCTGGTATTCTCCTGGGCCTCGATGGAGTACTTCGCGGTAGGGAATTCCTTTGCGATGAAGCTCTGATACTCGGCGGACTCAAAGCCCGTGATCGTGGTAGGCAGATATCCGGTAGCCTCGGCAAAGCCTGCGGTATACTCATCCTGCATCAGGAACTTCATGAACTCCCATGCGCCCTCCTGACGGCGGTCTTCGCCGGTATTGGCCAGGAAGAAGCAGCCGCCGCCCGTGCACTGACCGACGTTTGCAGCGCCCTTGGTGATGGTGGGGCACTCATGGAAGCCGGTGGTAAAGGCATCTGCCACAGCAGTAACTACAGTATGATAAGAAGAAATGAACTCAGAGTAGATAACACAGTTCTGATTTACGAACTCAGCGCGTCCGTCAGCGACCGTGGTACCGAAGGGAAGCATCAGATCTTCCTCAGTCATGGTCTTGAGGAACTGGAAGAAATCCACGGTGGCCTTGTAAGCCTCGCCGCCCTCGTCACCGATCAGGCATCTGGTGGGAACGGCGTCCTTGCCATTGTTATTGTCCACGTACTGAATGCCCTGGGCGGTCATAGGGAAGCTGTAGAAACCGGAGCTTGAGTGCATATAGAAGGGGTGCGCCACACCGGCAGCCTTGAGCGTGCGGCAGGCCTCCAGGATCTCCTGATAGCTGTTCAGATCCGCTCTGGCATCGATGCCGTTTGCAGCGAGCACATCGTCATTGTAGAAAAATCCGGTGACCGTATTGCCGAGAGGCATGCACTGCCAGACTCCGTCCACGGAGTAGGTATTTGCCAGGTTGGTGATCATGTGGCTCATATCATAGCCGTCCTTGTCGATCCAGGTCTGAATAGGAACGAACAGCTCCTGATTCGCCAGGATCGGATACATGGACTCCGTATCCGACGCGAAGATATCGGGGCGGCTGTCCTTGGTCGAGGTGCTGATCTTGAGCAGAACGTCCTGATAGGAGCCGCCGTAGCTCATATCGATGATGTACTTGTCCTGGGACGCGTTGAAATCAGCAGCCGCGCTCGCCAGATACTCCTGTCCGTTACCGGTGTTACACTGCCAGACCTTGATGGTAAGCGGATAATCGTCAAAATCGTCGTCTCCGCCGATCTCGCCTTCCTCGTCGTCACCGCCGCCTCCGCAGGCGGCCAGCGCCAGCACCATGACAAAGGCCAGCATGAGCGCCAGAAGCTTCTTTAAACTCTTCATAATTCTTCCTCCTAAGTTTATTTGATAATAACAGGTTTACTACCCGTTTTTTCAGTAAACATAATCATTCACCGCAGATTAGCGGTCTGCCCGGCTCTGCTGATTCAGAAAAGCCTTGTTTATTCTCCACATATTGTCAAATCCTACAGACATACAGCGGCACTCAGCCCTTTACCGCGCCGGCAGTCATGCCCTTTATCAGATAGCTCTGTCCGATGACGAAGGCCACCAGCGGGATGATGATGCTGATCACGGCGCCGGCCAGTACTTTGCCGTACTCGGTGGCATTGGACGAAACGAGCATCGACATACCGATCTGCACAGTGTACATCTTCTGGTCGGTAGCTACGAGCATGGGCCAGAAGTACATATTATAAATATCGATAAAGATATAAATCGCAAGTGAAGCGATCGTCGGGACGGCCATAGGCAGACCGACCTTGAAGAGGAATTTCATGTCGCTGCAGCCGTCGATGACGGAGGCCTCCTTAAGCTCGCGCGGGAGCTGCAGGAAGAACTGTCTGAACATGAAGATCGCGGTACCTCCGACAAAATACGGCAGGCACAGGCCGATATAGGTATTGGTCAGACCCGCGTTGTTTATCGTCAGATAATTCGTGATCGTGGTCACCTGTCCGGGGATCATCATGGCGATGAGAATCAGCGTAAAGAGCAGATCCTTGCCCGGGAATCTGAACATCGAGAAAGCATACGCCGCCAGGCATGAGACTATGATCTGGATACTGATGATGACCAGGCAGAGCACCAGCGAATTCGATACATAGCGCAGCACCGGGATCGAAGCAAAGAGCTTCTGATAGTTCTCGAGAGTGAAATTCTGCATGATCGTTGCCATGGAAGGCAGATCGTTCAGATAATCGCTCGGAACGAAACTGAAGAGCACGCCCATCAGCAGCGGGCTGATAAAGCAGATGCCTATCACGACGCGGATCGCATAAGAGAGCGCTTTTCTGCGCTGTTTTGCGGCATGACCCTTTTTACGGAGCTTTTCTATCTCAACAGCAGTATATTCGTTTTCGTTCATTGATAATGCACCGCCCTTTTCTCAAAGATAAACTGGAGCCTGGTGACCAGGAATATCAGAAGACTCAGCACAAGCGCATATATACAGGCGTAGGAGAAGCGCCCGCGCTTGAACGCATCGTTGTACAGGGCGTACACGAGGACGTTCGTGCCGTTTTCTCCTCCCGTCAGCAGCTTGATGATCGCAAAGGATTTGAAGCTGTGAAGTATCGTGAGGAATACCACAAAGAATATCTGCGGCGAGGCGATAGGTACATAGATCTTGAAGAATCTGCGCACATAGCCCGCGCCGTCGATGATCGAGCTCTCCACGAGGCTTTCGTCCACGTTTCGGAAGCCCACCAGCAGGAATATATACGACGAACCGACGCCCGCCCAGATCGTGACTGCGGCCACGGCATACAGCGCGGTGTCCGCGCTCGAGAGCCAGGCATTTTCGGTGCCCAGCAGCTCATTGAGCAGGCCGTTGCGGCCGAGGATATACAGAGCTATGGCCGAGATAGGCACCGATGAGAGCGCCATTGGCAGGGCGAACATCGTCTGGTAGGCCTTCGCGCCTTTTTCATTTTTCAGGGAAAGGAACGCAAAGAACATGGCCAGGCAGAAGGTCCCGACGCCCACAAGCAGTGCGAACGTAAAGGTCGTCGCTATCGTGTCGCGGAATTCGGGGCTTGCGAATATCTTTGAATAATACTGGAAGCCTACGAATTTGCCCGGCTGACCCATATTGTTCGTCGCAAAGAACGACAGATAGATCGCTTTTAAAAACGGATAGAAGGTGAAGGCGGACAGAAAGATCATCGCCGGAAGCACCAGCAGATAAACTATGTAATTCACCTTTTTCTTTTTAGGTTTCATACTTCCGATCTCCTCAAATACAGACTTTCTTATCTCATGGGCAGATCAAATCTCTGCACCTCGTCCCTGGCGACATAGATCCTGCTCTCGTCCACATTATCCAGGATCCAGCGGTTTGTGGCCAGATTCTGCACGGCTTTTTTCTCGTAATTGCCGGTCCCGCTGGGCCAAAGGACGAAGTCTGGATCGATCTTCTCATAGTACTCCGGACCCATGGCTCCGGAATTATATCCGTGGTGAGCCACCTGCAGTACGTCGCACACGAGCGTATCGCCCGGATACAGCTTCATCACATATGGAGTGTTCTCCGAATTGGAATCCGCCGTAAAGATGAATTTCTGGCCATCCGTCTCCATGATCCACACCAGGCTCATGGAATTGGCAGAGGCCATCGGGTCTCCGGTCATCACCTCTCCCGATGAGATAAAGGTGATGGTGAGCCCTCCGAAGTCCCAGCTCTGTCCGGGATGCGGATTCACCCTCTGCATGCCCGGGTAGAGTTTGGTATTTGTCATGCTTTTTACATAATCATAGTAGGCATAGTTCTGGCTGGTGGAGGTATACTGCTCCTCGTAGCCGAAATTATAGAAGACCTTCTCCAGCGTAACGTCCGTGTGATGCTTTTCGGTAAAGGAAACATAGGCGCCGCAGTGATCGTTGTGGGAGTGGCTCAGTATCCACGCGGCTATCACGATATCTTCTCCTTCGGGGGTCTGCGAGGCCATCTCCTCGTAGATCCGCTCGGAGGCGGAATTGTCCTTGTATCCGCCGTCAAAGACGAGAAATCTTCCGTCGCGTAGCCGCACCACATATCCCATGCCGTACAGCTCGCCGCCGTCCTGTCCGATCTGCGAGAGAGTGACGGAACTGTCGGAGGAGGTATGAGTGCCGGTCAGATCGCTGCCGCACTGGGTATCCTTCCTCTCTACGGTGATGATCATCCGGTCCAGCGCGGGAGTATCCATGATATACATCACATACTCTTCGTCTGTGAGTGTATAGAAGGTATTATCCTCGATCGTGACCGTACCGGTCAGCATAAAGCCTGCCGCCAGACAGTCGTCTATATAGAGCTGCGCTGCATCCTCCGCTGCGCTCTTGTCCACGGCATAGCCGTCTTCCGTCTCATTTGAGCAGGAATCTATGACTCTGCCGTAGATATATACCGGGATCTCCTGGCTGAAGTTCCTGCCCATCATGCAGTTGTCGGTCAGATACTCGGATTCTTCATCCTCATCGTTATCGAAGGCCGCACCGGAGCATCCCGCAAGCAGGGACATCATCAGCAGGACCAGGATATAGATCAGCGCCCTGCAGTATCTCTTCATTACTTATCCTTCGTACGTTATGGGCAGAAGTTCTGTTACCAGCTTGTCTTCTGCGATCCAGAGCTTTTTGACCGTACGCAGTACCCACACGTTATAAGATTCTTCCTTATAGTTCTCATAGGACCTGCTGCCGCCGGGCCAGAATGCGTAGTCTGGAGCAAGCAGCTTGTACAGATCGGAGGACGCGCCCTGATAGCCGTGATGGCAGATCTGCACGATATCGCACTTCAGATCCTGATCCTTGTAGATCTGTGTCAGGACAGCAGTCTCGAGAGGCGCGCAGTCGCCCATCATATTGATGCGCTGTCCGCCGAGATCAATGTATTCAAGCATGCATGAGTTGTTGAAGTATTCCAGACTCTGGGGAGCGATCATTTCATAAGTGCCGTAACATGTAGCTACCGCATCGTCCAGATACAGAACCTGTCCCATATGCATCTTGAATACCTGGCAGCCCTCGTACTGAGCTGCGCACTCGCGCAGATCGTGGTTCGCGTTCTCGACATACTCGCTGGCCACGCTGATAGCCTCATCCGAAGGAAGATTCATGACCAGAAGCTTCAGAGTAACGTCCTTTGCGTGATCCTTTGTAAACCACTTGATCGCACCCATATGATCGGCGTGCGCATGGCTGATGAACCACGCGTCGATGACGATATTCTCGGGATCGGGAGCGAGTTCTACGAGCTTGTTGTAGATGTTGTCAGAGGGCAGCTGCTTGTTATGGCCACCGTCGTAGATGATAAAATTGCCTGCAGAGGTCTGAAATACGAAGCTTTCACCGATCTGGTTGGGGCTGCCGCTGGTATCGTAGCCTTCGAGGCCGAGCATCGAGATACTCGGAGTTACCTTCGCTTCCACTGTCTCGGGCTGGAGAGCGGGCAGATAGGTGATGGGCTCAGCAGTGATGTGCATTACCGAGAGCACCGGGAAGAGCGAGAGGTGGACCTCCACATTATCCGACTCCCTGGTATACACGGCAAAGCTGTTGTCGCCGAGTTTGTTCGTCGAATACTGAGTAAAACCGGCTTGTGTCAGGTCGGAGAGATATGCATCATATCCCGTCTGATCGGCCTGATACGAGAGCATCATGGCATCGTCGCCGCAGTCATAGCTGAATTCGAATTCGCCATGAGTAAAAGCAGGCAGGTACTTGACCATGCTCTCACTCTGGCCGTTGATGACGAAATCAGCCGCTACCGTGGTACCGTTCGTTTTGATGCTCTCCACAAAAGCATCCACGACCTCGCCAAGACCGGGGGTGATCATCGCCTGAAGGACGATCTTCTCTCCCGACACTTTTGCGATATAGTCTCCGGACTGTGACATCTCGGAGAGGATCTCCGTGGATTCCGGTCTGTCGGTCAGACCGACGAGGATCTCCTTTTTGCCGGTGCCGTCACCTATGGCCATGTCTTCACTGATCTTAAAAGTGGCTCCGGTGGCCGCGGCCAGTTCATCTCTGAGGCGGAAAGCCGAATCCATGACGGCTTCCGCTGCGCCCTCGGGATAAACAATCGTAAATTCACTCTTTCCGTCCGTTACAAGCTCGAGGTCGGAGCCGGAAGCGGCCTGTGAATTGCCGTCCTCCCCGTCTCCGCCTCCGCAGGCTGCCAGTCCGAAGGCCAGCAGCACTGCAAAGATGATCGCAAGTGTTTTTTTCATATCATACGTTCCTTTGACCTGTTATTACTGCGTCACGCCGTCGATGATCAGCGTGCCGTTGTTCGTGATGGTTCCCGCGCCGTTGTCCTTGAATGCGATGGCACTTGCGGCGCCGTTTGATGTATTGCCGTTAAGCGTCAGAGTCGCTCCGCTCTCGATGATGATCGAACCGGTCGCGGTCCTGATGAAGATACCGCCGCCGATGGCTGAAGCGGATGTGGTGCTGTTGTCATTGACCGTAACATTGCCTCTGATCGTCAGCTTGGATCCTGCGGTAAGCGCACCGCCGCCGACCGTGCCCTTGCAGACGTTGCCTGTGAAGGTGCAGTCCTCAAGCGTGACCACGGAGCTGCTGTTCGAGGTGCCGAATGCGCCGCCGTAGTATCCGCCCGTGGTAGAGGACATGTTGCCGGTAAATGTACATCCCTTGATCGTGATGCTGGTATTGTTCGAAAGCAGCAGTCCGCCGCCTCCGCCGCCCTGGGCGTCACAGTTCGTGAACGTGCAGTCTTCCACCGTGCAGCCGGTCTGGTTGATATACATTCCTGCGCCGGCTCCCTTTGAAGCAACATCCTTAACATCGATATGCGCTACAGTGGTGTTCGCGGCAGTCACGTACAGCAGGCCTCTGCCTCTGGCAGCAGTCAGCTTCTCACCGGAGATGACCAGTCTGTGGGAGGCGTCGTATCCGCTGATAGAGGCGCCTGCGGCATTGATCCTGATCAGGAATCCCGCGTCACCGATAGTGGAGCTGTCGGAGGCGTACAGTGTCCTCGTAGCATACTTATCGGAGGTGATGGTGACAGCCTTTGTCACAGCCAGCTGGACCGCAGTCATGGTCTCATCCCTGATGATCGTGATGGTGGATCCGGCAGAGGCAGCAGCATAGGCATCTGCCAGTGTCGCATAGACCTTGCCGCCGGTCATCGCCGTACCCTTGTCATATAGACCTCCATCCTCATAGAGCATATAGGCATCATTCGTCAGGGTAAAGAGAGAGGCCTTTTCGGTATTACCCGCCAGGACAGTCTTGCCGACCAGTTCGGAAGCGTTGGTGACGGTCAGATTCGTGGCCTCTGTATCGGAAGCGATACCCACGAGAGCGCCCTCGCCGAGCGTCAGAGTCAGATCTCCGACCTTTCCGCTGACGGTGAGAGTCTTGCCGGCCGCCACGGTGCCCTCAAAGGCGTAGTTGCCTGTGATCGCAACGTTCTTGTCGACCTGTGCTCCGGATGCGGAATGGAGCAGCGTGACCGTACCGCCTTCGGGTACAGCACTCAGGGCCTCGGCTATGGTCGCATAGACCGTTTCACCTACCTGAGCCGCCTTAGGGGTCTCGGTCTGCGTCAGGCTCATGGTATACGCCCAGCCCTCTGCTGCAGTGTAATCTTTGGCAATGTGAATCTTGCCTTCGGATACATTGGCGAGCAGCCACTTGTTCGCGGCGTTCGACGTATTCGCGTTATATGCCTCGGTGCTGGCCGGCCAGAGCACGAATTCCGGCGCTATGGCCTGATACAGCGCGGAGGAAACTCCTCTGGGCGTATATCCGTGATGAGCAGTGGTCACGATGTCTGCCTTTATGGAAGAATTGTACAGACCCGTGAGCACAGGCTCGGTATACTGCGAAGTATCTCCGAGGACCATCGTGCTGTAGTCTCCGAGGGAGATCCTGTAGATCACGGAGGTCTCATTGATATTTGCAAAATTCATGGGCTTTAAGAGCTCCGCCGTATACAGTACGTTCACGGTGGCTCCGCCGATATAGAAGACGTCGCCTGTATGAGCCTTGATCACGTTCTGCGCCCAGCTGAGAGCCTTCGTATTGTCGCGCCAGTCGGTATTTGCGCCGTCCTCGCCGTGAGGCAGTGAATACTCATAGTCCGCGGGCATGTTGTAGATAAGCTTCTCGAGCGTGACGCTGCCCTTGTATCTGTTCGCAAAGCTCGTCAGCGCCGCTACGTGATCGTTGTGAGGATGTGTCAGCAGCCAGGCTGCGATCCTGATACCGCTCTCGCTTCCGTTAAGCTCGACCATCTTATTGTACAGACGGGTCGCGGAAGTATTGTTCGTATCGGCATAGAGTCCGTCACGGTATCCGCCGTCGACCACGATAAAGCTGCCGTCCTCGATCTGATAGAGCAGGCTCAGGCCGTATCTCGTATCATCAGTATCGTCGGATACATTGATAAGCGATACGGTAGGAGCAAAGCCCGTCCCGCTGTGCGAGTAGGATGTGGAGTTGCTGTAGGCGGCGGGCTCGGCGATGATCCTCAGCGCACCGTCTCTGGCGGTAAAGTGCAGGATGTATCTGGTGCCGCCGCTCCTGATAGTCCACGTGGTGATGCCCTCGGTGGTCTTCTTTGCCGCCTCAGCAGAGAGCGATGCCGCTGCCTGATCGGCATATGCCGCCGCCGCATCTGCGGTGGCCGTGTAGATGACCTCCTCTGTGGACTCGTCGCCGTCCGCATAACCTACCAGGATACCGTCCGTGTAAGCGGGAAGCTTGTCGAGGAGCGTATGCGCGCCCTCCATGTAGTCGCAGAGGTAAGTGCATCCGTCTACAGTGCTGCTTCCCTTCCTGACGGTATCGGTATCGCCGTCAAAGAAGCAGTGCCTGATAGCCACGTTCGCACCGTTTGTATAAATACTGTTTCCAGCCGCTGCGGTATTGTTCTCGAATACGCAGCCGTCCACAGTAATGGCGTAGTTGCTGGGAGTATTGAGTCCGCCGCCGTTGCCGCTGGCTTTATTGTTGACAAATCTGCTGTCCCTGATCTGGATGTTAGGGGTATTGATCGTCATACCGCCGCCGTTGCCGGACTTGCTCTCACAGTTCTGTATGATCATGTGATCGATCACGGTATCCCCGAGGGCTGCGGGGCCGTTGCTCACGTGCACGCCGCCGGCACCGTTATTGGCGGCACCGCCCTTGTTGATACTGTTCTGAACGGTCACATAGCTGACTGTAGCGCCTGCCTTTGAGCTGATCCAGAGGACACCTCTGTCTCTCTCGAGGTTCCTGCCGTCCAGAATGATCCTGCCTTCGGGAGTTCCGGCAAGGGTGATCTTTGCGGTCTCGAGCTTGATGGCCCAGCCAGTCACCTCAGCCATGGCATCCGAAAGGTTGATCGTACGGTCGGAACCGTCGGTGGTGATAGTGACAGCCTTGTTTATGATCAGAGAATCGCTGATGCCGGTATCGGCTACCAGTACGATGGTATCGCCTTCATTTGCCGCAGTCAGCGCATCAGGCAGCGAGGTGTAGCCCGTCTCACCGATTTTTGCCACGATGGCTGCTTCGACAGTGACGGTGAACTCTACGCTCTCCGCATTGTCGGGGAAGCGGAAGTTCTCGGCAGGCTTGACGGTAACGGTATAGGTACCGGCCTCGCTGAGCGTCGCCTCGATGCCGTCCCTGGTAATGGTGGCTGTCATCTTGGCGGCATCAAAGCCATCCAGGATATCAGCCGCCGTAAGCACGTTGCCGTCGTAATTGTATGAAGCGTATTCTGGCTTGAGCGTGGGCTTTGCCACCTCCGCCGAACCCTCGGAAACAGTGTAGGTGAAGCTGACCTCGGTCACATCACCCGTGAAGTTATAGGCATCGCCCGCCTTCACGGTGATCGTGTAGACGCCCGGCTGCAAGATATCGACCGACTCACCGTCCTTCTCGGCCGTGAAGCTCATCTTCGTACTGTCAAAGCCGTCGAGGATGGCGGTGATATCGTGAGCGCTGCCTGTGAATTCACCGGTGGTAAGCTTCTGAGTCGGAGCATCGATCGTAATGACGACCGCAGCCGCATAGGTATTGTCGTCTGTTCCGGAGGCTCCGAGAGTGATGGTGCTCACATTGCTGCCATAGGCATTAGACTTTGTCTTGTCGAATACGCTGCCGGATACCTTTCTGGTAAACGTGGCGGCATCGCTCACACTGATGTCTCCGTCTGTTCCGGAGTTTCCTGCAAAAGTACAGCCGGTGAACTGAATGTTGCCGGTGGATCTGATGACCGCGCCGTTGCCGCCGGCGGTATTGCCGTCAAATGTACAGTTATCTGCGATGACCCAGGATCCGTTGCCGCTGGACTGGTTGCCGTAGATGGCACCGCCCACGCTCGCTGAGGAGTTGCCCGAGAAGGTACAGCCGTTAAGCGTGATCTTGCCGTAGCTGCCTACTGCCGTGACAGCGCCGCCATAGTTCTCGGAGCGGTTGCCGGTGAACTGGCAGTTGTTTGCGGTCACATCGCCGCTGGCGCTGACTCTGAGTGCACCGCCGCCGTTGCCGCTTGTCGCCTTTGCGGTATTATTGATGAATTTACAGTTATCAAATACTACGTCCTTGACGTTCACATATGCGCCGCCGCCGTAGCCCCCGTCGGTGCTCATGGAATTCTGCACCGTTACGTAGCTTGCGGAGCAGCCCGCGCTCTGGAAGGTCAGGATCGGACGGTTGGCCGTGGCCGACGAACCTGTTCCGTCGAGGATCAGTCTGCCGTCTTCGCCGGTACCTTCAAGTCTGAGGACTCCGGTCCTGGCGTAGATCATGTAGCTGCCTCTGTCGGGGCAGGTGACGGTCCTGGTCTGGCCGTCGGTCCTGATAGTCAGGGTCTTGTCAGTGATGAGCTGACCCTCGAGGATGACATCATTCACGATGACGATGGTATCGCCGTCCTGTGCGGCCTCATATGCGGCTTCGAGAGTCTTGAACTCGGTATCGCCGATCTTTGCGACCGCTTCGTCGGTGACGTATTCCACAAAGGTATTGTCGCCGTTGTCCTTCCATGTACCGGAGACGCCTCTGCCTCTGGTTACGTCAAACGTGCTGCCGCCGACATATCTGGCCTCATAGGTCTTTCCGTTCACGGTAACGGGGCTGTAGGCAGCGGTGTTGCCTACGCTCAGGTATGCATCGCCGCCTTCGTTCGCGGTGAAGGTGCAGCCTTCGATGACGAAGCCGCCGGTAGCTCTGACGACGCTGCCGTTGCCTGCGGAGCTGTTGCCGCTGAAAGTACAGCCAAACGCTGCAAAGATCGCGGGATAGGTCTGACCGGACTGCGACATGTAAGCCACGCCGCCGACGTTCTCTGAAGTATTATCAGTAAAGGTACAATCGGTGCAGATGAACCTCGAAGCCTTCCCTGCGGAGCTGCCCGTACCGGAGAATACGCCGCCGTAGCCTGCGGAGGAGTTGCCTGTAAAGGTACATCCGTTAAATACCGCAGTGCCTGCCGCAGGCAGATTCACGGCGCCTCCGCTGTTGCCGGTGGCTGTGGATCTGTTTCCGGTAAAGGTACAGTTCGTGAAGGTGGTGGAGGTCTCATTGGCCATATAGACCGCACCGCCGGTGGAACCGGTATTGTTCTCAAATACGCAGTCTTCGAAGCTGATACCGGTGATATTGCCGTAAACGGCGCCGCCGGTATAGCTCGTCCTGCTGTTCCTGATAGTCAGGAATCTGACCTTGGTACCCTCGGTCTGGATGCCGAGAACAGGCCTGCTATGCTCCACGTTCTGTCCGTCAAGTATGAGTCTGGAATCAGCGCTTGCACCGCCGATGTCGGACTTCGCTTCCTTGATATTGATCATGAAGTCATTATCGCTCTGCTTCGTGGCTGTGATGGTATGGTCCTTCACGCCGTCGGTAGTAAGGGTGATACCGTTCCTGATGACCAGAGTGGCTTCGAGCTGAACGTTATTTACGAGCTCGACCTTATCTCCGGCCTTGGCCGCTTCTACGGCCTCCTCAAGAGTCGTATAATACCTGCTGCCGATCCTTGCCTCTGCGTAATCGGTAAGAGTGCCTTCGGGAGTAAGCATATAAGTGGACTCAGCTCCTGTCAGGGTGACTTTGTCATAGTTTTTGGCCATGTCGCCCGCCAGGACCACGGTCTTGTCGGACTTAAGCTTCTCGAAGCTGCCCAGGGCTCTGACGTCGAGCGAGCCGATGTTCGTCTGGCTGAGTTCTCCGTCAAATCCGAGCTTCGCGCCCTCTCCTGCAAGGATCACATTGCTTGCGGAAATATCTCCCGCAAGTGTCAGGGTCTTGCCCGCTGCCACCGTCAGATCTCCGGATATCACGTATCTGCTGTCCGCAGACGTGATCGTGAGGTTCTTGTCCACGACGATTCCCTCGCCGGCACTGGCCTTGCTGATCAGCTCGATGGTCTCGCCTTCCTGCGCTGCCGCTACGGCCTCGGCGAGTGTATCGTACACGACACCGGTATCTTTATTGCGAGCGACCTCTGTCGCATCGGAGACTTTTCCTTCGGAATTGATCTGCTTGGAACCGTCTCCCTCCAGATCGAACTTGGAAACGGAATCTGCGGTAACGGCGCCGATCAGGACCTGACGTCCGTCGGTCATCTCTCCGCTGAGTGTGGCTACCTGTTTCCTGGAAAGCTCTCCGTTGATCCTGACTGCGCCATCGGCACCGAGATCCACACTGCCTCCGGTGATCTGAGCAGCTCCGTCGACGCCCAGAATGCCGCTGACCTTGGCTCCGCCTTCGATCACGGTATCCTTGATATTAAGAGTACCGTTTACATTGACCTGACCGCTGAGCTTGTAAGGTCCCTCGACGCTGACCATGCTGCCGGCAGGTACTGTCAGATCCTCACTCGTATTACGCAGAAGCGTGATCGTGTGCCCGTTCGCGGCAGCCACGGCCTCCTCCAGCGTGTAATAGCTGTGAGTTTCTTCGTCGATAGTTACGGAAGCTACGGCTCCATTCAGTATACCGGCCTCTGTGATGATGTATCCGTCCTTGTCAATGACGGTGTAGTTGACCTTAGCGCCCTCTCCGGCGGAGCCGGTAGTGGTCTTGAGGACGAACGTCCCGTCTTTGGCGCTGGAGTTTGCAGCGACTACGGTATCGGATCCGCCCAGGACCTTTCTCTCGCTCTCGTAGGTATTGAAGATGGTGTCGATTTTCTTTGCGGCCTTGAAATCATCCGCAAGGATGACGGTCTTGCTGACATTGAAGTAGAGCTCTTCCGCGTCCAGAGTCCCGCCCAGGGTAAGCCCGGCGGAGTTCGAGCTGTTCAGGATGTCCTTGCCCGCGGTCTCGGCCACGTTGCCGCTGAACTTCGAGTTCTTCACGGTCATTACGCCGTAGTCATTGTAGATCGCGCCGCCGTATCCGCCGCCGCCCTGCGTGCGCTGATGCGCCGTGTTGCCGGTAAAGGTACAGCCGTCGATCAGCATCTCGCCGTTCCTGCTCTTATCGTCCTTGCGCTGGTTCATGATCGCGCCGCCGTTTGAGTAGCTGTCTGTGCCCTGGATGCTGTTGCCGTCAAATACGGTATTTCTGACCTCGGTATACGCGGAGGTGTTCACGATGGCCGCAGCGCCTGCTGCGGTATTCTTCACGAATTTCGAACCGGTAATGACAGTCCTGGAGCCTGCATCTGTGTAGATGGCAGCCTTGGCTCCGGCCTTGTTGCCCTCGAAGGTGGAGCCGGAGACCGTGAGCTTGTTCTTATTAAGGATAGCGGAACCGCTGTTATATCCGGAGAAGCTTTCGCCGGTAGCGGTATTGTTCTTCATGACGGTGTCTTTCATGACGAGTTCCGCGCTGCCGTCGATATAGATAGTACCGGAGCTTCCGGACTTGTTATCAGAGATCGTGGCGTTTTTGATCTCGGTGTAGCTCTCGCCGGTGAGCATGATGGCTCCGCCGCCGCCGTAACCCTTGTAAACGCCGACGGTCTTATTGCCGGTGATCGTGGCTCCGTTGATGTAGAGCTTGCCGTTGCTGTAGATACCGCCGCCGGAGTTGTAGGCGGTATTGCCGGTGATCTTCATGCCCTTCTCGACATAGCTGGTACCTTCGTTATAGATACCCGCTCCGCTCATGCCGCCGTGTTTTCCGTTTGCTCCTGCCGAGGCGCCGTCGCCCTTGCCGGCCACGTTGTTGCTGATCGTACCGGACTCAAAATGCGCAACTGCCTTCTTTGCGATATAGACCGCACCTGCACTGGCGCCCTTGTCGGTATCACGCGAGCTGGTGTTGCCTGTGATGGTACCGCCGCTCATGCGGAAGGAGGCCGTCGGATAAGCCTCAGAAGGCGTGATATAGATGCCGCAGCCCGAATTGGAGCTGAAGTTGTTCTTGATCGTACCGCCGGTCATGACCATGTTTGCTGCACGGACCGCGGCGCCGCCATCGCCGACGCGCCTGTTGCCGGAGATCGTGCCGCCGCTCATGTAGACGCGGCCGTAGCTTCTGATGGCGCCGTTTCCACAGCCGGTGATGGTGCCGCCCTTTATAGAAATAACGCTGCTGGTGGCCACGTAGATCGCTGAAAGGTTCTGTGCCGTACCCTTGGAATCATTTGCTTTGGCACCGCAGTCAGAGATCGTGCCGCCGTTTATGATAAAGCGCCCTCCATAGGCGTTTACCGCACCGGCTCTGTCGGCAGTATCATATTTGCTGTTAAATGCGTTCTGCAGACGCGCGCCGCTCTCCAGCACGAAGGTACCGCCCCAGACCATCTTGATCATGGGATCCTTTGCAGTGACTCTGCCTGAATTGCCGTCGATCGACAGTCCCTTTTCGCCTGCGATCACAAGATCTGAGGCCTTGCCTACGGAGAAGAGGACTCCCTTGAAGTCGGAAGACCTTCTGAGGGTCCTGGAGGTGCCGTCATCAACGAGCCTGATGGAAGTATTATATGGAAGAGTGATATTGTCTTCGAGGTCGAAGCTCGCGCCGATCTTTATGACCTTTTTGCCGCCGCGCTCGGTACTCTCGACCGCCGTCTTAAGTGCCTGGAAATCAGTCACCGTGACAGTCTCCGCGCCGTCAAAATCTCCCTTATAGGAGATGTCTTTGCTGACCATGACGGCATCCTGGTACTTGCCGTCTGCGCTGAGCGACCACTGATCGTTGCCGCTGAAGAAACGCGAAGCGAGTGCGCTGCGTGCGCCGCTGCTCTCAAACTCGACAGCATGGTTCGCGCCCGCGTTCGTCCAGGCGTTCGACGTAACCTCGATCCTGCCGCTGCCGCTGAGGGAGCTGCCTTTTACGGTGATGCGGTCGTTCTTTGCAAAGAGGAAGACCTCGTTGTCTTCGATGATACCATCGTGAAGCTCAAAGGTACCGGCCACAAGGATTCCGTCTCCCTTGCCGTTGCAGCGGTTGCCGCTGACGGTGCCGCCGTACATATACAGGCCGCACCTGGGATCGCCGATGCTGATACCGCCGCCGTTCGCGTCGGCATAGTTGCCGGTGATCTCGCCGCCGTACATATACATCTGTCCATAGTGCTTCGTGCCGTCCTCATCCGAGGAGGTGCCGTTGCGGACGCCGCCGCCGTAGCTGATGGACTCGTTGCCTTTGATGACACCGCCGTTCATGGTGAAGACGCCTACGTTGTAGACGCCGGCGCCGACCAGATGCTCGCCGGAGGATTTGTTGCCGGTGATGGTACCGCCGTTAAGAGTCAGTGTACCGTAGTTGCTGATACCGCGCGAACCGCCGGTGATAAATGTGTCGTCGCCGCCGATGGTGACGGAACCTGTCCTCCACGCGGGAGAGCCGCAGCAGACCGCGGCCTTGCCGGGAGTGCTGGAGCCGTAGACCTTGATATTCTCGAATGTGCCTTCGCCGTTACGGACGTAGATATTCGTGCCCTCGCTGATATTAAAGGTGGAATCAGCGACTTCCACGGTTCCGCCGTAGCTGACGAGATTGTACTGGACCGCCCCGGAGAGATCCAGATTCTTTGCCTTGATCCAGCCGTAATCGCCGCCCGCGACCACTGCCACATTTCCGATGGCAGTACCGCCTATATTGTCGGTCTTAAGTCCGTCGATCGTGACGAAACCGGCCTTGTTCTGGACGGCTTTGTATACGGTCCCGTCGATGACCATATCCTTGATGTTGACCGTACCGCGCTCATTGTAGATGCCGTGGTAGTTGCTGTTCAGGATCTGGCAGTTCTCGAGGGTGATCACATTATGATTGTTGACCGTGGAGGCGTTGGACTTCTCCATGACGGTATTCCTGACCACAGCTTCTCCTGCGTTGTATATCTGATATGTCTTGCTGCCGGAGAATGTACAGCTGTCGATCTCACACTTTGTGGCCTCGCTGTAATTGTATACTGCGCCCTTCAGCGCGCAGTCCTTGACTGTGACGTTCTTCATGTCCAGAGAACCGTGGTTTGTGATGGTCCAGACCTCGCTCTGGCTGATCGTGCCGCCGGTCATTACTACTGTACCGTTGTTATTGATGGTGTTCGTGCCGGCGCGCTCCATCCACGTGTTTTCACCGCTGATATTGAGATATGCGTTCCTTTCCACCTCAAAACCCGCGGTAGTGGACTTGACAAAATTGCCGCCGGTGACGTTCACTGTGGTTCCGGCCTTGATATATACCCAGCTCGCACCGGCGTACTCAAAGGTGCCGCCGTTGATGGTGGTATCTCCGTAGTTCATGATGGAGTACTGCTTGGGGTAGGATATGGTGCCGTCATTCCAGACGAGGCTGCCGCCCGCACGCACTATCACGGCGTTCGTGCCGATATTCTTTACATTCAGCTCGATGCCGTCCATGGTAAGAGAGGCGCCGTCGTTGATACTGAGCACATATCCGGCGTTCTGATTCAGAGTGATCTTGCCGGTACCCGTCAGTGTCTTCGTGCCGTTTACTTCGTAAGCACCCTTTGACTTGACGTTATTGTTAAGTTCGATGACTCTGGTGTCATCCGCTGCAAGAGCCTCACGAAGCCAGTCGTCCGTGATCTTGCCTGACTTTCCGCCCAGTACGCCCGTGGCAAAGAGTACACCTACGGTAATGCCGCCTGCCAGCAGTACGCCGAAGATACTCGAAAGCACGGGATGAGCGGATATGAATCCGATCAAACCTTTTTTCTTTTTCTTCTCTTTTTCTTCCATCCCAAAATCCACCTTTCTGTGATGTAAATCTAAGATTATCGTTATCGATCAGGAGAGACCGATCATCTGATGATGTCGTTCTCCTCCATGAGAGTAAGCATGGTACCGATCCCCTTTTCCTCGGCTTTACGGAGGATCAGATCGCCGACGGCTACGTCGGAGATGGATATGCCGTGCGAGGAGGCGATGACGAATTCGTCCTCGGATGCGCGGCCTACTGCCTCGCCGTTGATAATCTTGCCCAGGATCTGATACTCGTCGTTCAGTCCGTCCGTGTACTTGCCGTCAGCCAGATAGCACTGTACGAGGTTCCAGTCGTCGCAGACGAATCTGTCGGCCCAGGTGTATGTCTTGCCTTCCCATGCGGTGCTCTCGAGCGGGATGCCGAGCATGCCCTTGTGAAGGTTCTCGACGTAGATGAGAGGCTTGTCGCCGCGCTGGGTGGCCGTGATCAGGATCTGCGAATCATCGATGGCAGCCTGGCGCTCCTCCGCGCTGCGGATAGGCACGAACTCGACCTCTGGCATCAGAGGAACCATCTTTGTCATATATGCATCGATGGCAGCCGGATACAGATCATCGATATAGATCTTCTTAAGTTCGGGAACGACCAGCTTCATGAGGCGGGCGTTCCAGCGGCCCTGCTCGCCGGCTCCTATGATCGTCATGGAGTGAGTGTTCTTTACCTTGCAGTACTTCGCAGTGATGGCTGCTACCGCAGCGGTACGGATCGCAGTGATCCAGCGGCCGTCCATGATAGCCTTGATACCGCCTGTCTCAGCGTCGTTCATAACCATGATGCCCCAGGTGACAGGAAGCCCCTTGCCGCGGTTCTCCGGATATCCGGCCACCCACTTCATACCTGTGATATCCTGATCACCCCCGATATATGCGGGCATGGCGTTGATATAGGTCTGAGGTCTGGTATTGACGTGGATCTTGACCGGAAGCTGGCAGGTTCCCTTGCCGAACTCCGACATACCTTTTTCCACTACATCGATGACCTCTTTGTAATCGAGGTTGAGTGCGAGAATATCCTCCTGAGAAAGATACCTGAACTGTGCTTTAGACATAACTCCTTGCTCCTTTTATAATTGGTTTTGTAAAAGACTATGTTCAAAAGGGTACAAATTCCCTTATGATAGTTTAACGATTTTATTATATAAAAAAACTCCAAAATGTCAACATTTTGACAACATTTTACTGACATTTTTTTAAAAAAATCATATACGCGAAATACACCTGCACACCACGAAGATCATCGTAACGGTTTAAACGTTTTTACGCGGATTTAAGCAGTATTTCCGGCTTGATGTCCCGCCGGATACAGCCATTACAATTTTGTGTTGCTTTGATAAACTTTCAATGCTATAATGACGATGTTCCCAAAAAGTTATGATAACATTCTGCGGAGGTTTTTATGCTATGAAGAGCATGCGCCAGATAGAGCTCGTTAAGCTCCTTGAGAAAAACCACGTGATCAACACCGCCGAGATGGCCAAACGATTCAATGTATCCATCGAGACGATCAGGCGTGATCTGGATCACTTCGAACAGCAGGGGATCCTTAAAAAGATCTACGGCGGCGCGGAACTCCGGTACAACGACGAGGCAGTCTTTACCTCTCCTCTCGAGCAGCGCATCAATTCACAGCACAGCGAAAAGACCAGCATGGCCAGGAAAGCCGCCCAGCTGATCCCCGACGGATGCACGGTAGCGCTCGATTCCGGCTCCACCATCCTCGAGCTCAGCAAGCTTCTCAAGGAAAAACACAATATGATCATCATCGCTTCCGATATTCATTCGGCTTCGGAGCTCATCGCCACAGATAATAACAACAAAGTCTACATCATTGGCGGTCAGCTGACCAAGGACGGCACGTCGTCGGCCTCATTCGTGAAGGAATTCCTCGCCAGCATTAACCATATCGACTATTTCGTGCTCTCGTGCGACGGAGCAAGCCCGGACGACGGACTGTCCAATGACGACGAATATATAAACGAACTGAAACGCAAATATCTGAAAAAGGCCGATAAAAGCATAGCTCTCATCGACCATACCAAGTTCCTTCGCAGAGGTTTTTACCGGCTCTGTGATATCAGTGAGCTGAGCGTGGTCATCACCGACTCGGAAACTCATCCCGTTACTGTCGAAAGACTCAGACACACCGGTACAAAAGTAGAGATAGTGAAGTAGCCAGTCTGCTGAGATCAACCAGGATCTGTGACTAATTCAGATTGCCGAATTCATCACACCTCAGAACAAACTGTTTTTCGATTTCTTCTCCACCAAACGATATCTGAACGGTTATCGATGCAGTATTATGCATCTTATTATATCCTACCTGACGGACATTATATCCGTCAGCGATATCAGCATATGAAGTCTTTATTGAAAAATCGTGACCGAACTCTTTCTTGTAGTGTTCTTCGACTGAACGATCATAGTAACTTACAAAATCCGTAGATATTTCGCCAGTCCAGATCAACCTGTCGTCTTCATCAAAGCAATCTATCGTCTTTGTTGCACTGACCAGTCTCGGAAGAACCGTATTTCCATAACCATCGACCTTTTTGTATGCATACTCGATTCCTTCAACCTGGATCATTTTGTCACCGGTTTTTTGAGTTTCCGTCTCAAATCTCAGCTTTTCAAGCGGATTGACAGGTACCTGCGGGTCTTTCGAAACCGTGGAAAAGTCATTTGGCTTATATTCATCAAATGGTCTGATAAGGAAAAATAATCCAAAACCTATCGCAAGAAAACTCACAACAATTAATACCGCGGTCAGGGATTTTCGCCCTGCGGTATTATCAAAAGCCGCCTCCTCTGCGAAGCTTTCCGCGATCTCTTTGGGATCTCCGAAAACACTGTAAATGGTTTCCTTATCTGCATCCGGATGTTCGAAGCAGAATGACCTGAGACTTTCCGTCATATCACTGATAAACTGTTTCTTTTCTTTGACAGCAGGTAATACCCTTTTCAGCTCCTTGATATATTTTTTTGATGATAGTATGCTCATAATAAATTATCCTCTATATCACACCTATCCATAATCCTTTGTATTCCACAGTGGACAAGTACATAGTCTTTGTAGAGACTGTTAAGTCTTTTTATTCCATCTTCTGTAATACTGTAGTAAACTCTTGACATGCGTTTTCCGACAAGTCTGCGTTCGTCTTTAACGAATCCTCCATCAAGCAGCTTATACAAAGTCGGATACAGCGATCCTTCCGGAATAATGATCAGGCTCCCGCTGTATTCCGAAATCGACTGAGAAATCTGATACCCATACATTGGCCCGCCGTTTAACAATGCAAGTATCAGCATTTCAACTGATCCTTTTTTAAAATTCCCTTTTGTATCCATCTGTCCTACCTTGTAATGATTATTATATAATAAATGATTTTTATATAAAATACATAATTTAATTAGGTAATAATATTGACAGTATATGTTTTTGTGTGTTATAAAGGAATCGATTCAGCCATGGCATGTTTTTTAGTCAAAAAAACGAAAGGAAAATCTATGAAAAAAACAAGTCTTATTATCAGATGCATCATTTTATTCTTATTACTTGGTTCGGTTCTTTCCAACTCACTTCTGATTGCATCAGCAAGCAGCACTGACAGCTATTTTAGCTTTGCTGTCGGAGGCGACTTGGCCAATCGAACACTTTTCAGGACAAAAGACAATTCAACCCCGGTATACGTCAAACTCGATAATGGCCCGTCTCTTGTTCTTTTCGATGTTGTTGCATCCAACCTGGTATCACAAAATTCCGGGACAGGAGTAGCTCATATGTCTCCAGGGACGCAAAGGCTTATTCATACCCACGTATATGAAAATGGCCATGCAATTTGCGCGCTGATGTCAAGAAACAATCCCTATTCCGGAACTGCGTCAGGTTACTGGAGCCCCGATTCAGTCGGTACATATCCTTTCGCAAACTAATTAAATAATTGTCAGAACTCACACTGGATTTTACAGCATCCAGTGTGAGTGATTTAAACAAGCCCAAAACGGAGTAAAAAATGAAAACTAAATTTTTCCCGCTTCTATTGTTGTTTTTGGTATTATGTTCATGCTCCTCGCGGCAGGACGTCTCGCAGGCCAACAGTCTAAATCCGGAAAAGAATGAAACCATTAGCAACGGCTCTGATTATCAAACAAATAAAACAAATGATGCGAAGTCAGACTCCGGCATGTTCCAGATAGGAGATCAGGTCTTGTATCCCGAGTCGAACGCGCTGCTGGAATGCACTATCGTATCCGCGGATTTATTCGATAATGTCAAGAGCGCAGGACTGTCATCCGAAGAGATCGCATATATTGCTTCGCAGTCCTTGTATAATACTTCAATTACAAACCCTTTTCTTTTACTTCATGTAAAGATCATGGACAAAGAAGCCATCGAGGTCGACTATGCAGTCGATTACCATGGAATTAACATGCTTCAGCTTCTGACAAAGGATATACTTGATGATCCATGGGCAGGATACCTTCCCGAAATGGTCTATTATCGGGAACACAGCAATACCAAAGAAAGCGATTATTTTCACTACACCATCGAGCCTGGTGAAGAAAAATCCTTTACGGTCGGTTTTTTACTGTCAGATGATCTAAACGCCGATTCAGGTCTGGTGATCCATGTCGGCGGAGATACAGCTCTTTCAACCTTTGTTGACCTTCAGATTCCGTAGCTGCGCGCCATCAGAAAACCATGTTGCAATTGATCAAATTCGAAGCAAAAAAAACTCTGTTAAACAGACTGTTTGTCTTTTCAATGCTGATATCTTTGTGCGTTGCTCTATTAAGCGCAATTAACAACATCCACCTTGTTTTTTCAGAGCGCGAATACTATCGGCAGGCAGAGGAAATACTTGGAGCGTCCGTTAATCCTGATTATCCCGCATACAGCCTGTACAATTTCTGGATCGGTGAGGATTTTGGGACATTTCTCTCATCGCTGTTTTTCTTTCTGTTCCCTATTTTATCGTCTGCACCCAGCATATGGATCTTTTTCACCGAGAAAAAAAGCGGATATATTAAAAGTATCTGTACGCGAACCGGTTTAGGCAAAATGTATATGGCAAAGTATATCGTATCTTTCTTATCGGGAGGAGCGGCAATAGCAATACCTATGACAGTTAATTTCATTGTTGTAGCAATGTTTGTACCCGCTGTTACTCCTGATATATATTATGATACATATTACACCGTTGTGCTGCCTTCGATGTTTTCCTCACTTTTTTATTCGGCCCCTCTTGCATACGTAATCCTTCGTATTATTCTTGCATTTTTCTTTGGTGGCTGTTTAGCTGTACTTGGGTTCTCTCTCGTTTTTTGTGTCTCAAGGCTATACATAGCGCTTCTGTTACCATTTCTTTCCGTACTGGCGGTCCATTACGGAGAAAGCATTATTCCCGAAAGACTTCTCCCTGGCGAACTGTCACCCGTATATATCGTGAGCGCACATGGATTTCTCTACAAGACACTTTGGGTCGCTATTTGCGAACTTGCTTCCATGCTCATTATTTCTATTATCATCTATTTGCTCAAAGGAAAAAAGAAAGATGTTTTTTAAATTATTAAAATATGATTTCAAAAACGAATTATTCCAGCGTTTTAGAATAATAACCTTTCTCACTGTCATTATTATATGTGCTTTTTTTGATTATTTAAGCAAGGCAAACTCATTTATCCATTCGGGAAACAATGTCATAGACAAGTTGGGACTGGGGGATGCTTCAGTATATATTTTGGGCGGAATGAAAGAATTCTCACTGATCAGCGACAAACACTTCTTGTTCCCGGTTCTTTGGATGGTGATTTGTCTCCTGATTGCATACTATACCCTATACTATCCGCTTCGCGATCTTTTGGAATGCGGACAAAATATCCTGACGTCAAGCAAAAGCAGATCTCTGTGGTGGCTTTCCAAGCTTACATGGGTCTTTCTGTCTGTTTTCGTTCTGTTTGTAATGATTTATCTTGAAATAATAATACTATGTATTGTTTCAGGTACACCCCTCGATCTTTCGTTATCCCGATCCGTAAATGTATTTTTTAATATGCACGGTCCCGACCTTCTTTTTCCTAACGAGCTAATCGCCGAGACTTTTCTTCTGCCCTGGCTTGTCATGGCTGCCTGCTGCACAGTTCAATTGACCATGTCACTGTATATCAGACCGATATATAGCTTTACGATAATGATCGCGATACTGCTTGCAAGCACCTATTATAAAAGCCCCTTTCTGATCGGCAATTACGCAATGCCAGTCAGAAGCAGCCGAATGGCTGTCGGGAATATACATGTCAGGACCGGGATCATTCTGTCCGTGAGCCTAATCATTCTGTCTGCATTCATCGGAATACTGAAATTCAGAAGATATGATATTATCAGGAGAGAGAACAATTAAGATGGCTATTGAATTAAAAGAAGTAACAAAGAAGCTTAATGGCAATACTGTAACAGATAACGTAAGCGTCATATTTCATCCCGGCGAAATTGCCGGCCTGAAAGGTATTAACGGTTCGGGTAAAACAATGCTGATGCGTCTGATTTCCGGACTGATTTTCCCGACAAAGGGTAAAATACTGATAAATGGAGAGGAACTTGGTAAGGAGATCTCCTTCCCCAGAAGCCTTGGGATTCTTATCGAAAACCCGGCGTTTCTTGACTATTGTTCAGGTTTTCAAAACCTGAAGCTTCTCGCATCAATAAAAAATATAATAACCGACAGAGAAATAAATGACACCCTGATAAGAGTAGGTCTCGATCCAAATGACAAAAAGAAATATAAAAAATACTCTCTCGGAATGAAGCAGCGGCTTGGAATCGCAGCCGCAATTATGGAAAGCCCTGACATCGTCATCCTCGACGAACCAACAAATTCGCTTGATACCGAAGGCATAGCTCTTGTAAAGCAGATTCTGGCAGAAGAAAAACAACGCGGAGCTACGGTCATTATATCCTGTCACGATTCGACGATTCTGACAGAAATGTCAGATATCGTATATACAATCAGCAACGGCAGGTTGTTCACCGGTGAAGGAGTCTCATGATGATCAAAAGAATTTCAACCGGCGTTTTAATCGCTCTTGGCATGTTAGGTATCGGACTAAGGATCTATGGTGTTAATTTGGAAATAGTCCTGCCTGAAACGATTACATATGCTGAACGTGAGATCGTTCCCTTTGAAAACGATTTCTTCTGGCAGGAGAAAGAAAACAGCAGCGGTTATGAAGTCTGCGTTCTGTCATCATATATCAAAGAGTATTCAGAATATATGTCCGAACTTGGCGAAACCGAAAACTATTTAGACGAGGGTTACAGACCTGACTTTATCTATGTGCTGGAAGTTCTGGTCAAAAACACGAATACCGACGAAGAAGTTGGACGCGGATTTGACTTTATCGACATGCGCGTGCAGGCAATTAACGAAACCCTTCAGGTTAACCTGAGACTTTTTGAACTCCTGTACCCTGACCTGGGGGCTGTTGACGGTTTTCGAATCAGACCTGGCACGGAGAAAGTAATGACTTTGCCTTACACCAGATCATATGCTCAAAACGGTTTTGAAACTCTTGATGAGATGAAATCTAAGCAGTTCTATCTTCTTTTATCCATGTTTCCTCACAAAAAGATGATCCTTCTGGATTGATTCCATACAAAAGCATTGATTGCACGTTCTGTTTTCAGCATTCCCGGCATCACAGGAAACCGTATTTATGTTCAAAGAGAAAGCCCACGGCGCGATGCCGCGGGCTTTCTCTTCAGTATGAGCAGCCCAATCCGGCCGCTTTACTCATATGATCCACACGGGTCAATAATTCTCTGCGTTGACCTCAAAATAGCTCTGAGGATGGTTGCAGACAGGGCAGACGTCGGGAGCCTGAGTTCCGACTACGATGTGGCCGCAGTTGCGGCACTCCCATACCTTCACTTCGCTCTTTGCGAAGACCTGCTGCATCTCGACGTTACTAAGCAGCGCGCGATAACGCTCCTCATGATGCTTCTCGATGGCGGCTACGCCGCGGAACTTCGCAGCCAGCTCGGGGAACCCTTCCTTCTCGGCGGTGGCGGCGAAATCCTCATACATATCGGTCCACTCGAAGTTCTCGCCCTCGGCAGCGGCCTTAAGGTTAGCGGCTGTATCACCGATGCCCTTCAGTTCCTTGAACCAGAGCTTTGCATGCTCCTTCTCGTTATCAGCGGTCTTAAGGAAAAGCGCCGCGATCTGCTCATATCCCTCTTTCTTCGCTACGGATGCGAAATAGGTATACTTGTTGCGGGCCTGTGACTCGCCTGCGAAAGCAGCCTGCAGATTCTTCTCGGTCTGAGTACCTGCGTAAGGATTAGCTGCTTCTATCTTCTCGAGCTTGTCGCCTGTCGCCTTGCAAAGAGGGCATACGGGGGTCTCGCCGTCAGCTGCTTCAAAAACTTCTCCGCAGATCTTGCATTTGTACTGTGCCATTTTTTTACCTCCTGAAAAAAAGTCCAATGTGTATGCTTACAAAATGATTATATACGGTTAAAGGTCAGTGTTCAAACCTTTTTTACTGCATCTGGCACTGGACGGCCGTAATAGCGGTAACGCCCACGATATCGTCGGCGGAGCAGCCGCGGGACAGGTCGTTCACGGGAGCGGCTATACCCTGGGTCATGGGGCCGTAAGCCTCTGCCTTGCCGAGACGCTGGACAAGCTTGTAGCCGATATTTCCGGCGTCGAGATTAGGGAAGATCAGGACGTTCGCCTTGCCGGCTACCGGACTGCCGGGAGCCTTGGAAGCTCCGACCGAAGGAACGATGGCGGCATCCAGCTGGAGCTCGCCGTCGCAGTTCAGATCGGGGAACTGCTCGTGAGCAGCCGCCACGGCAGCGGTGACTTTGTCGACGAGTGCGTGCTTCGCGCTGCCCTTTGAAGAGTGGCTGAGGAAAGCGACTCTGGCGTCGTGGCTGACGAGCGCCTTAAAGGACTCGGCGCTTGAGTATGCGATGGAAGCCAGCTCATCAGATGTGGGATCCTGGCACAGACCGCAGTCAGAGAAGACGAAAGTGCCGTTCTCGCCGTATTCGCAGTCCGGAACGACCATGATGAAGAACGAGGAGACCAGCTTCGTGCCGGGCTTGGTCTTGAGGACCTGCAGGCAGGGACGAAGGGTATTAGCGGTGGAGTGGCAGGCGCCGGATACGAGGCCGTCGGCATCCCCCATCTTGATCATCATAACGCCGTAATAGGTATAGTCGGTAAGCAGGATCTCGCGTGCCTGCTCGGGAGTCATGCCCTTCTTTGAGCGCAGCTCCACGAGCTTATCGATATAGCTCTGAGTGCGGGGATCGGTGGTGGGATCGACCTTGGTGATGCCGGTCAGATCGTACTGAGGAAACTTCGCGAAATCCTCCTCCGTACCGATCATGATGAGGTTCGCAAAGCCCTCCTTCATAATGGTCACGGCCGCCTCATAGGTGCGGGCATCCATGGACTCCGGCAGGATGATGGTCTTCTTGTCCTGCGCCGCTCTCTGCTTGATAGTGTCAATAAAACTCATAATTTGCTCCTTTCGGTTTGCGGATGACTTATATGGATAGTTTACTTGCAAAGACCGTTAAAATCAAGAGAATCCTTCTCTTTTCGCCTGAGGCTTATTGAACGGGGCCATGCGATTTTTTCATGGCTCAGGAGTACTGTCAGTTCTCGTCCTCTTCCTTCTGGGCGACGTAGACCTGACGCTTCATCGCCATCTCATCGCTGGCCAGATACTCGTCGTAAGTCGTTATCTTGTCGATGAGTTTTCCACCGATCAGCTCCATGATACGGTTCGCTGTGGTCTGTACGATCTGGTGATCGCGTGTCGCAAAGATAATGACTCCCGGGAATTTGACCATACCGTTGTTCAGTGCGGTGATGGATTCCATGTCGAGATGGTTCGTCGGCTCATCAAAGAGCAGTACGTTTGCACCGGAGATCATCATCTTGGAGAACATGCAGCGCACCCTCTCGCCTCCTGAGAGTACCGGCAGATGCTTCATCCCGTCGTCTCCGGCAAAGAGCATACGGCCGAGGAAACCACGCACATATGTGACGTCCTTGATCGCAGAGTATCCCGTGAGCCAGTCGGTGATAGTATAGTCGGCCTTAAACTCGGCGGAGCTGTCCTTGGGGAAATACGCCTGACTCGTGGTCACGCCCCACTTGTATGAGCCTTCGTCGGGCTCCAGTTCTCCGCTGATTATCTGGAAGAGAGTGGTCTTTGCGAGCTCGTCCGAGCCGACCAGAGCCACCTTGTCGTCATGTCCCAGGACAAATGACACATGATCCAGCACCAGTTTTCCGTCCACGGTCTTGGTCAGATCCTTTACCTCCAGGACCTCATTGCCTATGCTGCGCTCAGGCCTGAAGTCGATATAGGGATACTTGCGGCTGGAAGGCTTGATCTCCTCGAGCTGGATCTTCTCAAGCGCACGTTTTCTGGACGTGGCCTGCTTGGACTTCGAAGCGTTCGCGGCAAAGCGCGAAATGAACTCCTGCAGCTCCTTGATCTTCTCTTCTTTTTTCTTGTTCTCTTCCTTCATCTGACGGATCATCAGCTGTGAGGATTCATACCAGAAGTCGTAGTTGCCCGCGTAGAGCTGGATCTTGCCGTAATCGATATCGGCGATCTGAGTACAGACTTTGTTCAGGAAATATCTGTCGTGCGAAACCACGATGACCGTGTTCTCGAAGTTGATCAGGAACTCCTCGAGCCACGCGATGGCTGCGAGGTCAAGATGGTTCGTGGGCTCGTCGAGCAGCAGGATATCCGGGTTGCCGAAAAGCGCCTGTGCCAACAGGACCTTAACCTTAAGGCTGCCGGGCAGGGTCTTCATCAGCTCGTAGTGGTGCTCTGTCTCGACGCCGAGGCCGTTAAGCAGGGCAGCCGCGTTCGATTCGGCTTCCCAGCCGTCCATCTCTGCGAATTCCGTCTCGAGCTCGCTGGCTCTGATGCCGTCTTCATCAGAGAAATCAGGCTTGGCATAGAGCGCGTCCTTTTCCTTCATGATCTCGACGAGACGCGGATTGCCCAGCATGACCGTGTCAATGACGGTCTCTTCGTCGTATTTGAAATGGTCCTGCTTGAGGAACGAGATGCGCTCACCGGGCGTAACTATGACTTCTCCGCTCGTGGGCTCAAGCTCTCCGGTGAGGATACGCAGAAAAGTGGATTTGCCTGCGCCGTTTGCGCCGATCAGTCCGTAGCAGTGGCCCGGGACGAATTTGACGTTAACGTCCTCAAAGAGGGCTTTTTTTCCGAATCTTAAACTTACGTTGCTTGCCTGGATCATTTCATTCCTTTCAAAACATCTTTATTTCGTGCGCTTTTGAACGCGCAGCGGCGCATTCAGATCAGCATTAAGCATAAACTGCTTCAAATATATTAAAACTCCGGCGGATAGAGACCCTCAGCCTCCATGCGGGCTATCGCTTCGACGACCGACTGCTTGTCCTCGGCATACGTGACGCCGTACCAGACGTCGGGCGTGGAGAGTACTTTGACGCTCGCGCCGCGGCCGAGCAGAGCCGAGACGACGCTCGGCACGTAGTACTCTGCCTTCATGGGATTCTCGGCGAGCGCCTTGTCGAGGAAAGCAGGGAACATCTCCCATGCAGCGTCGAGATAATTGCGGTTAAAGCCCCAGAGATTCATCGAAACCGGCGTGTCATCCGGCAGAGCAACCCATGATTTTCCCTCATCGATCGTATATTCCGGATGTCCGTCGTGCTTCTCGATACGCGTGCGCTCAATAATGCTCGTAAGCATACCGTTTTCGTCAGTTTCGCAGACTCCGCGCGAGACGCTGCCGTTCTCTGTCAGGGTATTGATCAGATGAAATCCCGACATGACGTAGCCATAGTCGTCCTCGCTCGAGATGCGGCTGAGGAACCCGTAAAGATCACGGAACGCATGCTTGCCGTAGTAATCGTCGGCATTGATGACCGCGAAAGGTCCATTGACCTTGTCTCTCGCAGAGAGCAGCGCATGCGCAGTGCCCCAGGGCTTCGTCCTGCCGTCCGGCACGCTGTATCCCTCCGGCAGATCGTCGACCGTCTGGAATGCATAGTCCACATCCATATACCGTGAAGCTCTGGCTCCGACCGTCTCGCGGAATATCTGCTCCATCTCAGGTTTGATGATAAATACTGCTCTCTCAAATCCCGCTTTATGAGCGTCATAAAGCGAAAAATCCATTATGATATGACCGGCCTTATCCACAGGATCCACCTGCTTCATGCCGCCGTAACGCGAGCCCATACCGGCTGCCATTATTACCAGACAAGGTTTGTCCATAGTTATCCTCCCTATTGATTTACCGCGGGATATGTTACCATAAAAACACAAAACTATCCACTGGTTTTTGACGTTTGAGAGTATCAGAAAGCCCGAAGCCGCCGGCTCCGGGCTGATGGTTTTACTGCTGGGCTTTCCTTGCCTGTTTCTCTCTGTATGCAGCGAGTCTGGTCTTGATCTTCTGCTGGGGGAAGAGCAGCGGTTCGATGGACGAATCATGGTTCAGCGTGTCAATGATGAGCGCGAGGAACTTGCTCAGATCCACGCTGGTGTAGTATTTGCGTTTCAGAGTCTCGGGGCTCTGATAGATGCTGTTCGTGGTAAAGATCCTTGTGATGAGCTCGTCCTCGACGGCTTTGTCAAAGACCGTCATACCCTTCGTGAACAGTCCGAAGGTAGAGAAGACGAAGATTCTCTTCGCGCTGCGGGCCTTGAGCTGGCGTGCGACATCGATCATGGAATCGCCTGAGGCGATCATATCGTCCACTATGATTACGTCCTTGCCTTCGACGCTGGAGCCGAGGAATTCGTGAGCTACGATAGGGTTCTTGCCGTCCACGATCCTGGAATAATCCCTGCGCTTGTAGAACATGCCCACGTCCAGTCCGAGGTAGTTCGAATACTCGATGGCACGGCCGATGGCTCCCTCGTCAGGGCTGATGACCATCATGTGATCCGAATCGATGCACAGGTCCGGTACTGTCTTAAGGAGGGCTTTTATGTTCTGGTAGACCGGATTGATCGATTCAAAAGAATGATAGGGGATCGCATTTGAAACCCTGGGATCATGCGCGTCAAAAGTAATGATGTTGCGGACGCCTATATTCACCAGCTCCTGAAGGGCCATGGCGCAGTCGAGAGACTCTCTGGCGGTACGCCTGTGCTGACGGCTCTCATAGAGGAATGGCATAATCACGGTGATACGCTTCGCTCTGGCGCCGGCTGCCGCGACTATACGCTTGATGTTCTGGAAATGATCGTCGGGAGAAAGGGGTATCTGCCTGCCGTACATATCATAGGTGACGCTGTAGTTAGTAACGTCGCAGAGCAGATAGAGATCGTCTCCTCTGACAGACTGCTTGATCAGGCCCTTGGCCTCGCCCGAGCCGAATCTGGGAAGAGCGATGTCCACCATGTAGGAATCCTTGTGATAACCGTCCACACTGTTCTGCCTGCCGGCGCGCCACATGGCGATATAGGCGTCCACTCTCTCCGCGATCTCCTCGCAGCCCGGAAGCGCGACGATACCGAGCGAGCCGTAAGGTATGGTATTGGCGTAGGTAGTGTCGCTTGGTTGTTGTTTGTTCATAAAAGCCTCCTTAAAAACAGTTATTACATCCCTGACGGGTCAAAAACTAACGTGTCTGCATCATATGGCGCTTCAGGATGCGGATATCCTGATTAAAGAAGCGAAGGATCTCGAAGCCCTCAAGGAGCCTGGAGGATACGCGTTCGGTGTAGGTATCGCGCAGCTGGTTCAGATCCAGATTCGTGGAGATGATAGTGGACCGTCTGCGCAGCCTGCGTTCGCTGATGCAGCGGAACAGCTGCGAAGTGGCAAAGCTGTTGGTGACCTCGGTACCGAGATCATCTATGATCAGCAGATCACAGCCGAAGATCTGCTCGCGCTCGTCCTCACGTCTGCCGAAAGCAGAATCCGCCATCCGGTCAAAGAGCGAAGCAGCCGGATAATAGATCACGCTGTATCCCTGCTTTATCACCTCTCTCGCTATGCAGTTCGAGAGGAAGGTCTTGCCGGTGCCGGCGCCGCCGATAAAGAGCATATTCTTCTCTCCCGGCTTAAAATCCTGCGCCATCTCCCTGGCCTTGCGAAGGTTCTCTGACATATTCTCATAGGAGGTCCTGCCGCTCGCCGGATCCCTGCGGACCCTGTCGAACCACTTGAGATCGAAGGTGTCAAAATTCTCCTGCTCCAAAAGGCCTCGGATGTTCGAGGCGTCATAGAGCATCTCTGCCTCAAGTGCCCTGAAACACCTGCATTTTACTCCGTCCACATATCCTGTATCGCCGCAGAGCGGACAGGTATAATGCACGTCCAGATAATCTGCCGGAAATCCGACTCCGGAGAGTATCACTCTCTGCTGGTCGCGCAGATCCTCTATCTGTGAGAGCAGCCGATCCTCAAGCATCTCGTCTCCGCGAAGGAGAGCCTTGACACGCTCCGCCTGATTCTTGGCAACGGCCTCCTCCATCTCGGCATATATCGGAGAGCGTCTGACCACCTCGTCAAAAGCCGCCTTCTGCCGCGCGACGGCGTCGGCGTGCCTGCCCTCTATTACCGACATAAGCTGTTCATACTGGCTGTTGCTGAGCGCCATATCCTATCCCTCCGGCGGACGTCACTGACCTTCGGCGCGCAGCTCCTGGAGCAGCATCGCATTAAGGTCCGTATCTCTCTGATCAAAATTGTGGAACTTGTTTGCGGCGGGCCTGGTGCTCCTGCGGACTCCCTCATCGAAGCTCGCGGCCTGGGCCCTGGCCGACTCCACGTCGGTCACTCCGGCTTCTTTCCAGCCGAGTGCGACCGCCTTCATATAGCTGACCTTGCTGTGGCCTTTGTCCACGCAGTACTCCAGCAGATACTCGACGAGCTCCTCGGAGAAGCCCATCTCCTCCTGCAGCCAGATGATGAAATTCGTATCGGTCCTGGTAAGGGTGCGTCCGAGGAACTGCTCCGCCACATAGACCAGCTCGCGGAACTTCATATCTGTCACGTTCACCTTTACGGGAGCGGCCGTCTGCTGTGCGCCGGGTGCGGACGGTGCAGCGTTCCCGGAAACAGCGGCCTTGCGGCTGCGCGGGGCGGCATCACTGTCCATCGTGGGAGAAAGCAGAGTGATCTGAGTGACCTCGTCTCCCTCGCGTACAAGGTCGAGCAAACCCTGCTGCTGCCAGTAGGTCAGGGCGCGCAGTACGGCCTTAGACGTCAGATCGAGTGATTCCGCGAGCATCTCCACGGTGGGGACCTCGCTGTCAGACTGACGAAGGAGCATTATGTAGACCTTCACGGCATCGCCTCCGGCGGCTGCCAGATACCGGTCAATAAAAGCGTTCGGGACAAGAGTCTGCCCCAAACACAGATGATTCAATACTACCAATTTATATACAACCTCCTGCCAAGAAACACCGATAAAGAACGGTGGTGCGATCAGCGTCTCCCAGGGAAGGATCAAAAGATCATTTCCTGAAACAAAAGCATGGAGATTATAGCATAAGCATTTTTATTTGAAAAGCCCGCAAACCCGCGCTGCTGCGTGGTTGTGGAAACTGTGGATAATGTTTATAAGCCACCGATACCACGCAAAATCAAGTCAAAAAAACAGGGTCATCTGCGAATAACTCTTCGTCGATAACCCTGTGAATAATGTGGATAACTACTTCCCGAGGAGGTGATCCCCTATCAGATACACGTCTTTCGAGCCCATAGTTATCAACAGATCTCCGTCAACACATTTTTCCAATAAAAATTTTTCAATTTCGTCGAAAGTTTTGAAAAAGTAGGCTTCATGCCCCATTTCCGTCAGTTTATCGGATATATTCTTAGAACTGACGCCCATATTGTCGGGCTCGCGATCCGAGTAGACCTCTGCCATGACCACCACGTCAGCGAGGGAAAGCGCCTCCACAAATTCATTCATCAGAGTCTTTACCCGGGAATAGGTATGGGGCTCAAATACACAGACGACTCTCGCGTCCTTGTACTTCCTGGCAGCCTTCAGTGTGGCAGCGATCTCGTCCGGATGATGAGCATAGTCGTCTATGATCGTCACTCCGCCGAGGCGTCCCTTGTACTCAAAGCGTCTGTGCGCGCCGTGGAAATGCGCCAGAGTCTTCACCAGACTCTCCATCGGCATCCCCGCGTCGCGGCATGCGGCTATGGCCGCCATGGCGTTGCTGATATTGTGCTCACCGGGGATGGCCAGAGTGACACGCACACTCTCTCCGCCTTTTTCATGGAGCGTGAAGGACGGCCTCGCGCAGTCATCGAACTCGATCCCGTCGGCATAGTAATCGTCATCCGGATCAAAGCCCACGGTCGCTATCCGGCAGGTTAGTCCGTCCACGATCTCGCGGTAATCGTCTATACCGCTGTCTATGATCGTCAGTCCTCCCTCAGGCACACGCTCGGCAAAGAGCCTGAACGAATGGCGTATATCATCGATATCCTTGAAGAAATCCAGGTGCTCGGCGCGTATATTCAGTATGACCGCTATCGTAGGATATGAAGAAAGGAAGCTGTTCGTATACTCGCAGGCCTCGGCCACGAAATTGCCCGAACTGCCCACGCGGTAGTTGCCTCCGATGCTTTCGAGCATACCTCCCACAAATACCGTAGGATCGGCATCGGCCTCCAGCAGCATCTGCGCCACCATGGACGTGGTGGTCGTCTTACCGTGAGTGCCGGAAATATTGATGGATACCGGATAACCGCGCATGACCTGACCGAGAAATTCGGCTCTCGTAAGCACAGGAATGCCGCAGCTCACTGCTGCGGCAAGTTCCGGATTGTCGGGATGGATGGCCGCCGTATAGACTACCAGATCCATGCCTTTGTCGATATTCTCCGCTCTCTGTCCGAAAGCCACGTCAATGCCTTCGGCCTTAAGCGCCTTGACCATGGGGGTATTATAGGAATCGGAACCGGTGACGTGATGACCTCTGCGGAAAAGAAGCTGAGCCAGTCCGCTCATGCTGATTCCGCCTATGCCTATAAAATGAACCCATGAGGGCTTATCAAAGTCAAACTGATACATCAGTCGCTCCTGTAATATTAGTTTCCGGACGTCTCAGAAGAAGGTTCTTCGCTTGCGGCCTCTTCCGAAGAGGGCTCTTCGCTCGCAGCATCGTCTGATGCTCCTTCGCTCCCGTCCTCGGACGCTTCGTCGGTCTTGCCGGTAACGGTAACGGAGCCGTCGTCATTTACCACGACCTCACTGTCGTCATCGGTACCGATAAGATCGGTAATGTCGGTCGTGGGCTGCACGTACTGATCTATCACGAGTGCCTCAGCGTCGTAGTTGGGCTTCGCAGCCTGATTGGCCTTGACGATATTAACGGCTGTGATAACCAGCGCCACTGCCAGACCGACTACCAGGACTCCGGCTACTACGCGTGCGATGACCTTGTTGCGGACCTTTTTCCTGCGCGCGGACTCGATCTCCGCTTTACGGTTTGCTTTGCTTTCCTTATAAGCGTTTACTTTTTCCTGACTCATAGCTGATATCCTTCCTAAATCAGATAATCGGATGTATTTTACATCATGAGGCCCAATAATTCAAGGGCTTTAATCCATCAGGGCTGATTTGTACTGTCGGCTCCCCGATATCAGTCTTCGTATCCGTTCGGGTTATTCTTCTGCCAGTTCCAGGCGTCACGGCACATCTCGTCGATCCCCTTCTCAGCCTTCCAGTGCAGGACCTTCTCAGCCTTTTCCGTGGCGGCGTAGCACTGCGCGATATCGCCGGGACGGCGCGGCGCGATACGGTAGGCTATAGGGGCTCCGACAGCCTTTTCAAAGGCGTGCAGCACCTGGAGCACACTGTAGCCCTCTCCAGTGCCCAGATTATAGACCTCTGCGCCCTCCGGCATAACGCCGATGCGCTCCAGTGCGGCCACATGGCCCTTTGCCAGATCCACGACGTGGATATAGTCGCGTACACCGGTCCCGTCGGGAGTATCATAGTCATCTCCGAAGACCGACAGCTCCTTCAGCTTGCCTATAGCGACCTGCGTGATGTATGGAGTGAGATTGTTCGGGATGCCCTTGGGGTCCTCGCCGATCAGGCCACTCTCATGCGCGCCGACGGGATTGAAGTACCGGAGCAGGATGATCTTCCAGCCGTGATTCGTGGCCGCGATATCCCTCAGGATATCCTCGATCATGAGCTTTGTCGTACCGTAGGGATTCGTTGTATGCAGCGGAAAGCTCTCGTCGATGGGAACGCTCGCAGGATCTCCGTAGACCGTCGCGGACGAGCTGAAGATGATATTGCGGCAGGAATGGCGCCGCATCGAGTCGCAGAGCGCCAGAGTGCTCTCGAGGTTGTTCCTATAGTAGTCCAGAGGCTTCTGCACGGACTCGCCGACGGCCTTTAGCCCCGCGAAATGGATGACGGCGTCGATGCTGTTTTCTTCAAAGATGCGGTCGAGCGCGGCCTCATCGCGGACGTCATTCTCATAGAACTTTGCCTTTTTTCCGGTGATCTGCTCTACCCTCTCCAGAGACTTCCTGCTGGAATTGCAGAGATTGTCTATTACGACGGCGTCATATCCGCCATTCAAAAGCTCAACTACCGTGTGACTTCCTATATATCCGGCTCCGCCGGTAACAAGTATGCTCATAAATACCTTGTATGATGTAGTCAGAAACAGATACACCATTTTTCCTTTCTTTTTAATCTGTGGTTCAATGTATTCAGATACATTGGACAATTGATAATTCCCTGCAGCCTGGCTGCCTGAAAGAGTTTTTGCCGCTGCCTTTATCTGAATTGTTTACAGCCGGACCTTTTTATGCTTTATTCCATGTATTACCTCCGTTTGCCTGTTCACATGCAGCGCCGAAACCAGAAGAACATATTTAATGCCTTTCTTTAACAGATATGCTGCCTCTCTGGTAAATAGGAAGCCTGCAATGAAAGATGCCGCGGATATGTATACGATCAGGAGGACCCACTGGGCTCTGATGTGACAGCGGATGTACTCTCAGGCATCACCGTCAGCGTCCCGATCACGAGCGAAACAGACAGGAATACTGCCAGGAGACGGTGAGGTAAAGAATGCGATATCATCAATAGCTCCTGAGCGCTTCTGCTTTGTCCGTGCGCTCCCACGTAAAGTCTGCGTCAGTTCTGCCGAAATGTCCATAAGCAGCCGTCTGCCTGTAGATGGGCCTGCGCAGATCGAGCATCCTGATAATGCCGGCGGGGCGCAGATCAAAGTTCTCCCTCACTATCTTTATCAACTCCGCCTCAGACAGCCTGCCGGTGCCGAAGGTCTCGATATGGATCGACGTGGGATTGGCTACGCCTATGGCATATGAAAGCTGGATCTCCATGCGGTCAGCCAGACCTGCTGCCACCATGTTCTTTGCCGCGTATCTGGCCGCATACGCGGCAGAGCGGTCCACCTTCGTCGGATCCTTGCCGGAAAAAGCGCCGCCGCCGTGGCGAGCGTATCCTCCATAGGTGTCTACGATGATCTTTCGTCCTGTAAGTCCCGAGTCGCCGGCCGGTCCGCCGATAACGAAACGTCCGGTGGGATTGATGTAGATCTTCGTCTCGGGAGTGATCATCTCCGCCGGGATCACGGCGTCTATGACGTGACGCCTGATATCCTCGTGGATCTCCGACTGTGTCACATCCGGGTCATGCTGGGCGGATACCACGATAGCGTCGATGCCGACTACCCGTCCGTCCTCATAGATGGCGGTAACCTGAGTCTTGCCGTCCGGACGCAGATAGGGCAGAGTGCCGTCCTTGCGGACCTCGGTCAGCCTGCGGGCGAGCTTATGCGCCATGGAAATGGCATAGGGCATCAGCTCCGGAGTCTCGTTTGAAGCATATCCGAACATCATACCCTGATCGCCGGCTCCTATAGCGTCTATCTCCTCATCCGTCATAGTATTCTCCTTGGCTTCCAGAGCCTTGTCCACGCCCATGGCGATGTCGGAAGACTGCTCGTCCAGCGCCACCAGCACGCCGCAGGTATTGCCGTCAAAGCCGTACTCCGAACGGTCATAGCCGATCCCGCGTACGGTATCGCGCACGACCTTCTGTATATCCACGTAAGCCTCGGCGGTGACCTCGCCCATAACTACCACAAAGCCTGTATTCGTCAGCGTCTCGCAGGCCACGCGGGCCATGGGATCCTGTCTGAGCATCTCGTCCAGTATCGCGTCTGATATCTGGTCGCACATTTTGTCGGGATGACCCTCGGTCACAGATTCCGATGTAAAGTAAGTTCTTGCCATTTCTCCTCCTTCTTTCCAAAAAAAGGTCCGCCGTGAGGCGGACCTGTATGCTCTACAAATCCTCTCATTGTTCGATCGCTCGCTAAGGTTGGCACCTTCCCGCCGTTATGGCGGGGGTTGTCGTGATATCACAGGCCCTACTGCCTCCATCACTCTTAATGAGAAGTGTTACGTAGATATGATACTATTCTTTTTGAAAAATGCAAGCCCTTATTTGGCTATCGCCGTAAGCGCGGCATCGGATACCACTCCGCTTCCGCCGAAGGCCAGGAACCTGGCAGCTCCTACCTGATCGGCATACTGGGCAGCCGCGTTCACCACGGCAGCACGGTCGCCGCGTACCAGCACCATGGGGGCGCCGAGGGCGTAGGCCAGAGGGCCTCCGGAGAGACCGTCAGGGAAGTTCTCACCGGTTGCGATCGTGATATTCTCAGCGCTTGCAAAGAACTTGGTAGCTATGGCCAGAGATGTGGCATAGCGGTCAGAACCCTTTACGCGCTCGACGTTCACGCCGGGCTTAAGTGCCTTTATCTCATCCACGATCGCATCTTTGATCGCTCCGCTGCCGCCCAGGATATAGATGTTGCGGAAGGTCTTTGACGTAACGAACGCCTTCTGCTCATCAGTCAGCGCTGTCGCATTCCTGCCGACCAGCATGATGGGTTTGCCCAGCGCAGATGCGGAGAGCGCATCAGCGAATCCGTCACCGGAGGCGATCAGCAGATCGGTTCCTCTGGAGATGCCAGCGGTATTCAGTATCAGCATATTTGTCTTGTATCTATCCTTGCCGGAAAGCCTCTTGACCTCGATCCCGGAGAGAGAATCCTCCACGGAAGCGGGCACTGCTCCAGTTCCGCCCAGAATATATACTATACCGTTTTCAGTAAGATTATCTCTGATAAATCCGACCGTCTGAGTTATAGACCTTGGCGGTAGCCGTCTCACCGAGCGTGAGCGCCTCCGCCTCAGCAATGGTATTGGCCCGCACAGATATCGCACCGGCTGAAAGTTCCACTACCATCGAGAGAGCGACGAGAAAAACAAATAATCTCTTCTTCATTGGTCTTCTCCTTTACAATGAATAATAAGGTATATTCGTCTGACCGATCCTTACGAATCTGCGTCTACCGATCACCTTGAATCCAAGCTTCTCATAGGCCCTGATGGCCTGTGTATTCTGTCTTTTTACGGTGAGATACATCTGATCCACTCCCCTTTCATGGAGAGTGTCCATGACCCATGCGGCCATCTCGGCTGCGTATCCGCGCCCCCAGTACTCCCTGAACACCCTCACCGCAAACAGATACGCGTCGATATGGCGTATCCTGTAGAGGACCTCCGTCCCGCCTTTCTTCATCAAATAAAGGACTCCGACGATGTTACCGTCAGCGTCCTTAAAGCCGTATCCGTCTATAAACCCGGGCTGCTCGCCGAGCATTTTGTGGAGCGCAGGGCTGGCATTTACTATGTCCAGATTCTCCGCAGTCAACACAAACGGGGCAAGTCTCCCCCGCTGTACTTCCTTCATCTCGTGATAATCCAGCCTGCAATAGAGATGATCATAAGTCATCAGCCAGACTTTTCCCCGGAACTTGAGCTGCATGAGATCTCCTCCGATCCATGTATAAAACAATTCTAATTCATACCCACGGAAAAGTCCAATGCTTTTAACGAAAGAAAAAAGCTCCTCTGATATCAGAGAAGCATTAGAGGCGACAGCCGGATTTGAACCGGCGCATCAGGGTTTTGCAGACCCACGCCTTACCACTTGGCTATGTCGCCGGAAAGTGGAGATGAGGGGATTCGAACCCCTGACCCCCTGCTTGCAAGGCAGGTGCTCTCCCAACTGAGCTACACCCCCGAGGGTACGTTATATGGGCTTGAGTGGACTCGAACCACCGACCTCGCGCTTATCAGGCGCGCGCTCTAACCGGCTGAGCTACAAGCCCGAAACGCGACGATTATTCTAACATTCCAAAGCATACTTGTCAATCTGTTTTTTTGTCAACCGAAATTCCTGTTGTGTCTGTTTTGTCAACCGATATTTCTGTTGCAGGACCTGTTTGCAGGATTACAATTTGTTATAATGTCATTAACGGGAGCAGACTAAAAGGAATCAATTGACGGCGAACCTTAAATCATAAGCGCTCATGTCATATCATTCATATAATCTTGAAATACTTCCTTCTTCTCTTAATGCCTTTCTTTGTCAGATACGCCACCTCCTTATAGCAACTTTAACCACTTGACAATTACTGCAAAAATGGCAAAACGCCGAAATTGCAGTACTTTTACTGCCCGGCAATTACTGCAAAAATGGCAGAACGCCGAAATTGCAGTACTTTTACTGCCCGGCAATTACTGCAAAAATGACAAAACGCCGAAATTGCAGTACTTTTACCGCCCGGCAATTACTGCAAAAATGGCAGAATGCCGGAATTGCAGTACTTTTACCGCCCGGCAATTACTGCAAAAATGGTAAAACGCCGAAATTGCAGTACTTTTACCGCCCGGCAATTACTGCAAAAATGACAGAATGCCGAAATTGCAGTACTTTTACTGCCCGGCAATTACTGCAAAAATGACAAAACGCCGAAATTGCAGTACTTTTACTGCCCGGCAATTACTGCAAAAATGACAAAACGCCGAAATTGCAGTACTTTTACCACTTTCCGCTGCTGCTTGGTTTATCGTATTCAGACAATAGGTAAAAAAGGCTAAATGCCATGAAATCACAGTCTGCTCCCAGATTGCTGGCCGAATCCGCATTAAGGAACCTCCCCACATTCGATCAAAATACCAGCTCTGGAAGCAGAAGAAGCCCATCTCCTGATCGTATGCATACCCGCGGTAGCAAAGTACACTCCAGATGCCCGGATCCCGGCATATATACCTGCCGTACTAAGAAGCCTGCCACAGGTGTCGCAGACATAGCTTACGATATCCACGGCATCGAATGAACTGTTTCTCCTGGGAGTATTTGTCTCCGGATCAATACCCTGACTCTCTGGCAGAGGTTCTGATACATCTCCCATCAGATCGCTTTCAATGCTTTCCTGCACAGTCTCTGACCCTTCTGGCTCGGAATAATCATTTGCAGGACTAACTGGAGCTGTTAGAAAACACACAGTGATCAAAAAAACAAAGAGCGGGACGGATTTCTCCGCCCCGCCCGCATACCTGCCGGACTTCCGGTCTTTGCAGACACATCCGCTTATTCGGTCACCGCCTCGGCCGCTTCCTTCACCGCGGCGCCGTCAAGTCCCGACACGTTGATATTGCGGTTTACCTTCGCATCATAGGTCTGAGCCTTCATGACTTCGACGATGTCGAGGCCCGTGACCTCCTTCACGGTTTCCATGGTTCTGGCGAGGACCGTGGGCACGTAGCTGCCCATGCTTCCGACTCCGCCGCCCGCGCCGGAGCTGCCTCCGTCGATGATCGTGACCTTGTCGATATTCTCGAGAGGTTTTGCGATAGCGCCGGCCATCTCGGGCAGTGCATTTACGATCATCTCTATCATGGCTGCCTGGCCGTATTTCTTCATGGCCTCAGCTTTCTTTTCCAAAGCCTGCGCTTCGGCAATGCCCTTCGCTTCGATAGCTTTTGCCTCTGCTTCGCCCACGGCACGGATACCTTCGGCTTCCTGAGTCCTGGCGTAGAGTTCAGCCTCCGCCGTAGCCTTTCTGGCTTCGGCTTCTTTCTCGCGCTCGAACTTCTCGGCTTCGGCCTTTCTCTGACGTTCAAAGAGCTCAGCTTCCGCTTTCTGCTGACGGGCGAATTTCTCGGCCTCGGCCTTCTTCTTGATCTCGGCCTCGAGAGTCTGCTCCGTGACCTCGACCTCTTTCCTGCGAAGCTCGATCTCGCGCTCCTGCTTTGCGATATCGGCGTTCGCAGAGGTGACCTCTATGGTCTTTCTCTGCTCCTGCTGCTGGATCTCGTAAGCCGCGTCGGCTCTGGCCTGCTTGACGTCGGATTCGAGTTTGAGTTCTGCCTGCTTGATGCGCAGATCGTTCTGACGCGCCGCGATCTCGGTATCGGCTGCGACCTTTGCTTCATTTGCCAGGCGCTTGGCCTCTGCCTCGGCGATCGCGACGTCGCGCTCGGCCTGGGCTTTTGCGATCGACGCGTCCTTCTGGATCTGGCTCATGTTGTCCTGGCCGAGGGCAACGATGAGGCCCTTTTCATCCTCTATCTTCTGGATATTACAGGAGATGATCTCGACACCCAGCGCGTTCATGTCGGTCTGAGCCTTTTCCTGAACCTCGTCTCCGAATTTCTTGCGGTCAGTGTTCAGTTCCTTGAGCTTGACGGTACCGATGATCTCACGCATATTGCCCTGGAGAGAATCCGTCAGCGCCGCCGCGATAGCTTCCTCGCCCATGTTCAGGAAGTTCCTCATGGCGATCTTCACGCCTTCGGGATCGGTCTTGAGCCGGATCTTTGCGACAGCGTCGATATCGACTCCGATGAAATCCAGCGTCGGCACATAGCCGTTGGTCTTGATATCGATACTGATCTGCTTCAGTACCAGAGTGTCCTTTCTCTCGAGGAAGGGGAGCTTCACGCCCGCACGACCTATGAGAATCCTGGGCTCACGCTTCCAGCCGGAGATGATATATGCTTTGTCCGGCGGGGCCTTTACGTAGCCGCTGGCTATGACACTGAGGATCGCAACTGCTGCGAAAGCAATAAGTGCAATTAAAACGGGATTCATGTTTTTTCTCCTTTCCGTTTGTTTTATTGCTCAGGATCATACCTCATACCTCCGCGACAATACATTATCAAAGGAGAAAAATAAACGTCTGTATTTCCTTTGCCGCGGCAAAATGGTAAAATGCAGACAGAAAAGCTTCATGATATATAATGAGGTGTCGGAATGGGAAGAAAATCTATCAGAAAAAACAAGAACGTATATCAGCTCAGCCGCGAGGCCGCGGGATTGACGAGAGAAGCTGCGAGCGAGCGTATGGAGACCGTCTCTCCAGAGCGCATAGAGAAGATCGAGAGCGAGAAGGCCCTGCCTCATCCCGACGAGATAGTTCTCATGGAAAGGGCCTACGGCAACCCGGAGCTATGTAATCACTACTGCTCCAGAGAATGCCCTATCGGCATAGGTTCGGTGCCCGAAGCCTCGCTCAAACCGATGGCGCAGATCACCGTAGAGATACTGACCGCGCTGAACGCTATGGAAAAAGAAAAAGACCGCCTGCTGGAGATCTCCGTAGACGGCCGTGTAAACGATTTTGAACGCCGCGATTTCGACGTTATCAACGAGAAGCTGCGCCGCATCTCACTTGCGGTGGAGGAGCTGCGCATCTGGATCAACCATGCGCGCTCTACCGGGAAGATCGACGATCCGGCCTGACAGTGAAAACCTGCGGTGAGCGGGATCCCGTGTCTGTGGGCATATTTTGCCGCAGCGCTGCCGACAGTAAAAGGTATCATGACATGAACTATGTCCACGTCGTGCAGGGCATCCTCCAGAACTTTTTTGTCAAGAGCGGAGATCACGACTCCGTTCTTTGCCACATAGCCGTTAAGCGGTCCCAGATTCAGGCCGGGCATCACATAATATCCCGGACGGCCCTTTTTGTCCGCGTCTGAACATACTACCCGAACCTCGTGTCCCTTTTTCCTGAGCGAGCGTATCAGGTTCATGGCGGCTATCGTAGTACCGTTATTCTCTTTTCCAAGGACGTCACAGACGACTGCGATCTTCATGTATACCCCTCATCCGCCGCTGTCGGCGGGTACTTTGTATGCTACCATATCCCTGGTAAAAATGGTATATACAAAACTTGCGCTGTGTACGGATGCAGCCCGCCAAGGATAAGCCGGCGATATGAATGTCAAAAAAAGCCGCGCCTGAGCCGGCGCGGCGAATCGGAAACTGTCCTGTCAGTCTCCCCATGGATTGACTATGCAGATCACGGATCGGTAATTCCAACTGGAATACTTGGTATTCGGAGAGGAGCTCGCACTGGAGGCATGTACCACCTGTCCGTCTCCGATATAGATGGCTACGTGCCCGCTGTAGCATACGATGTCTCCGGGACGGATCTCGTCGGCGGAGATGCGGTCACCCGCGTCTCTCTGGGAATACGAATCTCTGGGCAGAGATATGCCGAACTTTTTAAAGACCTGCTGCACGAAGCCTGAGCAATCCGCACCGTTCGTAAGGCTCGTTCCGCCGTACACATATGGCGTAACGCCTACCCAGCTCTCCGCGTAGTCGCACAGAGCGTGGCGGGAATCGGATACCGAGCCGGAGTTTGAACCGACAGAGCCGGTGTACTCGGTCGTGGATTTGGTAGACTTGGTAGACTTCGTGGATGAAGAACTCTTGGTCTTCTGAGCAGCGGCGCGTGAAGCTGCCTTAGAGGCCTCGATGCGGGCTTTTTCCGCAGCCTCCTCGGCCAGACGGCGCTGCCTCTCAAGCTCCGCAAGTCTGGCTAGCTCTGCCTGCTCCTCCTCGATGGAGATGGCTTCCTTGTACTTGATGGATATCTTTACATAGTCGCCGTAGACATATCCGGTCAGATCTTCGTCCACCTGCAGCCTGTAGAACTCCCCTTCCGTACCGGAAACTCTGTATTTTTCATCTGCGGAAAGAAGGCTCACCGTCTCGCTGTCGAGTGAAGGCTTCTCTCTCAGACGCAGGGTCTCGGTATTAACCGTAGCATACATAGTACTGACGGAAGGGGCGTAATCCTCCGCCTCCGAACCGGTCAGGAAATATTCGGCCTTAATATAGCCGTTGCAGGAGCCGGAATGGACTTTGTACCAGATGCCCTCGTCGTTCGTAAGCGTAGCTTCGATATGGGCTGCGGAATTGTTATAGATCTTGCCTTCCACCTCGGCGCTGACGCTGGGCTGCCTGCGGATGTTCACGTAATTGTCACACTGGGTGATGGCGATATCCTTATAAAGACCGGTATGGCCGGCGAGGCGCGATTCGAGCGCCAGGATAGCCGGATGCTCGCTATCCCTGCCGTTCTGTCCCAGGTCGAAAGCGATGCCCGCTATGACGAGCGACATGCCGGGAACCTCCTCGGTCGGTGCGATAGGATTGCTGTCGATCACAGTCTCCAGGCCTCCCACACCGCCGCTGATCAGCGGGCTGCCGGTGGACGCGCTGCTGCTTTCGGCAGTCGAAGGGCTGCCCAGATCTATGTTTATGGGCGAAGCGGTCGCGGCACTCTGCGGGAGCACCATGGCCAGCGCCAATGTAAATGCTGATGTTATATGCAGAAATCTATTCAAAGCTGTCCTCCTCGATTAACAGGCTGTCAATCGCCTATGACGTTGCGGATGCATTTTACCGCCCGGTAGTTCCAGGTAGAGATCTTGGTGTTCGGTTCTGAATTAGGAGTGCTGCAGTGCACTACCTGACCGTCGCCTATGTAGATGGCTACGTGATTGATCTCACCGTCCTTTGCATAGAACACCAGATCTCCGGGTCTCATATCCTCCGAACTGATCTCCTCGCCCCTGGTGCCCTGATTGTAGGATACTCGCGGAAGCCTGACCCCGAATTTGCCGTAAATGATCTGTACAAAACCCGAGCAGTCGGTACCTGTCTCCAGGCTGTTGCCTCCGAGTACATACTTCAGGACTCCGGCATACTGCACTGCCTCCGCGACGATCGCATCTCTGAGCGCTGACGAGCCGTTGTCTCCCGGCTCCGCGGTGCTCTTTGGCTCGGTTGTCTTCTCGGTAGTCTTTTCCGTAGTCTTCTCTTCGGTATTCTTTCCGGTAGTCCTGGCCTCGGAAGTCTTCTTTTCCGTGGTTTTTTCTGTAGTCTTTTTCTCGGTAGTCCTGGTCTTCTCGGCCGCTTTGCGCTCCTGCTCTTTGCGGAGCTTCTCCGCAGCTTCCCTGGCTGCCTGGGCGAGTCTCTCCTGCTCGGCGATCTTTGCCTGCTCCTCTTCTATGGAGATCGCCTCCTCATAGGTGATCGCCAGATCCACGTAGTCCTTCTGGACATAGCCCTCCAGATCAGTATCCACGGATATCTTGCAGAATTCTTCGCCTACCTCCTCGACGGTATAGGACGATCCTCCTGCCAGGACAGTGATCGTGGGGCTGCCCAGATCCGGAGACTGGCGCAGGCGCAGGCTCTCGGGCTTCACCGTGGCCGATACCAGGCCGACCTGAGTAGCAAGCTTCTCAGCCTCGATGCCTGTCACGAAATACTCCGCCTTGATATATCCCTCTACAGTTCCGGATTTGATCTTGTACCAGAGGCCGGTGGGCGCCTCCACGGTCTGGAGGATCGTCGCGGCGGCGTTGTTGTAGATCTTGCCGAGGACTTCGGAATTCTCGCTGGCATCACTCCTGATATTTACAAAATTCGTGACGTGTGAGATAGCGAGTTTATTATAGATGGAGTTCTCACGCTCCTCTATGCGGCTCAGCATGGCCAGAATGATGGGCGGATCGTCTTCGTTTATGATCTCAGGCGCCTCGTACGGCTCCTCTCCGGCCAGATCCAGCGCCATATTCATGATAAAGGACGCGGCTGCAAGTGGCGTATCCTGGGAAGTGATCTCGATCTCCCGGCTCGCCTGAGTCATGGCTCCGGCTACTCCCACCCCGCCTGCTATATCCTCGTCAGCGGTCACAGACGCCGGCACAAAGCCCGCCGCCGTGCACACGCACAGCGCCGCGGCGCATGTCTTTATCAGTTTTTTCCTGATCGAACCGGTCCGCATCATGAACTCCATGGCAAATGTTACATAAATGTTACGAAAACTATTTTATTATCTGCAGGGCTGTTTGTCAAGATTCATACCCATATATCGGAAAAAAGATCAGATATCATCCGAGAGTGCGCAGGTATGCAGATGCGGCGTTCACCGCCACGGCGCCGTCGGCACAGGCGGTAATGACCTGACGCAGAGGGGTATTTCTCACATCTCCGACCGCAAAGATCCCCGGCTGGCCGGTACGGCATTCTGCGTCCGTGACTATGAAGCCTCCGTCGTCCTCGAGCGTCCCTATGAAGCTCTCGGAGTTGGGCAGGATGCCCACTGCCACAAAGACTCCCGACACGGGGACAAAACTCTCCTCTCCTGTCTTCACGTTGCGAAGCCTGAGGCCTTCTACCGTATCGCTGCCCTCTATGGCCGAGACCACACTGCTCCACAGCACCTCGGCGTTCTCCTTTGCCAGGAGCTGCTCCTGATTGATCTTCTCACCGCGAAGCTCGTCGCGTCTATGAACGAGATAAACCTTGCGGCACATTTTCGTCAGATACAGAGCGTCCTCGAGGGCTACGTTGCCGCCGCCGATCACAGCTACATCCCTGCCCTTGTAAAAGGCCCCGTCGCAGGTCGCGCAGTAGCTCACGCCTTTGCCCGCAAATTCCTCTTCGCCGGGTGCGCCGAGTTTCCTGTGGCGTGCACCCGTAGCTATGATTATGGTCTTTGCCTCGTAGATCCCCTTTTCTCCGCTGATATATTTGATATCGTCTTCCGACCCTATGGCGGTCACGCTGTCGGTCACAAACTCAGCTCCAAGCGCCTGCGCGTGATCTCTGAGTTTCATGGCCAGATCGAAGCCTGATATCCCGGGCAGGCCCGGATAATTATCCACAGATTCCGTGTTAATGATCTGACTCCCGCCAAAGGGTTCCTTCTCGATGACCAGAGTCCTGAGTCTGGCTCTTGATGCGTAGATCGCAGCAGTCAGTCCCGCGGGGCCGGCTCCGATGATGACAAGTTCGTACGTCATATTCTCCTCCTTCAGCTTACCATTCAGCTTCCATTATCACCGGCAGGACCATGGGGCTGCGCTGGAATCTGCGCCACAGATACTCCTCCAGATCCGTCCGGACCGTATTTCTGATCTTGCCGTAATCACGTATGCGGCGATTCTCGCAGTCGGTCAGGCTGTCCAGCACCACATCCCTGATCTCGCTGATTACATCGCGCGAATCCTTCACATAGACGAAACCTCTCGTAACGATCTCAGGACCGGACAGCACCATGCCCGAGCCCGGCTCCACGGTCAGCGCCACGATGATCATGCCGCCCGCAGCGAGAGCCTGGCGGTCTCTTAGCACTTCACTTCCTACGTCGCCCACTCCGAGTCCGTCCACAAAGATTTCTCCGCAGCGGACGTGTCCGGCCAGCTGAGCCTTTTCATCCGAGAGTTCGAGGACATCTCCGGCCTTAAGCAGGAAGATATTCTCGCGCGGCACGCCGACTGACTGGGCCAGATCGGCATTCGCACTGCGGTGGCGGAATTCTCCGTGCATGGGCACTGCGTATCTGGGATGCAGCAGCGTATAGATCAGCTCTATCTCCTGCTGGCAGGCATGACCGGAAACGTGAGTGTCCTGATATATGAGCTTTGCGCCTTTTTCCGCAAGCTCATTCATGACTCTCGCCACGGCGCGTTCGTTGCCCGGGATCGGATTCGAGCTGAAAATTATCACGTCTCCCGGCTTGATACTCACACGCTTGTGAACGCCTTCGGCCATCCGCGAGAGCGCGGCCATGGCCTCGCCCTGACTTCCGGTAGTGATGATCACGAGCCTGTTGTCCGGGTAATTGCCCATCTCCTCGGCACTGATCATAGTTCCTCTGGGCATTTTGATGCAGCCCAGCTTCTCCGCGATCTCGATCGTCGTCTCCATGCTTCTGCCCTGGAGGACGACCTTGCGGTTGTATTTCTTCGCGGTGTTGATCAGCTGCTGCACGCGGTCCACATTCGATGAAAAAGTCCCGACCAGGATACGGCTTTTGCTGTTCTCTGCAAAGATCGTATCAAAGGTGGTGGCAACCATGGTCTCCGACGGCGTAAAACCCGGCCTCATCGCGTTCGTACTGTCCGAGAGCAGCGCCAGTACACCTTCGCGCCCTATGGCCGCTATCCTCTGCAGATCTATCGTATCGCCGAAAAGAGGCGTGTAATCCACCTTGAAATCCCCCGTATGGAAGAGGACTCCCGCCGGAGTATGTATCGCGAGCGCAGACGAGCCGGGGATGCTGTGGTTTATCTTGATGAAATCCACGGTAAAGCAGCCCTCTTTTACGCTGCTGCCCTGTCGCACAGTCCTGCAGTCGCATACAGACGCGATACCGGCCTCTTCGAGCTTGTGCATGATCAGACCGATCGTCAGTTTCGTTCCGTACACGGGCACATTCACCTGCTGCAGCACATACGGCAGTGCGCCTATATGGTCCTCGTGGCCGTGCGTGATAAAATAAGCTCTGACCTTGCTGATATTATCTGTCAGGTAAGTCACGTCGGGTATGATCTTGTCAATGCCCGGCATATTCTCCTCGGGGAAGGCGAGTCCGCAGTCCACGACGATGATATCATCACCGCAGCGAATCGCGGTGATATTCATGCCGATCTTGTTAAGACCGCCGAGAGGGATCACCTGCACGCTCGTGTCCTGTGTCCTCTTCCTGCCGGAAGGCTTACCCGCAGAGGCTTTTTTCTGCATATTCCTTTTTTTGCTCTTTTTTTCTCTTATATCACTGTCTTTTTTCTTTATTTCTTTATTATCCTTCATAAATATCCCTTTGTATATTTCATGTATCAGCGGCTGCTCCTGCGGCGTATCCCCATGCACAGCCAGAAAATGACCGCAAAGAAGCTCAGACTGAAGAGCAGGTAGCTCTCGGCAAAGCCCTGGGCAAGCAGGAAACAGATCATAACGCCGGCCAGATGCCAGCTTCCGTCGTATTTTGCACGCATCACATCCTCTCCGGCCGCCGCTGCCATCCTGCGTGCTCTGCGCCCGCTAACAGCGCAGTATACGGTAAATACAGTAAGCAGAGCGCTTCCGGCAAGTCCCGATCCAACCGGCACTCCCACATACAGGCTGTGGATCCCGCCGCCGCTCCAGGTGTATTCTATAGGCACGACCGCAGTCGCCGCAAAATTCTGCACGGTAATTCCCAAAAACGGATGCTCCGCAAAAAACCTGAGGCCCTCTGCCCAGATGGATACACGTCCGGTGAGCAGGCTGTCACCGTACCTTGCGGCATTGCTCACCGCGGCAGCCAGCGTCCCTTTTGCGGCAGAATAGACAACAAAAGCAATGATCCCTCCCACAGCCAGAGTCAGGATAGAATAAGCGGCCTTTTTTGCCGCAAGGCGGCTCGTCGACGACATCTTTGCCCATATCACGTATCTGGCGAGCACGCATACAAAAGTTATCGCCAGCGCCAGTATGGACGTACGCGAGCGCGAGAGCACCAGCGTCGCAGTAGCGAGCGCCACCGCCGCAGCGCAGACGATGCGCCAGAGTCCTCCGGTTCCGAGGACCAGCATGCCTGTGCATAGAATGACTGTCATCGCGGACACTGCGCCAATCACATTCATATGTACGAGTCCCGCCAGCCTCCCGTCGAGCTCCCCGATATAACCCACCGTCCCGTCGGCTGTAACATATGTGGACGGACTAAGCGCCAGATACGCCGCAAAGCACGCAGCCACCATGACGAGCATCATGACGAGCGCGGCTTTGGCCAGCACTATCCTCTCGCGCCGTTCCAGATCGGCGTCACTCTCCTTCTGCCCGGCAAAAAGCAGACAGAACAGCAGCACCATATAGAGCATGTCCCTGACAGCACGCCCGCTCTGCCCGCCGCCGTTTACAAAAGCGCTGACACAGTACGAGGCCGCAAATGCCATGAGCAGCCAGAATGCAGGATCTTTCAGGAAGAAGCGCCTCCTGACGATATCATAGAGCACAGCGGCAAAGCCCAAAGCGAGCAGCACCTTCATAAAAGGTGAGAGCAGCTGGTGCACCCAGGCTATACTGCCAAAAAGCGAGACGCACATCAGCAGGCACTTAATGATCGTGTGTTTTTGGAGCAGTTCCTTAAAAGTCATCTCTCATTTACCAAGAAGCTTCAGCGCAAGATATCTGCCGGAGCAGATCATCGAAGCGAGATACCGCTTCTTCTCGGGTTCCCTCTTCACCAGCGGATTATCACGCCAGGCGGGATAATACTCAGCCATATACGCGGCGCAGCGCTTCATAAGCGCACGCTTGCGGCAGGCGAGATACCTCTTGCCGCCCGTCACCAGCAGATGCTCCCAGACCAGATACTCCGTCTCTACGGGAAATCTGAAACTCAGCGCCTTGCGCAGCCTGTCACACACAGGAAAGATATCGTCAAAATGCGGATCGTAGCCGCGGTGTCTCATGATCGAATCGCCGCTCTGATCGTAGCAGACCATGGCCTGCGCGATGTATCCTGCGCGCTCTGTGGCCACCGCGAGCATCGGTATCGCGGCCAGATCCTCGTACCACATCCCCCGGGGGAAAGGATCCTTCGCGCCGAATACGGCGCGGAAGAGCCCGCGTCTGATGAGCCTGTTCCATGGGCAGGGATTAGTGAGCAGGAGCTCGCCGGGAGTGATATCCCCCTCTTCCAGCCTTACGCCGTCGTGGAAGGGTGCAAAAGTCCTGCGCTCGCCGTCCGCCCCCACGGTCTCCGCATCGTAGACGATCTGGTCGTATTCCCCGTCTCCGAGCGCCGCGGCCATGCGCGAAAGGGCGCCGTCGAGCATATAGTCGTCGCTGTCCAGATACGTCACATAATCGCCCTGTGCGGCGCCAAGGCCCGTATTCCTCGCAGCTGCGACGCCTCCGTTCGCCTGCCTGATGATATGCAGCCGGCTCAAAAAAGCTCCCTCATATCCGCGCACGATGTGCGGCGTGCCGTCCGTGGACCCGTCATCCACCACGATCAGCTCATAGTCACCGAAATCCTGATTCAGCACGCTCTCCATGCAGCGCGCTATCGTCTTCTCCCGGTTATATACTGTTATGATCACACTGATCTTCATATCGTCTCTTCCTGCATCACGATCCGGAGCCGGAACCGTTCGTCTTCGTGCGGCGCTTTTTGCGCGGGTTTTGATTCTTCACTTCATACGGTCGAAAAGCACGGGCATGCGCTTCTTCAGGGCATGGGTAAGGCGGCCGATGCGCAGGCATCCGGCGGCATTACGGCGCTTCATGTATACTGCAAGGCGCTTGAGCGCGATATTGTCCGGCTTCATATAAGGTACCATCTCGCGGCAGAGCCTCGAGGAAAACACTCTCTGCATGAAGAGGAGCCGCGACTTCTGCCCGTAGGCCATCGCCGGGCGGTACAGTCTCTCCAGCGTAGAAAGTATATAGCGCAGATACAGATTCGCAAGCCGCGTATGCACGTCATCCGTGTAGAGCGACCAGAGCTTGTGCTGCTGCATGAGCCCCGCGATACGCTTCATCGCCAGCGGATAATAATCCACCAGCTCACGGTGCGTCAGCGTGACCCGTCCCCTGCGGTAGTGAGTCCCTGCCAGATTCAGGATCTTAGCCGTCTTCACCTCGTTAAAGAAGGCGATATTAAACATCTCGTCCTCGTTAAAAGCCTGATCCGGGATGCGGATCCCCTTGATCGCGTCGGAGCGGTAAGCCTTGTTCCAGAGATAGCCGTAGAGAGACTTCTCTTCCAGATCCATTATACACGAGCGCAGCAGCTTCTGATCGGTATAGCTGCGGCTGTCCATGGTGATATCACGAAAGCCCCTGATCTCTCCGTCGTCATCCAGGTACTCTTCGCGATCTCCCCAGATGATGACGTCCGGCCGGCTTTCGGCGGCCTCACGGACCTTCTCCAGCAGACCATCGCTGTAAATGTCGTCTGCATCAAGGAAGAGGACATACTCTCCCCTGGCCTCCATGATACCTTTGTTCCTGGCCTCCGCGGGTCCGTTGTTGTCCGCGAGAGCAATGACTCTGACGCGCGGATCCGCGTCGCCGAGACTGTGCGCGAGCACAAAGCTCCAATCTCTCGAGCCGTCGTCGACTATGACCACCTCGAGATCGGAAAAGCTCTGCTCCGTCACGGAACCCACCGCCTCGGCGAGGGTCTTCTCCGCGTTATAACAGGGTATGATGATTGTAAAAAAAGGTCTTTCGCCCAAAACTATCTTTCCGCCTTAAGCTTTGCAAAAAGTCTGGTGTTTCTGGACTTTACAAAACTGATGCACCGCCCTTCGGCGAGCGTCAGCGTAACATTCTTCATCCGGACCGGCACGAGCATCAGTTTCATCATCAGGCTCCGCACTCTGGCGTATCTCAGCGCCCAGGCCACATTCTCTCCAGCGAGCATATCGCGCAGCGCCGCCCGCTTCTCTCTCCGCGGGAGCGTGCATTTCCGGTTCGTCAGATTCTCCACACAGCCGATGAATCTCTCTATATATCTGCGGGCCATAAACTCTCTGCTTTCCGGAGTATCGATATGCCAGTATTCATAGAGTTCACGCAGCCAGCCGTGCTCCTCCTCGCGCTTTTCGTACATCTGAGGCCTGTAAGCTGCAGTCTCCGACTCCGCCCGCTTCCTGATGAAGTGATAATAGCACTTTGAAGTGACGCAGACCCTGTCCGCATCGCGTATCCCCGAGAGCACAAAAGGAAAATCATCCCAGAAAGTGGAGGGATATCTCATGCCGCGCTCTTCCACGTAACTGCGCAGCCAAAGCTTGTTCCAGGGGGTGTACAGCAGGTTCCTGTCAAAGAGCCGGTACGCAGCCATCCTGAAGGACTGTCTGTCATACACCGCGTCCACGTCAAAAAGCGTATCCCTGCGGAAGTTCTCTCCGTCATAATACGTATCGATATGATATCCGGCCACTACGAGCTGAGAGCCGCTCTCACCGGCCAGAGCCACCATATCTTCGAGCATGCCGGGCTCGGCATAGTCGTCTGAATCCATAAAGTACAGATACTTTCCCGACGCCCTGTCCATGCAGTAATTCCTCGCCGCAGGCGCGCCTGCATTAGCCTGATGGAAGACCCTGATCCGCGGATCGCGCTGCGCGTACATGTCACAAATCTCTCCGCTCCGGTCCGGACTGCCGTCGTCCACGATCAGAAGCTCCAGATCCCGCAGGGTCTGCGAGAGCACGCTCTCTATGGCTCTTCCCACGTATTCCTCTACACGGTATACAGGCATGATCACCGTGACGACAGGAGCCGCGTCATTTTTAAGCTGGCTCATTCCGGCATCAATCATGGTTCTTACCGTTCCTTAGCAGATCGTCCACCTCACGGACTATCTGCTCCTGACGCCGCTCCGCCTGCTCATCATACGCCTCTGTGCTCTTCTCCGGGCGGAACAGTACAAACATGGTCTGGAAAAGGATCTTAAAATCGTTCCAGAGGCTGAAAGTCTGGATATACGTCAGATCCAGCAGAAGCTTGTCCTTGGGAGACGTGTTGTATTTGCCGTGGATCTGCGCATAACCGGTGATTCCGGCCTTCATACGGTAGCGGTAGAGATATTCGGGCATCTCCTGCGCGTTCATATACACGCGGTCAGCCATCTCCGCTCTCGGACCGACCACGCTCATCTCACCCTTTATCACATTCACGAACTGCGGTATCTCGTCGATACGGAATTTTCTGATAAAACGCCCCACCTTCGTGATGCGGTCATCTCCGCCCCTTACGAGCTCCTCTCCTGCGTCCTCGCGCATGGTGCGAAGCTTATAGAGCTTGAAAAAGCGCCCGCTTATGGTGACACGGTTCTGCGAAAAGATAACTTTGCCGCCATCTTCCGCCTTGATCAGGATCGCGCATATGAGCAGCAGCGGACTTGTGATGACGAGGCCCATGGCGCTGATCACTATATCGGCCAGACGCTTTACGATGCGCTGGTGCATACTCTTTTCCTTTACGGAGGAGCGGATGACCGACTCGTCCTCCAGCAGCAGGATCTCCGAAGTCTGCGTCACCAGGTCCGGCACCTCCATAGTGCGGTATACGTTCCTGCGCTTCGAATAGCAGTATTCGAGCAGGACCGCGCTCTCCTTCGCGTCCAGACCGCTCAGGAAGACGCTGTCATGGTGCAGTATCTCCTCGAGAAGTCCGGGATCGTCCTTGTCCATGACTTTGGTAATACGGTACTGCTTTCTGTATTTCTCCACGCCTTTTATCAGATGTGTCAGGTCTCCGCTGCCTCTGACTACGAGGCAGTCTTCGGGAGGAACGATCCGGAAATAGATCCAATTCCCTCCGTAGGTAAAGACCGCGACCACCAGCATCTGTATGACGAAAGCCAGCAGCGTCCATAGTATATCCACGCCGAGATAGGGATAGACTTCGTTGTTCGTCACTTCGTTGGTGTTCATGATGACCATCATCAGGAAAGTGACCACGTCCGCCATGAAATTGGACAGATTGATGGAGATGATGATCGGCTTGCTCTTGCGCTCGTCGATGTCATACTTGCCGTAGATTCGTCCCAGCATATAGCAGCTGAAAAAGAACGTCACCAGCATGATGGCTGAGGTACGCGAGAGTCTGAGCACCTGCGGGTTATTAATGGAGAGCAGTACGAAAAGCACGGCCGCGAGCGTCACATACATGAGCAGCTCCAGCAGCAGAACTATGCTTTTCCTGCTTTTGAACAGAAAATTCTTCAATACCAAAGGGCTCCTTTATCAGGGAGTAGTATTCTCATCGCCGGTATCGCCGGGTTCGTCAGCGAAAGTCGGCGTATCGACAGGTTCCGACGTACCGGGCTCCGGCTCAGAGGCTGGTTCCGAAGGCGCTACGGGCATGGTCCCGACCCTGATCGTCTCAAATGACGCGATATAGGAATCTTCGCGGAATTTGATGGTATCAGTGAGCGTACCGTCGATATAGACCTTCTTCACGAGATAGGATCTGCAGGCGTCGTGATTGTTGCCTTTTTTCTCGATGAAGCCCACGGGCTGCGTGGGATCCTCTATGGTCTGGCTCTCCGAAGTCACGCGCTCGATGATCACCGATTCAAAGGTGATCTTGCGGTTTGCGGGTCTGGTCTCCTTACCGTAGATATTAAAGACAAGTTCGTCGCCGTTCGCGCTGCCCGCGATATAGATCGGATAGCCGGTATTGTTCGTGAAGACCATGTCCTTGTAGCCCCAGGATATGGCAGCATCAAAAGACGGCTCCACATACGAGACGAGCATGGAGTGATTATAGCGTTTGTCGATCTGGAGTTCGGCGCGCAGAGCAGCCTGATAGAGCGTCGTCGCCACCTGGCATACACCTCCGCCGTAGGCCTCCACGGACTCGCCGCTGAGATACTCAGTGGCCATCTGGTATCCGTTCTCCGGCTCGCGTTCCTTCATGGTTTCACTCGTGGAGAATGACTCCCCGGGCATCAGGACCGTACCATCGATATTGCCTGTGGCGACTTTTATATTGTTCTTGCGGCCGTCGGGGCTGCGGCTGTAATTCGTGGTATAGCCGCCGAGCCTGGTCTGAATGCTCTGCAGAGCTTCTCCGGTCACTGAAGGCTCGTCGATCCTGGAGACCACCTCCACAGTCATGCCGATCTTCACGCCCTCGCTGACGGCAGCCCTTACATTCGCGGCGGTAGCTGATACGTCGGTAGCCACGCCGGTCACCGAAGGTGTGATGATGAACTCACCGTTCTTGCGGGTGATGGTGGCATCCTGCGAAGCGACGTCGTGAGAGGCGATATTCTCTCTGATATATCCGGTCAGCTTTTCTTCATCCAGATTATATGTGATGGGGATCGTGACCTTGTCATATTTCAGGTCCATCAGATCCTTGTAGCGCTGTGTCAGCAGGCCGTACTGTCCCAGAAACGCAGCTTCCTCCACTACTCCGGTGGTGTCGTAGGAAAAGCCGAGCGCCTCGAGAGTGGTGTTATATACGGTGCCCGCGCTGACCTCGAATGAAAATCTCGCGTTCCTGGCGTTTGCATAGAATTCCTCTATCGCCTCGCGCGCCTGCGAAGGCGTCAGTCCTCCGAGATTGATAGAACCCGCGTATACTCCCTCTGCGATCTTTACCGAGTCGTCAGCCTTAAATCCGCCGGGATGAGTAAATACGCTCTCCTGGTTCGTCTGCTGACCGCCTCCCTCCGGAGACTCGCTCGGGGGTTCTGCGGGCTGTGTGCCCACGCCTATAGTGATATCAAAACCGGCAGAAGTCGCCAGCGCCGCAGTCGGGATCATGATCACCGCGCAGACGCCTGCCGCCGCCAAAAATCTCTTTATATTAAAAGTCATAGTCACTCCTTTTTATCGCATCACAAAATCGGGGCATAAACCCCCTTTTAATTGAATCATTATACAGGAAAAGCGAAAAAAATACAACCACAGGCTGCCCGCAAATAAACCTACGTGACAGTCAAGTGTTTGTGGGCAAATTTTTTATCATACAGTTTTTTATTCCTTTAGCATGTCCTCGGCCTGGCTGTCAAGGCACGCTCTGCTTGCCTGCTGCAGCCTTGACCGCCTCCTCGGCCATGCTTTTGGGCAGCC
>JAFSTX010000069.1 GCA_017445585.1 Lachnospiraceae bacterium
AGGCAAGCAGAGCGTGCCTTGACAGCCAGGCCGAGGACATGCTAAAGGAATAAAAAACTGTATGATAAAAAATTTGCCCACAAACACTTGACTGTCACCCAGAGTCAGAGCGGTACCCTATTTTATTGACCGTTTAGAGCCGCTTTGATATAATAATACAGCTAAACATCAATACTGATCGGAGCTGTATATGACAGACAAACAAATAGATATCATCGACGTACGCGCCGGCGCGGAGGAAGAGAACGAGAAGTTCGCCGTGCAGGTGCGTTCGTTTTGTCATGGACACGGTATCTATCTGGTGAACCTCATGGCCTCGCCCGGAGCCGGCAAGACGACGGTCCTGTGCCGGCTTATAGATATGCTCTCGGATGAATTTGAGATCGCGGTGATCGAGGCTGACGTAGACGCCGACGTGGACGCGAGGACGGTCGCAGCCCATGGCGCCGCCGCCATCCAGCTTCATACGGGCGGCTCCTGCCATATGGACGCGCAGATGACCCTGGAGGGACTTCGGGCGCTGGAGGCAGGTGCGGAAACAGGCGCGGATCGCGCTGCGGGCAGCTCCCGCGCAGAGAGACCAAAGCTCGTTTTTCTGGAAAACATTGGCAATCTCGTCTGTCCCGCCGAGTTTGACGTAGGCGCGGATCTGAAGCTCATGATCCTCAGTGTGCCCGAGGGAGACGACAAACCTCTGAAATACCCGCTGATGTTTACGGTATCCGAGTGCCTTCTGATCAACAAGATCGATACCTCTGAGATATTCGATTTTGATCCGGAGCGCTGTAAAAAACACGTTGCCGAGCTTAATCCGCAGATGCCGGTCTTTCCCGTATCAGGCAAGAGCGGCGAGGGACTGGACGAATTTGCAAGGTGGCTTAAGGAGCATATCCATGAAGGTTATCGAGCTTAATAAAAAGGCCACGGCGGCCAACGACCGCGACGCGGAGGAGCTGCGCCGTAAGCTTCAGGCCAGGGACGTCCTGCTGATAAATCTGATGAGCGCCGCCGGGAGCGGCAAGACCACTCTGATCTCGCGGACGATCAGAGATCTGGAGGGAAAAGCGTCCATTGGCGTCATGGAGGCGGATCTTGCCTCGGAGGTAGACGCCGAGGCCATAGAGGCCCTCGGAGCGAGGAGCATTCAGGTGCATACCGGCGGCTGCTGCCATATGGACGCGTCCATGACCAGACAATCTCTGGAGGCCTTTGGCGCGGAGAGCGGCAGCATCGTATTTCTGGAAAACGTCGGAAACCTGATCTGCCCGGCGGAGTTTGACACGGGAGCGCATCTTAAAGTGATGATCCTGAGCCTGCCGGAGGGTGACGACAAGCCGTTAAAGTATCCGCTGATGTTTGCTGAGAGCGATGCGCTCATCATTACGAAAATGGACGCCGCGCCGTATTTCGACTTTGACCTCGAAGCGGCAAAGCGACGCGCTCTTGCGCTTAATCCGTCCATAAAGATCTTTCCCGTCAGTGCTAAAACAGGTGAAGGCATGGGCGAATGGGAGGAATGGCTGATGAGCCGGAAAAAGGAACTTATGCGAAAGCATTGATTATATTTTAGATTAGCGAGGAGAAAACCATGCCCGAGATCTACGACCAGGTCCCAGAGACCAAATCAAAGTATGACGGAGAAGCCGTCAAGCAGAAAAAGTACGCCAAGCTCGGCGCCAGGATCACCGACAACGTGCCCCACAAGCTTTTTGGTCTGAAGACCACCGACGAGGAGTACTGGGGTCTTCGCGAGATCCTGAGCGAGGACGAGGTTGACATTGCCCTGTCCATGAAGCAGCGCAAGTGGTACACTGCCGACGAGATCTACGCGAAGCACAAAAAGCATATGTCAGAGGAAAAGTTCAAAGAAGTTTTGGACCAGCTTTGCGTGCACGGTTTTGTAGAATACGATTACGGCGATCATTATGATGACAACGGCCCGATCCCGGGCGCGCCCAAGGAGCTGCGCTACCGCACGAGCTATTTCGTGCCGGGCAGCGCGGAGCTCTTTAATTCCTCGGTAGACAGGATCGAAAAGAATCCTCCCGTGGCGAAAATGTTTGAGCGCATGACCTTCCTGCCCCTCGAGCATATCACCTCGATGGTCCGCCCCGGCGGCAACGGCATCGGCATGCACGTTATCCCGGTGGAAAAGGAAGTCAACGCCTCACGCGAGGCACTTAGCCTGGAAAAGATATCCTATTGGCTTCAGAAATACGACGGGCATCTCTCCGCAGGTATCTGCTCCTGCCGCGCTTCCAGAGCGAAGATCGGAGAGGGCTGTACCGACGATGAGCAGGACTGGTGCATCCAGGTCGGCGACATGGCCGACTATACCGTAGAGACCGGGCGCGCCCACTATATCACTAAGGAAGAGGCCCTCGAGATCCTGCGCAAGGCAGAAGAGAACGGCTACGTGCATCAGGTGACGAATATCGACGGCACCGACCATATATTTGATATCTGCAACTGCAACGTGCAGATCTGCAACGCGCTGCGCACTTCGCTTCTTTTCAACACTCCCAATATGTCCAGGAGCGCGTACACGGCCAATGTCAAAAAGGAAAACTGTGTGGCCTGCGGACGCTGCGTGGAGGTCTGCCCCGCCGGCGCCGTGAAGCTCGGCCAGAAGCTCTGCCAGAAGGACGGAAGCGAAGTAAAGTACCCTCAGGCCGTGCTGCCTGACCGTGTCCGCTGGGGCAAATACGCGTGGGACGAGAATTACAGAGATACCGCCAGGGTCAACACTCACAGGACCGGCACTTCGCCCTGTAAATCGGCCTGCCCCGCGCACGTCCCGATCCAGGGCTATCTCAAGATGGCAAATCAGGGACGCTATGACGAGGCGCTGGCGCTCATCAAGCGTGAGAATCCTTTCCCCGCCATCTGCGGACGCGTCTGCAACAAGCGCTGCGAGGACGCCTGCACGAGAGGCACTATAGACAGACCCGTCGCGATCGACGATGTAAAGAAATTCCTTGCCGAGCGCGATCTGCACGCTGAGACCCGCTATATTCCAAAAAAGCGCATCAACCGCGTCAAGGGCACCTGGGATCAGAAGATCGCCATCATCGGCGCCGGCCCCGCCGGTCTTTCCTGCGCGTACTATCTGGCGGAGAGAGGCTACAGGCCCACTGTATTTGAAAAGAATGAAAAGCCCGGCGGCATGATGACCTACGGCATTCCTTCATTCAAGCTCGAAAAGGATGTGATCGACGCTGAGATCGACGTGATCAGAGCTCTCGGAGCCGAGATCCGCTGCGGAGTCGAGGTGGGCAGGGACATTACCATCAGCGAGCTCAAGGAGCAGGGCTACAAGGCCTTCTATATCGCCATCGGCTGCCAGGGCGGCAGACTTCCGGGAGTTCCCGGCGAGAACGCTGACGGCACCTTTATCGCTGTTGATTTTCTCCAGAAGGCGCTTTCCGATACCGCGAAGGACCTCTCGGGCGACGTGATCGTCGTCGGCGGAGGCAACGTCGCTATCGACTGCGCGCGCACCGCTCACAGAAAGGGCGCTTCCACAGTATCCATGTACTGCCTTGAGTCGCGCGAGACCATGCCCGCGTCTCCCGAAGAGATCGCCGAGGCCGAGGAGGAAAAAGTACAGATCAATCCTTCCTGGGGTCCGAAGGAGATCCTGACCGATGAGAAGGGTCACGTGTGCGGCGTCGTATTCAAGCGCTGCGTCTCCACGATCGATCCCGAGACGGGAAGATTTTCGCCGAAATACGATGAAAACGAGACGATCACCGTCCACGCGGACAGCGTGATCTTTGCCATCGGACAGGCGATCGAGTGGGGCTCTCTTCTCGAGGGCACGGATGTGACCTTCCATCACGGCAATTACCCCGTGGCGGATTCCTTTACCTATCAGACAGCCGACCCGAGCATCTTTGTGGGCGGCGATGTGTATACCGGACCTAAATTCGTCATCGACGCGATCGGAGCCGGACACGAGGCTGCCGAGTCGCTGGCGCGCTTTGTTTCCGCCAATAACGTCCCTCAGAAGCTTGGCAGGGACCGCCGCTACTTCAAGTCGCTGGACAAGGAAAACATAGCTATCGATTCCTACGACAGCGCGCAGCGTCAGGTTCCCGCGGTGGACGAAAGCATCGACAGCGCAAACGGATGGAGGGACAACAGACTGACTCTTACCGAGGAGCAGGTCCATTCCGAGACCGGCAGATGTCTGGGCTGCGGCGCGAGCATCGTGGATCCGAACAAGTGCATCGGCTGCGGTCTGTGCACCACGCGCTGCGAGTTTGACGCGATACATCTGCTGCGCGATCATCCCGATGCCTCCGACATGCGCAGGGCTGAGGACAAGGTCGGCGGACTGCTCGGTTACGCGGTAAAGAGAGGCTTTAAGATCGTGGCTCACAGCGGCTCCGAGGAAGCCAGACAGATGCGCAAAAAGCGCAGGGAATATAACAAGTCCACAAAGGAATTCCACAAGACCCATCCTCATACCGGAAACGGTGTGGATGTGGAAGCCATGATGAAGGATTGATGAGGTAATGAACGGCGCGGACCTGCGGATCCGCGCCGGAATGATAGCCTGGCTTTGACGCGGCTTTTGATATGCGGCGGCGGAGGGCTTATATGCCGGGGCCTGCCGCAGCCCTGTTACACGGAGGAAATCGCTTTGCACGAAATGGGTATAATCATTAATCTGGCCGAAACGCTGGATGACACCGCGCGCGAGGAGGGACTGACCAACATCGCCAGAGTCACCCTGCAGGTAGGAGAGGTCTCAGGTATCATGACAGACCTCTTTGAGGATTGCTGGAATTATTTCAAAAAAAAGCACCCGGTGCTGAGCGAGAGCAGGCTTGTGCTCGAGACAATACCCGCAGTTACGTACTGTTCCTCCTGCGAGAAGACCTACGAGACGGTGAAGTACGGACGCGAGTGCCCATACTGTCACAGCGGCGAGACCTGGCTCGTGCAGGGCAACGAATGTGTGATCAAGGAAATAGAAGCGGAGTAGTGATCAGATGGAATTTATCGGACCAAAAGAAAAACGACAGGTTGCCTTTACCGGCATGATCTATCTGCTGTCCATAGCGGCAGTGGTGGTCTTTTTGAATCTGAGAGGACTGGAGAACCTGCTTCCGGTCTACATAGTGAACATCGGCATAGACCTTTTCGGCATGATGCTGGGGTTCCTGCTGTTTATCTGCTGCCTTATCGACGTGCAGAAGACGGGATCCGACTACAGGTATTTCTTTTTCCTGATCAATACGGCTATTTTCGGACTGTACACGGATGCGTGCGCGTGGATCCTGGACGGAGTGCCGGATCTGCGCATCCTTAATATAATCGATAACTTTTTCTATTATTCGTGCTCGCCTATAGCTGCCTGCTTCTTCTGGCATTACGTGTCGGGATATCTGAAGCTCTCGGGCAGGGCGGCGTCGGTGCTCAGCAAGATCGTACAGGTAGGAGTGTTCGCCGCGATACTGATGCGTATAGCGAATATTTTTGCCGGATTCTACTTTACCGTGGACGCTTCCGGATTTTATCAGCGCGGTGCTCTCTATCCGCTCTCGCTGGTGTATCCCCTCTTTACCATGCTGGGTACGCTCTGCGTGGTAATGATACGGAGAAAGCAGCTGCAGACATACCAGATCGTAGCGCTGTTCATGTACGTGTTGGCACCGGTCGCGGCCGGAATGATGACGCTGTTTACCTACGGGCTTTCGCTCAGCTACGGTGTGATCATGCTCGTCATGCTGCTCATGTACTGTCTGCTCAACGTTTCGCAGGGACGTCAGAAGGCAGTGGCTGACCGCGATCTGGCTATGGCTACCGCTATTCAGGAAAACGTGCTGCCGAGTATTTTCCCCGCGTTTCCCGAGCGCGATGAGTTTGACGTCTACGCGTCCATGGACCCCGCAAAGGAGGTCGGCGGCGACTTTTACGATTTTTTCCTGGTCGACAACGACCACTTCGGAATGGTGATGGCGGACGTATCGGGCAAGGGAGTCCCTGCGGCGCTCTTTATGATGATCGCCAAGGCTCTGATCAAAAACCGTCTTCAGGCGGGTGACACTCCCGGCAAGGCTCTGGAAAACGTGAACAGACAGCTGATAGAGGGAAATGACGCCGCGGAGATGTTTGTAACAGTGTGGTGCGCGGTGGTCGAGATATCCACCGGCCGCGGCATCGCTGCGAACGCCGGCCATGAGCACCCCGCGATCAGGCGCACCGGAGGGAAGTTTGAGCTGGTAAAATACCGCCATTCGCCCGCGGTCGCCACTATGGAAGGGATCCCTTTCAGGGAGCATGAGTTCGAGCTGGAGAGGGGCGAATCGCTCTTTGTGTATACGGATGGCGTAGCCGAGGCGACGAATGCGGAAAACGAGCTCTTTGGGACGGACCGCATGCTTGAGGCCCTGAATGCGGAGCCAGACGCCTCGCCGGAAAAGATCCTTGCGAACGTGCGGGCCGGAATAGATGCCTTTGTGCAGGATGCTCCGCAGTTTGACGATATAACGATGCTTTGCTTTAAATACGCCGGACCGGATGCGGACTGAGGGCAAATGACGCTCAGGCACTGCCACACGGATGAAATGTTTTACAGGAGTATATATGACTGCTGAAGAAAAAAGTACGATTCCCGAGCTCTTCCTGACTTTTTTCAGGATAGGGCTCTTTACATTTGGCGGAGGCTACGCAATGATCTCCATCATTGACGATACCTGCGTTTCCCGCAAAAAGTGGATCACTTCTGATGAAATGCTGGATATGACGGTGGTGGCCGAGTCCACTCCCGGTCCGATTGCCATCAACTGCGCCACTTACGTGGGGTACCGCAGGCGGGGGCTGGCCGGCGCTGTTGCGGCTACTCTGGGCGTGGTGCTGCCTTCGTTTTTTATTATTCTTCTGATTTCTTTTTTCCTGAACAGATTTCTTGAGATCAAATGGGTGGCCGGGGCATTCCGCGGAATCCGGCTTGCTGTCGGCATTATCATCGCCGATGCGGGTATTAAGCTGATAAAGAAGATAAATATGAAGCCGCTGGCGGTCGTGATACTGGTCTGCGCCGCTGCGCTCATGCTGGTCTCGGAGTTCCTTTCACTTCATATTCCGACTTTTGTCATGCTGGCGGGAGCCGCTGTAGTCGGGATCGCCGTCGCCGCTGTGGCCGGCACGGGGAAGGGAGGCAAGGCATGATCTACCTGGAGCTTTTTCTTTCTTTCCTGAAGGTGGGATGTTTTTCGTTCGGCGGGGCGTATATGGCTATTCCGCTGATACGCGATGAGGTGCTCGCTCACGGATGGATGGGCGATGAAATGGTCTCATATATGGTTGCGGTCAGCGAGAGTACGCCGGGACCGATCATGGTGAATATGGCGACATACGTAGGCAGCTCGCAGGGCGGCGTTCTCGGCGCCGTACTGGCGACGTTTGCCGTGATCCTGCCTGCGTTTGTGATCATTCTTCTGGTTATGGCGGCATTGCGTGCCGCGCTTAAAAACAGATTTGTAGAGGCTGCGCTGGGCGCGATGCGTCCGTGTATCGCGGGTATCATTCTTGCGACAGGTCTGTTTATGGTTGCGGAGAGCTGCTTTATCTGGGGAAGCGCGGCTGAGGGGGCGGCCTTTTCGGTGGATCTGACGGCGGCCGTGATGATCGCCGCGCTGGCGCTGATCTATTATGGCAGCAGGCGCATCCTGAAAAAGGGTATTTCGCCGATCCTTCTGATTCTGATCGCCGCCGTTGCCGGCGTGTTTGTATACGGTCTCTGACCCCGGGCGAGCGCCGGACTATTTCAATTTATTCCGGCAGGGTGAAGGTCATGTGCTCGCACCCATCAAGGTCTTTCCATATAAAGGTCCGGTCTTCGAGCAGGATGTATCCATGCCAGGAACCGCCCTTTGGGATGGAGACGGAGCCGGGATTCAGATAGTAAGCCTGCCCTGCCTGCTCGCACACCGGTACGTGGGTGTGTCCGTGAAGAAGTACGTCCCCTGGACGCAGCGGAGGCATTTTTTCGGTATTCCACAGATGTCCGTGCGTGACAAATACTGTCTGTCTGCCCAGAGGCAGCAGCATATAATCGGCGAACATGGGGAATTCGAGCATCACCTGATCTATCTCCGCGTCGCAGTTGCCGCGCACCCCGCAGACCTCGTCTTTCATCGCGTTGAGCATCGCCGCGACATCCTTGGTGGAATACTGCCCCGGAAGGTCGTTGCGCGGGCCGTGATAGAGTATGTCCCCCAGCAGTATCAGGCGCTCCGCCTGCTCTTTTTTGTATGCTTCCAGAAGTTTTTCGCAATAATACGCTGATCCGTGGATATCAGAAGCTATAAGCCATTTCATAGTTTTCCGCCTTTTGAATTAGAATTGTTTTTATCGATGAGGTAAACGAAGCCATGTCTCTTTGCGTCAGACAGGCTTTTTAAAGCGCCTTCACCCGCAGCTGGCTTTTTGGCTCTCTTTGCGCGGCAGTGCCCATGCATCGCCGAGCAACATTATATTAGCGGCGCCCATTTATGTCAAATCCGTGCGGATGCAGGTGTTGAGTCGGGCGCCCCGGCTGGCGAGGTGCTGCCGGTTAATTGTGAAAAATCTTTCACACTCTCCGTCACACTTTTTACACATCTGTCTGTTATCATTCCAACATGCGGTACAAACCGTATCGAACTGAAACCAGAAAACGAGGAGGTACATATCATGAAGCTTTGTAAGAAAATCCCGGCGATGCTTTTGGCGTTTTCTCTCGCTGCGGCGTTGACTGCATGCGGGGGATCCGACAGCAGCGCGACAGGCAGTAACAGTGCCGGAAACAGTACTTCGGCGGCCAACGAGGCAAATACTGCGGAGGTCCTTACCGATCCGGCAGGCAGCGGCCAGGAAGCCAGCGGTGATTTTTCCGTCACACCCGGTGAGACCGGCAGCGCTGTTACCGTAAACGGCAGCACCTACACCATCACTGCGGCAGGCGAGTATACCGTGACCGGCAGCCTTGAGGACGGACAGATCCTGGTGAATGCCGGGGATGAGGACGAGGTAGTCATCATCCTGAACAACGCCTCGATCAGCTCATCTGTATCGGCCCCTATCCAGGTGGAAAACGCAGGCGAGGTCACTGTCAAGTCGGAAGAGGGCAGCTACAACGTGATCAATGACACGAGGACTTTGACTGCGGCTTCCGATGATGAAGACGAAGAAGACAGCGATGATCCTAACGCGGCAATCTGGTCAGACTGTGATCTCAAGATCACCGGAAAGGGCACACTTATAGTCACCTCCACCTATGATAACGGCATCAAGTCTAAGGATGATCTCAAGATAAAGAACGTCACGCTTAAAGTTACAGCTCCCGGCGTAGCGCTCAAGGGCAATGACACACTTACGGTAGAATCGGGCAGCATCATCGCGATCTCCACCGGCGCGGACGGCGTAAAGACGTCAAATTCCGATGTTTCCGATAAGGGCAATCAGCGCGGTGTCATAACGATCAGCGGCGGCCAGCTGGATATATACGCGGCAGGCGACGGTATCAGCGCAGCCTACTCCGTGATCATATGCGAGGGAGAAGGAACTACGCCCGTGATCAACATAATGACGGGATCCAACTCCGAATACACCACGGCCAGCGCCAGCTCCGCAAAGGGCATCAAGTCCGACAACCTGGTTGAGGTCAGTGCGGGCACAGTCACCGTCAGCGCGGCTGACGACGCGATCCACGCGAACGCCGCGGTCGAGCTGGAGAACGGCGAGACCTCTACCGGAAGTATCACCGTCAAGGGCGGCAGCATTACAGTTACCAGCGGCGACGACGGAATGCATGCCGACGGATACCTGACGATAAGCGGCGGCGCAGTGAATATCGCCAATTCTCACGAGGGCCTCGAAGCTAATGTAATCATCGTCAGCGGAGGAACAACATACGTATACGGAGACGACGACGGGATCAACGCAACAAGTGGCGCCACCACACCCCTGGTCAACATCACCGGCGGATACATTGAGGTCGCGACTCCCGCAGGCGATACAGACGCTATCGACTCAAACGGCAACGTCACCATCAGCGGCGGCTTCGTACTCGTAAAAGCGGGCGCGCAGGGCGGAATGGCCGGATCCGTGGATGTGGATGGCAGCATCACTGTCAGCGGCGGCACGGTAGTGGCCTTCGGCGGGATCTGCGAGCTGCCTTCCGGAAATTCAGTAAACACCTACGCTACGAGCGGAACGAGCTTTTCAGCCGGCAGCTACACCGTAGCGGATGGCTCCGGAAACACGCTCTTCACCTTTGAGCTTGACAGCACCTGCTCATCGCTGTGGATGTCCTCGGAGCTCTTTGAACAGGGAAGCAGCTACAGCCTTGCGAAGGACGGTTCACAGGTCCTCTCCTGGACCCAGTCCTCATCGGTAGAAGGCAGCTACAACGCCACTCCCGGCGGATTCGGCCCGATGGGCGGAGGCATGGGCGGCCATAGCGGCGGCTTCGGTCAGCAGGGTGGTTTCGGCGGCAGACGCTGAAAGTAGGAAAGGAAAAACCATGAAAATACTTTTTGCAGCTCCGGACAGAGATCTGCTCAGCGCGTACAGCCGGCTGCTCTCTGATGTGGAGACCGAGACAGACACTGCCTTTGACGGCACTCAGGCGGCGGTAAAACTGGAGACGGAAAAATGGGATCTGCTGATCCTGAGCCGTGACATACCGCGCCTTGGGTGGAAGAAGATCCTGGAGCTCTGCCGCGAACTCTCAGTGCCGGTCATCCTGCTTTCGGGCAGACAGACCGGCGCCGGAGAGCCCGGGATGCCTGCGGCGGATGCATGTCTGACGATGCCTTTTACCCCGGACGAGTTAAAGTCTCTGGCGGACAGAGTTGGGAAAAAAGGCGGCGGGAGCGCAGGATCGGGCGACGAGGCAGGAGATGGCGCGCCAGCAGGCAAAATAATGGACGGCACATCCGCAGCTGTGGAGAGCAAAACAGGAGAAGGAGAGACGGCAGATGAAGAGAGCACAGAATAAATTTACGCTTTACGCGGTACTGGCGGTCTTCGTATCGCTTCTCGTGCTCCTCGGCGTCATAAACGTACTGAACTTTACAGTAGCGGCCGAGGATGCCGACAGAGTCACCGAGATGATCGCGAACGATCAGGGCGGCTTTGCCAGAGGCACGCATCCCGCTCAGGAAAACGCGGGCAGCTTTGTCTTTGACCGCGGCGGTTTCGGGCCGATGGGCCCCGAATCACCGGAGATCGGCAAATCACTGAGGTATTTTACCGCAGCCATAGACGCCTCCGGAAATGTAACGCTGACGGCCTTCAATATCTCGTCGTTTGACGAGGAAACGGCAAAGGAATGGGCAGCCTCGCTAAAGGGAAGAACCACGGGATGGACCTCCGGAACATACCGCTACAGAGTGTATGACCGTCAGGGCACGACGATGGTCACGGTGATCGACCAGGGCAGAGAGATGCAGGGAGTGTACAGAACGCTGATCCTCTCGGTCTGCGGAACGATAGCCGGTGTGCTGCTGAGCTTTGTCATACTCAAGATGGTAGGCCGCAGGCTTTTCTCGCCGCTGGAGCAGGCGGACCGCAGACAGAGGCAATTCCTCAGCCAGGCGGAGCAGGAATTCGGTCTACCGCTTACCGTGATAAACGCCGACGTGGAGCTCATCGAGCGGACGGAAGGCCCGTCTGACGAAACGAGATCGATACACCGCCAGGTGAGGAAAATGAACACCATCGTCAAAGAGCTCGGCAGATTTGCAATCTACAGCGAACCGCAGGAAGAGACAGCACTGGATCTGTCGGCTCTCGCAGAAGAAGTGCTCGGGGCGTACGGCGAGAAGCTGATGGAAAACGGCATCGAGCTTGTCAAAACCATAGACCGCGTCAGCATCAACGCAAACAGAGAGGTCATGAAGGGGATCCTGGAGGAGCTGATCGGAAACGCCCTGAGATATGCAAAGGGCAGCGCGCAGTTCTCTTTGAGCAAAAAAGGCGATCGCGTCAGAATGGTCTGGAGCAACGCCGCGGATCTTCCCGACGGGGAGGCGGATCAGGTCTTTGACCGCTTCACGACGCTCGAAAACGCGCCCGAGGGCAGGAACGGACTTGGCCTTTCCTACGTAAAGCAAGCCGTGGAACAGATGGACGGCAGAGTCAGAGCCTTTGTCAGAAATCATACGTTCACGCTTCAGATAGACCTGTAAGGAGGCGGAGCTATGAATCAGTCACCTACAGCCCCTACCACGACGGACAAAAACAAGCCGATCGTGGTGATGAAGAGATACGAGCTGAAGTACATCCTGAATGCAGAGCAGACAGCTTATATGCGCGAGAAACTGAAGGGCCATATGGAGGTGGATCAGTTTGGACTTACGTCGATAGCCTCTCTCTACTATGATACGCCGGACTACCGGCTGATCAGGACCTCGGTGGATAAACCCGCATTCAAGGAAAAGATCCGGCTCCGCTCCTACGGTCTGGCTACGGACAGCTCACCCGTATTTCTGGAGCTCAAGCGCAAGGCTTACGGAATAGTGTACAAAAGACGCGTGCAGACTACGATCCCTCTGGTCAACAAGTTTTTTGAACGGGAGGGAGATATCTGCGGACCGGGCCAGATCAACGATGAGATCACGACCTTCAGAGATTTTTACGATACGCTCGTACCTTCCTGTCTCATCATCTACGACCGGACGGCGTACTTTGAACCGGGAGGAGACCTGCGCCTGACTATAGACGACAATCCCCGGTACCGGATGGAGCATCTGGATTTGAGGCATTCCATGGACGGGATCTCGCTGCTGGGCGACGGCGGCTCCATAATGGAGATCAAGATACAGCAGGCCATGCCGCTGTGGCTGGCGGAGATCCTCTCGAACGGCAGGATATACAAGGGAAGTTTTTCAAAATACGGCGAAGCCTACAGGCAGCAGCTGCTGCGGGTAAGAGCCTCATAAAAAACGGTAAGGAGAGAAAAAATGTTTGATTCGATCTATTCTACTACGGTAACACCCGGCGAGTTCTTTCTGATGGCTGCAGTGACGCTTGTCGCCGGCCTCATATATTCCTGGATCATTTCCTTCAGGGTCAGATCCACCCGCAGATTTTATCTCGTGACGACACTGCTTCCGCTGATGGTCGCGTCGGTCATCACATTTGTAAACGGCAATATCGGCGCCGGAGTCGCCATTGGCGGCGCGTTCGGACTGATCCGTTTCCGTTCGGCGCAGGGCTCCTCCGAGGAGATCGCCTCGATACTGATCGCCATGGCGTCCGGCATCGCCTTTGGTATGGGATATCTGGGCTATGGCGTCTGTATCCTGATCGGACTGGCCGTACTCTATTTCCTGATCGCGGCGCTGCCTATTTTCGACCATAAGAGCGTAGCCGCCGACAGGCTGCTCAAGGTCACCATCCCCGAGTCCCTCGAATACAACGGTGCGTTTGACGATGTATTCGCGCATTACCTGAGGAAAGCCGAAAGTGTCGGCGTCAAGACCACCGGCATGGGCTCGATGTTCCGCCTGTCCTACAAGATCCAGATGAAGGATATGAGTGAGGAAAAAGCCTTTATCGACGAGCTCCGCACCCGTAACGGCAACCTGGAGATCTCCATCCTGCCTTATACCGAGACAAGCGGGCAGCTGTAAACGGTGAGATCAGAAAAGGAAAAAACCGCTTCCCGGTGCCGTCTTTTTGACGGCGCCGGGATATTTTTATGGAAAAAAACTCAGCATGCCTTTTTATCTGTAAAGAAACGTTCCATTGTTGGTTGGTTTTCTCCGATTCCAGAATTGCCACTAAACTATCCAAAACGCTTAGTTTAGTAGCAATATTCTGATTGGCGCGGCTGACGGCGAAGGCTTATTACAATTAAAAGCCCCCACGGAGCTGGCAGAGCAGGTGGTTAGCGAGCTTGAGGTCAACACCCCCGGCATCACCACCGCGGTGCGCAAGCTTTCCGGCGGAAACGTGCAGAAGGTCATGGTGGGCCGCGAGATCTCTTCCGCCCCCACGGTTCTGCTTACCGCCTACGCGGTGCGGGGTCTGGACATAAACTCCTCATACACCATCTATGATCTGATCAACAAGCAAAAAGAAAAGGGCGTAGACGTGGTTTACGTGGGCGAGGATCTGGACGTGCTGGCCTACCTGGCCATAGTTATTGCGGTGCTGTGCGGCTTCATTCTTAAGCGCACCCGCACGGGCCTGGCCGTTAAGGAGCTTTACAAGATGCTGCCCTACGTTATCACCATCGTGGTGCTGGTCATCAGTTTCCTGCGCAACAAGCGCGAGAACCAGCCTCCCGCCTCCCTGGGCCTGCCTTACTTCCGGGAAGACCGGTAACCGAAGCGCCGCTCCCACTGGGATGCAGGATAAGAATTTTGCGTAAGTCGCGACGAGCGAAGTCAGACGGATGAATACAAAAATACAGACGCGTATTGCGGACTTTAGGCGTTTGGAAGCAATTACGCGTCTGTTATTATTTGTTGTCATCCGGCTGTACAAGCGGATGTCGCGTTGAAGCAAAATCTTACCTGCATCCCAGTGGGATCGGCGCAGAAGAGTCGTGTAATTGCACAACTGTCAACGTATCCCTATGTCGTGAACAACCCAATTACCTTCGTTTTTACTCATGATCCATACCATTTCTTTTTCTTCTCTGATCGATGAAGATACAATAGAATCGTCAGGTTCAACATAGTTTAAGCGAAGGAGCATATACTTTTCCGGATGAGCCCAATAATCTACAAAAACAGGGTCAGGGTCGCTTTCGGATATACAACTCACTTTCAACAGATTGCACCCTTCAAACCTGACGTTAAAATCATTCACAGCCACTTCAACCGCAAGGTAATAATCCTCTTGCGTAAAAACATTTGAGCGAAGTGATATCACTTCCGGTTTTGTAGTTGTGTCATCCCGAATAACATCAGCCTGCTCTGTTACATTCTCCATTTGACTTGAATCTTGTTTCGTTTCATCGCCTTTCCATGTATTTATGTTTTCATCTTCAGAAGCATTATCAGCGGTTGTTTTATTCGTGGATTCGGTTGCAACTGCAGAATCATTTGATGAACCTTTCACGGGGTCTGTTAAAAAACAGATTGCAGCAAGTATACCGATTATCAATAAAAGAGCACTTGTAATAACTGCAGGTTTTTTCTGGTTGATGATCCTTTTGATACGGTGCCTGACTCCGGGTTGCGAAAAAGATAACGGAATCGAAAAATGAATCCTTGAAGGAATGCAACTGTGAAGAAGAACTTTGGCATAATCACGTTTGCTAATCCCGGAATTGTTTACAAGCACATATTCATCGCAAGCATACTCTATGTCATAGCAGAGCACAAAGTATGCCACCCAGATCAATGGATTGACCCAAAAGAGAGCAAGGACCAAAAATGCCAATGGCTTGATTATATGGTCGCCGCGTTTCAAATGTGCCCTTTCGTGAGCAAGAATATGTTCCTTATCGCTGGCCGGAAGGTTTGAGGGAAGGTATATCACTGGTTTGAATACTCCGAGAATAAATGAAGTTTCTATGTAATCACAAATACGAATACCATCTCCTTCACCGACAGATACGGCAACTTTTCTTTTTATTCTCAAGAAGTCTGCAAATGCATATACTGTTAAACCCAATGTGCCAAAAGCCCAAACATATGCTGAATAATAAACGATTTTACTTGATATTCCCGACCCTGTTTCACCGGCATTTGAAGAAGATTCTAAAAACACCGGCATATCGTCCCCATCAAGATTATCAATATCCGTCTCAACGATATGTTTGTCCGTTTCATAAACATCCACAAAAACAACATTCGTAGCTGGAATCAGGCTGAATTGACTCTCGATGTGAAACGGTATCAGTAGACGCACTGCAACCAGCCCCCAAAGCAATACAAAATACTTTTTGGGAACATGGCGGAATATCTGTCGAAGGACAAGGATCACCACTACGATAAGTCCGGATATTAGGCTGCGGTTCAGCACCTCAAGAAATATCCTCTCCATTTGCCTCCTCCTGTCCGTCTATCATTTTCCTCAGTTCGTCTATTTCCTTTGACGTAAGCTTTTGCCTCGATGAAAAAGCAGCTACAAACGCAGGAAGTGAACCTCCAAAAAGATCATCAACGTACTTCCTGCTTTGCGCCTCAAAGTATTGATCCTTCGAAATCACTGAAGTAACCACTGCGTCCGTATTCTTCAGTATTCCCTTTTCACAAAGACGCCTTAGCACAGTATAAGTCGTTGATTTTTTCCATCCAAGCACTTCAAATGACTTTGATACCAGTTCTGTCGACGAAAGAGGCTCGTTTTCCCAGACTATGTCGGCAAAGTGGGTCTCAACTACTCCCATTTGATATTGATTCATTATCTTCTACACTCCTTAGAGTTGATTCATTTTTCACGTCAATTACTGAACGTAGCGTTATAGAACCTCATTCTTCTCATAAAACACGGCGAACTGTACGGCAGGTTATTTGACCAAGCGATGATAAGATTTGAGAGTGATCTGTGAGAATAGAACGGAGCATGCTGACTTATATATATACTTCCGATATCATCAATTGTTGTATCATCGGTTGCTCCGGATGTTACTATAACTGAATGACCATAATAGGTTCCGCCGGGGCTTTTAACTTGGAGCACATCACCGATACGTATTGTACCTGAGTACTGAGTCCATAGATTCCCATTGTTGAAACCCGTAGCAACCGGACCATTTCCGCTATTATCGACCGCATAATCCCAAAAATCTGTTACACCGCACCATTTTGCAGGAGAGTCTACATATGGGTTGCGATAGTAGCGTCCGTACCAATTCCCGGGAACCATACGATAGTCAGCACTGACCCGATTTCTCAATGCTGTAATATCTGTGTTTCCTGATGTTGGAGTATCGGGAAGTGAATATCCTGCGGTTCCTCCGTATCCTGCCCAAACACATTGGGAAACAAAATTAGTGCAGTCGGGGCTCGACGGACAAAAGATATAATTATCAGGATAGTATGCCGATGACGATGTCTTAATTCCGTAAGCAGCAGCTGAAGCCTTGTTATAGGAGACAGTAGTAGTCAAGCCTCTCAACAAACAAGTCGTTAAATCCGGAAAAGCAGGATTATCATCCTCTGATTCTGTAATGTTTATGCAATCCCGATAATCGACTTTCTTGGCTTCCATCATCAAGTCAACAGCTTCGAACTCCCATTCATCACCGGCATATTGGCAGTACTCCTTCCATGCTGGAATAGAGTCCTTTGCAACAAGAAACCAATCTCCCTCCAATGCACAGACATCAATGACCTTATACTTTCCAGAATCCTTTGATAGTGTAAACAAATAATTATTACACCATTCATCATTTTCTGTTGCATCATAAGTATACCTGCATGCAACCATCGCTTTGACCTTGATGAAAGAACCATCGTCCTCCAAAGACTCTGGATCAATAACGGTCTGAAATACTTCCATCCGGGTAACTCCACCATTTGACATATTAATATTATAAACATCTCTTTGTGTTTCAAATACTTTTGCTGTCAAGTACCCATCTATAGAAAGATAATCATCTCTTCCGATATCAGTTTTGCTATCCGTCAACATATATCCATATAATCGTGAAGCAAACTCTTCAATACAATCGGAAATATCGTCATTAGCATTCTGTTTGGCAGAGACTGTAATGGTCTCCGAAAGAACTAATGAGCCAAGCAAAATCAAGCACAATAACCTTAAGAATTTCATCTCATCCTCCTTTGAACAATCATGGTTTACACTGGTCGACTAGCCTCATTTTATTATAACTCATGACTTTTGTCAACATCCAAGGATAATATGCTGTTAAACGACAGAATGAAGGCAATCTAATTTGCGCCGTGAAAAGGGGATGCAGGATAAGAATTTTGCAATAAAAAGCAGCACTCCTTTTATTCGTAAAGGAATGCTGCCTTGCGATTCTTTTAGGTTAATCCTGAGTGCTCTTTTCCTCAATAACCTCCACGTCTATAGCCTGTGCCGCCTGCTGCGCTGCTTTTTCCGCAGATTTGGCTTCCTGCGCTCTGGACATCACGATGATCATTGAGAGACCTTCGAGTATAAGAGCGACGGCGTGAAGCTGTGTGATAAACGCGGCAAACTTCAAGGGATTAAGAAGGATCAGCGCGGCAAAGACGAGGATCAGGATCCCGAAAACGATGGACGCCGCAAAGATCGGACCCTTTTCACGGCGCAGCGCGAAGGCTCTGATAAACATGAGTCCGCTGCCGTAGATCAGGATGATTCCGGTGATGAACTGAAAAGCGGTAATAAAGAAGTCCCACTTTATGATAAGCGCGATACCAAGTGCGATTTCGAGTATGCCGATAATGAGCCCGGGCACGCTGTGATCTTCCTTGTTCGCGAAAAAGACGATGCATTTGATCAGGCCGAGCACTATGAGCAGGATGCCGCCGCCGATACACAGGATCTTAAGCGCATCCTCCGGCCAGATGAGCATGACCACACCGAGAGCTACGAGCAGAAGACCGTCAAACAGATAGCTTTTAAAAGCATTTTTGATCCTGGATTGCATTTTTATTCCTCCTGAGGTGAGACCGTGGCAGGTCGATTCATTGCATTGATTCACAAGAACCATCATAAAACTGCTCTTATTATAATTTTGCGGTGTTGTAAAAGCAACGGATTTTTGATTTAATATACATGGTCAGGATCGCCGCGCGGTATGGCGCACGGTCCCGTAACATACGAAAACAAAACGGAGGTTTTATATAATGAGCGATTGTAATCATGATTGCAGCAGCTGCAGTGAGAATTGTGCGGACCGCACCAGGGAGAGCATGTGGGAGCCTGCAAACGAGTTCAGCCAGATCGGCAAGGTCATCGCCGTAGTCAGCGGCAAGGGCGGCGTCGGCAAGAGCCTCGTGACTTCGCTTCTGGCGGTGCTCTCCGAGAGAGCCGGTCACCGCACCGCTATACTTGATGCCGATATCACCGGACCTTCGATCCCCAGGGCCTTCGGCCTGAAGGAAAAGGTCACCGGCGACGAGCGCGGCTTCTATCCTGTCGAAACAAAGATGGGCACAAAGGTCATGTCCCTGAATCTGCTGACCGAAAATGAAACGGATCCCGTGGTCTGGAGAGGGCCGATCCTTTCGGGGACCGTAAAGCAGTTCTGGACCGACGTTATCTGGGAGGATGTGGACTACATGTTTGTGGATATGCCTCCGGGAACGGGCGATGTTCCGCTGACGGTGTATCAGTCGCTGCCGATCGACGGGATCGTCGTGGTAGCCTCTCCCCAGGAGCTTGTCGGGATGATCGTGGAGAAAGCGGTCAATCTCGCTGCGCTGATGAAGATCCCGGTGATCGGACTCGTGGAAAACATGAGCTACGTCGTCTGCCCGCACTGCGGCGAGAAGCTTGAAGTCTTCGGAGAGAGCCATGCCGAGGAGATCGCGGCTCGCCACGGTATCGATACCATAGCGCGCATCCCGATGGACAAAAAGCTGGCCGCTGCCTGCGACAAGGGTATGATCGAGCTCTTTGAAGGCGACTGGCTGGACGGTCTTTTCGAGAAGATAGAGAAGTGCTGAAAGGCGCGGCAACCTTTTCATTGACCGGATTATCCGAAAATGCTATTATATAACGGCGGGAGCGATCCCGCCGTCATTATGTCATAAAGTTTCAGCGCAGCCGGGGAGCCAGCGGTGCCCTGTACCTGCAATCCGCTACAGCAGGGGTGATATTCTGCCAGAGGGTCTTCATGGTGGTGCAGCCTTTCGCGCGCGGCGTTGACGTTTGGGTCTCATGCAACCACAGCCCGGTGAACCGTGTCAGGTCGGGAACGGAGCAGCACTAAACCGGTGTCTTGGTGTGACGTGAGGGAGCCTGGACTGAGCAAGCGGCGCAAGTAACGGCCGTCGTGCGGATTCGAAGCAGAATGCGCTGATTTTTTATTATAAGGAAGTATCATGGCTTATACAGCACTTTACCGAAAATGGAGACCTGCGGTATTTGAGGATGTCAAGGGTCAGGAACCTATAGTCCGGACGCTTCGCGGACAGCTGCGCACCGGAAGGATCGCGCATGCCTATCTGCTCTGCGGCAGCCGCGGCACAGGCAAGACGACCATCGCCAGGATCTTTGCAAAGGCCGTCAACTGCGAGAATCCCGTTGACGGCAATCCCTGCGGCAAATGTCCATCCTGCCTGGCCATCGAGCGCGGCAACTCCATGAATATCACTGAGGTCGACGCCGCCTCAAACAACAACGTGGATTTTGTCAGGCAGATGCTCGAGGATATGCAGTATCCGCCCACGGAGGGAAGATACCGCGTATATATCATCGACGAGGTTCATATGTTCTCCGGCTCGTCCTTCAACGCTCTTCTCAAGACTCTGGAGGAACCGCCGGAATACGTGATCTTTATCCTGGCCACTACCGACCCCCAGAAGATCCCGGCCACCATCCTCTCGCGCTGCCAGCAGTACGATTTCCGCCGCATAGACGGAGCTACTATAGTGGGCAGACTTCGCGAGCTGTGCGAGGGCGAAGGGATAAAGGCGGAGGACCGCGCGCTGGAGTATATCGCGCGCAAGGCCGAGGGCGGCATGAGAGACGCGATCAGCCTTCTCGATCAGGCGGCGGGGGGCGCAGGCGGCAGCCTCACCTATGAGTCGGCCCTCACAGCGCTCGGCGCCGTGGAAAACGAGACTTTCAGCAGATATTTCAGAGCGCTCGCAGCGCGTGATGCGGAGAGCCTGCTCTCGCTCATAGACGAGGTGGTCATGGGCGGCAGGGACGTGTCGCAGTTTACCAGGGATCTGTGCTGGTACCTGCGAAGCGTGCTGCTCGTCAAAACATCAGATATAAATACCTCTGCAGTGGATGCGGGTGAGGCCGACAGAGTTCGTCTTGGCGAGGAAGCCGGGATGATGAGCCTGGATGAGATCATAAGACTTATCAGGATATATTCGGAAGCATTCAATGATATGCGCGGCAGCGCCGGCAAGCGTATCACTCTCGAAGTAGCGGCTATCAGGTCGATCAGGCCCGAGGCCGATGCGAATACGGACTCGCTCTCCGCGAGAATCGGAGCTCTCGAACAGAAGATAGCCGGCGTGATATCTGCGGCTGCTCCTGTGGCATCAGCTCCTGCGGCTGTCCGCCCGGATGCGGCTGCGTCAGTACCTGTACCGTCACCTGTCGCATCGACTCCGTCACCTGCCACTGCCCCGCAGCCCGCTCACACGGCTCCGGAGATGCAGCCCGCGCAGGAAGCTTCGGCGTTTGACGATGCGCCATGGCCCGAGCCTCCGCTTCCGGATGTAAAGTCACCCGCTGCGGCTCCCGCCGGCATCGGGATCTTTGAACGCTGGAGCGAGATATACAGCAGGCTCGATCCCTTGACAAAGGGCATGAACAAAGGCGCGTCTCCCGTCAGGACGAGCGCGGGCACGGTGATCTATGTGTCCAGCGAGAGCAGCCTGGACATGGCGAAGCGCTATGATCTGGTTAATAAAATGAAAAAGATCGCTGCCGACGAGTTCGGCATAGACGAAGCTCTGACCATAAAGGTCGGTGATCCTCATGATCCCGCGGCGGATGCCGAGGCTGACGTGAGAGCGGTATTCCCTGATCTGATAATCGAAGGCTGAATCATTTTTCCGCATCTCCGGCCATGCCGGTCAGGGTGCGGTTTTTGCATATGTTTACTGTTTTCGAGCGGACGGTTTTGTGGTATAAATATAGAGTTGATCTTTGCGATCGCGAATAAAGACACATCGGCAAGGAGGCAGATATGGCTAAAGGCGGTTTTCCCGGCGGAATGGGCGGGATGAACATGAACAATCTGATGAAGCAGGCTCAGAAGATGCAGCAGCAGATGGCTGACACGCAGAAGGAGCTTGAGACCAAGACATATACGGCAAGCGCGGGCGGCGGTATGGTGACTGCCGTGGTGAACGGCAAAAAGCAGCTCTCCGAGGTGCGTATAGACCCCGAAGCGGTCGATCCGGATGACGTCGAGATGCTTCAGGATATGGTAGTGGCAGCTGTGAACCAGGCTCTCTCTGACTGCGAAAAGGATCAGCAGAGCGCTTACGGCAGAGTCACCGGCGGACTCGGAGGCTTTGGCTTCTGATGGATTTCTACTCCGGACACATCCAGACTCTGATAGAAGAACTCGGCAAGCTTCCGGGCATCGGCGCCAGGTCGGCCCAGAGGCTTGCTTTTCATATCATCAACATGCCCGAGCAGGGCGTGGAAAGGCTGGCGCAGGCCATGGTCGACGCAAAGAAGAACGTGCGTTACTGCAAGCGCTGCTGGACGCTGACCGACGACGAACTCTGCCCTATCTGCAGCAGTTCGTCGAGAGATGAGAGCACGATCATGGTCGTGGAGAATTCCAGAGATCTGGCGGCTTACGAGAAGACCGGGGAGTACCGCGGGCTTTATCACGTGCTTCACGGCGCCATCTCACCGGCCCTCGGTATAGGCCCCGGGGATATCAGACTGAAGGAACTGATGGGCAGACTTGCCGCGGAGCCTGTGAAGGAGGTTATAGTCGCCACGAATTCCTCGCTCGAGGGCGAGACGACCGCCATGTACATCAGCAAGCTGGTCAAACCTACCGGGATCAAAGTCAGCCGCATCGCGAGCGGCGTTCCGGTGGGAGGTGATCTGGAGTATATAGATGAGGTAACTTTGCTCCGGGCTCTTGAGGGAAGAACTGAGTTATAGTACAATATATATTTGATCAAAACCGCCTCGGCAGGCGGAGAATGGGGTGAACAGATTGGACAAGAGCGTTTACAACATGAAAGCCGAGAAGATCCAGAAACAGGTCAAGCAGGGAGATTATGAGACTGCTGCCAAGATCTGTGACGGAATAGACTGGACCGAAGTCAAGAGCACCCGCATGCTTTCACTGGTATCCAGCGTCTATGAGCATGTTCAGAGATATGATACCGCCATCGACATCCTGCTCATGGCCTATGAGGAGGCACAGGTGGGACGCCGGTTCCTCTACAAGCTCACCGAACTTGCCCTGGCCGCCGGCAATATAAAAGAAGCCGAGGAATACTACCGCAACTATCTCCAGGAGGCTTCGGATGACACTTCCCGCTATGTGCTGCGCTATCTGATCGCCGAGGCAAAGCACGAGAGTCTGGACAAGCGCATCACAATCATGGAGTCATACAAGTCAAGTGATTTCGATTAGCGCTGGTCGTGCAGGCTGGCGGAGCTCTACGACGAGATGGGCAATGGCGAGCGCTGCGTGGCTATCTGTGATGAGATCATACTCTGGTTCGGTGTCGGACCCTATGTGGACAAGGCTCTCGAACTTAAGGAAAAATACGTCCCGCTGACCGACGAGCAGCTCGAGCACCGCAGCAATCGTCTCCAGTACGAGGAAAACCTGCGAGAAGTACAGCGTTCCATGAGCGGAGATCCCGACGAAGTCCTCCCCGAGGTCACGAGACCCGACGAGGACGATATCGCCTCCGAAAGCGGACAGAGAGTAAGCACGCTCGACACTTCTGTCATAGAAGAGGAAGAGGGTCATTACAGCGAGCCCGACGAGCTTACGAATACCAGGAGAGTTTCTGACAAGGAGCAGCTCACGCATACGAGGATCTTTGAAAAGATGCCTGCAGACGGCTCCGAGGCAAAGCTTTTCAGGACAGTGACTGTGGCTCCCGAGCCTGCAAAGCCCGAGCCGGAATCAATGGCCGCTGACGAGGATGAACCTGTCCAGATGGAATTCGTCTGGGACGAGCCCGAGGAAGATACCAAACAGCGCGTGCCCGTGGTGGAGAGAGTTCTCTTTGTGGGAGCCGCCACACCCGGCGAAGCTGTCACCCAGGCTCTTGAGGCTGTCAGGGCAGCCCGTGCTCAGGCCGAACTTCCCGTAGGCGGTATCGTCAAGATCTCAGGCGCGAAGCTGAACGAAAAAGGCGTGATTGCCTCGCTTCCCGCTCTGGAGGGCAAGGATCTCATAGTCCTCGGCGCCGGTTCGCTGGATGATCAGATGATCGAGGAGATCAGACAGGCTTCCGAGAGCACCGGCAAGTTCTTTGTCCTGGCCGACAGCCCTGAGCAGACCGTCGCGACGGAGCGCAGATACAGAGGCGAAAAGGACGGGGATCAAGCCGCTAAGTCCGCAGAGGAAGCTCCTGCCGCCATACCCGTGCCCGAGGCCGGTCCTGAGCCCGAAGACAAGTCTGAGGCGGAGGAGAACGGCATGTCCGAAGCAGAGGCAGAGCCTGAGACAGATGACGAGCCTGAGACAGAGGCAGAGCCCGAGACAGAGGCAGAGCCCGAAGAGGAGCCTGAGATAGAAGTGGCGATCAGCGAGCCGGAGCCCGAAGAGGAGCCGGAGATAGAGGTGGCAATCAGTGAGCCCGAACCTGAGGAGGAGCCTGAGATAGAGGTTGCGATCAGTGGGTCTGAGACCGAAAAAGAGCCTGAAAAGAGCGCCGCTCCCGTACGGAAACTGGCTGACCTTGTAGATGACGGGACGCTGCCCGTAGAGGATTTTTATGCTGCTGTCCGCCAATACATGAAAAAAATAGACTGCGTGCTCGAAGAGGGCAGAGAAGACGAACTGAAAGACTACTTCCGCAAGATCAAGAAGGAAGGCGAAAAGCTTACCGTCAAGCTTGCTGAGGAGATGGTCGAGGATGCGGCGGACGCAGCGGAAGCACATTCGCTGGGCAATGCCTTCCACAGCCGCTATGACGAGGATGGCAATCTGATCCTGCGGCCGAAGCATTTTGTATAGAATATCATGATCGTCAAAGGTCCGTGCGATGCGGGCCTTTCTTTAAGGAAAGAAATATGAAATATATCCTGATAACCGTATTTATCGCGATCCTGGCGGCAATGACCGTCATGGGATACCACAAAGGCTTCCTGAAGACTCTGGTCAGTATGCTGTCGATCCTGCTCAGTATTCTTTTTGTGTATTTCTTCAGCGGACCGGTGACAAAACTCATCGATTCGAATACCGGCCTGCGCGAGACGATCAGACAGTCCGTCTACGAGAAGCTCCTCGAGAGATCGGAAGAGGAGGCTGCCGTGACCGACGAGCAGCAGCAGGCGGTTGCAGACGATTCGTTTATACCGGGAGTGATCCTCGAGGCATTTAACGGTGAGACCAATCCCTTCGGCACGCAGGAGGATTACAATACCAGACTATCCGTGCATATAGCAGATCTTGCCATGAAGGCAGCGGGCATGCTCGTCACGCTCGTGCTGGCTTTTATCCTCATCAGGATACTGATGGGGGTGGCCGGAGTGATGAACAGGATCCCGCTGCTCGGAAGTGTGAACAGGGTCCTCGGCGCGGCCATAGGGCTCGTGCAGGGGCTGCTGATCCTGTGGGTCCTGTGTCTGGCCATTACGGCGGCCGGTTCGACCGGCCTTGGTTCTTCCTGTCTGGAAGCCATAGGCGAGAGCAGGATACTAAGTGCATTTTATAACGGATCGCTCTCACTGCAGGGGATCCTGGGCAGTTTGTGATTTTACGGGTATCGTACGGAGATAACGGATGGACAGAAATGATTATACAGATCCGCAGTGCCCTTTCTGCACTGACCAGTTCAAGGAGACGCCGCCGGTGCATCAGGTGAACGTCACGCGCGTGGTGGAAAAACTGGACGATGATTTCTCCAGAAACGACTATGCCGCCGCGGAGAGGCACCTGCGCTATTGGATAGGAGAGGCGGAGCAGGGACATGATGACAGAGGCCTGCTCTCCCTCAAGAATGAACTCATGGGGCTCATGAGGAAGCTTGGACGCGGCGAAGAGGCGCAGAAGGCTGCCGGAGAAGCGCTCGCTCTCGTGGACCGGATCGGATTCGGGGATACGGTGACCGCGGGCACTACCTTCGTGAATGCCGCCACAGTATACAAAGCCTTCGGGCGCTCCGCAGAGGCCATACCGATATATGAGAAGGCTGCGGCGATATATGAGAGAGAGCTCAGTGACGGCGATATGCGTCTGGGTTCGCTGTACAATAACATGGGTCTTGCACTTGCGGACCTCGCCGTGGATGCGGCGGAGAACGGCAGAATGGACGAGGCCGGGGAATACTATGACAGGGCGGATGCCGCATATGCCGCCGCGCTGCGCTGCATGAAGCTGGCCGAGTCCGGCTCGCAGGAGATGGCGATCACGTATCTTAATATGGCCGATCTGCTTTCGGCGAAATACGGTTTTGATCAGGCAGAGGACCGGATATATGAGTACCTCGGACAGGCGAGGACGCTTCTGGATGATCCGAAACTCGAGCATGACGGCTATCATGCCTTTATATGTGAAAAATGCGCGCCCACTTTCGGCTATTACGGTCTGAAGTCATTTGAAGACGAGCTGAAGGAGCGTGCGGAAAAAATATATTCGGAGAATCGCTGAGGTCGGACATGCAGGGACTGGAACTTGCTAGGATCTTTTATGATGAACACGTGGAGCCCATGCTCCGGGAACAGTTCCCGGAGGTGATGGATCATATCACGGTAGGATTGACCGGGAGCGGTTCAGAGTGCTACGGCTTCGATGACAGCGTGTCGGAAGACCACGATTTTGAACCGGGAGTGTGCATCTTCCTGCCGGGCGGGGACCTGGTGGACAGCCGTACCGAGTTCAGGCTCTCGAGAGCCTATGCAGCGCTCCCCGAGGAGATATGCGGATACAGACGCAGCAGGCTTTCTCCGGTCGGCGGAGGTCGGCACGGAGTGATCAGGGCAGCTGATTTCTGGAATGAGAAACTGGGTCTGCCGGACGGCATGCCGGATGATGAAACCTGGCTCCGTCTTCCGGAATACGCGCTGGCGGAAGCCGTGAACGGCGAGATCTTCTGGGACGGCGACGGATCGTTTACCGGCGTAAGAAAATACCTGCGCCACTACCCGCAGCAGGTCCGCATGAAGAAACTGGCCGGATATCTGCTGCTTATGAATCAGGCCGGGATGTACAATTACCGGAGATGCCTGAAGCACGGTGAAGAGGCAGCTGCTCAGCTGGCGGTATTCGAGTATGTGAAAGCCGCCATGCATGCGATCTTTCTCCTGAATGACAGATATATGCCGTATTACAAATGGTCCTTCAGAGCCATGCACTCGCTCCCTGCGCTCGCTTCGCTCTGTGAATCTCTGGACTATCTGATGACCACAGGCAACGATCCGGACAGCGCCGTGGTCAAGACCGGTGTGATATCCGATATCGACCGTGCCGTGGAGTCCGTGGTGAAGCTGTCGGGTCTTGTCACGGAGAGGACCCGCGAGATCGGAGTCGGTCTGACTATGGGAGCCCGGGCGGCGGCCGCATCCTCAGGGCAGCGTGCCGAGGAGGAGAGCACGAAAGCTTCCGAGGGATTCTTCGGCAGCAGCGCTCCGGAAGTGAATCTCGAGCGTCTCGCCTACGAACTGAACGACTCGATCGCGGACGGATCCCTGCGCAATCTGCATATTCTGACCGGGGTGGAATAGGCCGATGGGTTTTTTTAGCAGTCATGAAAAAAGAAAGCAGAAGGGCGATTTCGGAGAGGGAAGTGTAGCTGCAGCGGTGCTTAGGCTCGCCGTACCCTATATGTTCGCCGAGATGGTCCAGGTCCTCTATAATATAGTGGATCGCATATATATCGGGCATATTGATTTCGTGGGTACGGACGCTCTGACCGGAGTCGGAGTCACTTTTCCCATAGTTACCATTGTGACGGCATTTACTGCGCTGTTCGGACTCGGAGGTGCGCCTACCTTTTCGATGGAGAGGGGACGCGGCAATGACGAGAGGGCGGGCTGGGTTCTCGGCAACGCCGCCTTCATGCTGATCGTCAACTCGATAGTGATCACAGCCATAGTAATGGCCGTAAGCGGACCGGTGCTGTATCTTTTCGGCGCGAGCGAAAGCAGCTTTGTCCATGCCGAAGCGTATCTGAAAGTGTATATCATGGGCACACTTTTTCAGATGCTTTCTGCCGGCCTGAATCCCTATATCACGAATCAGGGCTTCGGCGGCATCGGGATGTGGACTACTGTTACCGGCGCCATCATCAATATCATTCTGGACCCGCTCTTTATTTACGGAGAATTCAGTTTCCTGGGTCTTTCGATTAGGGGACTGGATATGGGCATCCGCGGCGCTGCTCTGGCCACGATCATATCGCAGATGGTCTCTGCGGTCTGGGTAGTGCTTTTCCTCGTGCTGCGCACGCCGATCAGGCTGCGGCTTTCTCATATGAGGCCGCATCTCCGCGTCATAATCGCCATAGCGAGGCTCGGGGTGACGAATTTCTTCTTCGGGCTAACGACGAGCGTGGCTTTTGCCATGTACAATACGTCCCTCCAGCGTTACGGTGGAGATCTGTATGTGGCAGCGATGACCGTGAACAATTCAGTCAAGGAATTCGTATTTCTCAGTATGCGCGGCTTTACACACGGCGCGCAGCCCGTGATCTCGTACAATTACGGTGCGCGGAAGCCTGAACGGATCCTTCAGGCCATACGTTTTATGGCAGTGGTCGTGATGGCTTATACCCTCGGTGCGACGCTGCTCGTGCTGGCGATACCCGCCCCGATCATCAGCATCTTCAACGACGATCCGGCACTGATGGCCGTGGCGCCCGCCGCTATGAGGATATTCTTTGCCCTCGGCGCGTTCATGTCGCTCCAGAGCATCGGGCAGAACACCTTCGTTGCACTTGGCATGGCCAGGTACGCGCTCTTTTTCTCGCTTCTGCGCAAGGTCTTTCTGATCATGCCGATGATCTACATACTGCCGCAGATATTTACCTCGTCGCAGGTCTATGCGGTCTTTGCCGCGGAACCGGTCTCGGATCTTCTGGGAGGCGGGGCGTGCTTTATTACCATGATTTTTGCTGTGTACCGAAAGCTTTCCGCGGGTCTGGACGTGGGACTGCGAAATACTGAAAAGTTGTGAAAAATTAAGCTATCGGCGATGCTATTTCAGATATGAAAATCTTTATCGGTTTTTTGTAATAAAATGTTGACGATTCTCGTTTCAAGTGTTAAAGTTTTCCAAAACGGCCGATGCCGGAGGGAGTCTTTATTTTTGGAGGTATATTGATGAGAGGAACAGTCAAGTGGTTCAACAACCAGAAGGGTTACGGATTTATTTCAGATGCTGAAGGCAACGATATCTTCGTTCATTATTCTGGACTGAACATGGAAGGTTTCAAGTCTCTTGACGAGGGCGCCGAAGTTGAGTTCGACGTAGTCGAGGGTACCAAGGGACCTCAGGCAACCAACGTTACCAAATTATAATCCGCTGCGCTGCTGGTATCCACTTTCGGTATAACGCACCACGATTTAATTGGAGAATTGTGCAGTGTCATCTGCAGCTACAGGACCGGCCTTCCGGTCCTGTTTTCTGTTGCGTGCCGCCCTAAGCTGTGAGGACAGCCGCCGCTTTATTTGCGCTTTATTTGCGGGCAGCCTTGTAGGTTTACTTAGAGTAAAATTTATGTAGGCAAAAATGAAGAAAGAGGCTGTCGCCTCTTTCCCATCATACAGAAAAACCTTATTATTAATTCACCACAAAATAAAGATAAGGAGCTGTATGATGGAAACAATGATAACCGAGAAAACG
>JAFSTX010000070.1 GCA_017445585.1 Lachnospiraceae bacterium
ACGTCGGCATCGTCAACGTTCCCACCGAGGAAGAAATGGAAGCTATGCGTAAAGAGCGCAAACAAACCGCCTGATTAACAGGCAAAACGGCAGGAGAATTCCTTCCCCTGCCGGATACATACAATTTTGTCCTTATCGACAATAACTCATGTATTGTAATCCTACACCAGGCGCGTGAAAATACAGAAAAAACCGCTTGCACTTTATCTTTGACCATGTTACACTATCAAAGCTCAAAAAATGCACGGGTATCCAGCCCACAGCACGGTGCCGCCGCAGGCGGTCGCTAAGGACGAAAGATATCCGGCGTAAATAAACCAAATGGAGGAAAATTAAATGAGCGTAATTTCTATGAAACAGCTTCTTGAAGCTGGTGTTCACTTCGGTCATCAGACAAGACGCTGGAATCCCAAGATGGCACCGTATATCTTCACCGAGAGAAACGGTATCTACATCATCGATCTTCAGAAGTCGGCACAGAAAGTTAATGAGGCTTATCAGGCAGTAGCGGATATCGCTGCGGCTGGCGGCACCATTCTCTTTGTAGGCACGAAAAAGCAGGCTCAGGACGCTATCGCTACTGAGGCTCAGCGCTGCGGTATGTACTATGTCAATCAGCGCTGGCTCGGCGGTATGCTCACCAACTTCAAGACCATCCAGAGCCGCGTCGCCCGCCTGCGCGAGATCGAGCGCATGTCCGAGGACGGCACCTTTGAGGTCCTTCCCAAAAAGGAAGTCGCTTCTCTCCAGAAGGAGTGGGACAAGCTCGAGAAGAATCTCGGCGGAATCAAGGATATGCGCCGCATGCCCGATGCGATCTTTGTAGTCGATCCCAAGAAGGAGCACATCTGCGTACAGGAAGCCCATACTCTGGGTATTCCGCTTATCGGTATCGCCGATACCAACTGCGATCCCGACGATCTGGACTATGTCATCCCCGGCAATGACGACGCCATCCGTGCGGTCAAGCTTATCGCCGCTACAATGGCCGATGCAGTCATCGAGGCAAAGCAGGGCGACATGGCTGAGGTAGAAGAGGCTCCCGCCGCAGAGGAGATCGAGGAAGCTGCTGAGGAAGCAGCTGCAGAGGAGGAGTAATTATGCAGATCACAGCAGGAATGGTAAAAGAACTGCGCGAGATGACCGGCGCCGGAATGCTGGAGTGCAAAAAGGCTCTTTCCGCTACCGACGGCGATATGAACGCCGCTGTGGATTTTCTTCGTGAGAAAGGTCTTGCCGCTGCTCAGAAGAAGGCCAGCCGCATCGCTGCAGAAGGACTTGTAAAGACCATAGTTAAAGGCAAGGATGCTGTTGTCGTAGAGGTCAACTCCGAGACAGACTTCGTTGCTAAGAATGCTGATTTCCAGGCTTATGTCGAGCAGGTCGCTGAGCAGGCGCTGACCACCAAGGCAGCCGATATCGATGCTTTCCTGGCTGAGCCCTGGGCTCTGGATACCACCAAGACCGTAGCAGAGGAGCTTTCCTCCAAGATCGCGGTCATCGGCGAGAAGCTTTCCATCCGCCGTTTCGAGCAGGTCCATACCGATGGCATCCTGGTTTCTTACACCCACGGCGGCGGACGCATCGGCGTTCTGGTCTCCGGCAAGTGCGACGGCGATGAGGCTGCCGCTTCCGAGGCCCTCAGAAATATCGCCATGCAGGTCGCAGCCATGAATCCCCAGTTCGTTTCCAGAGAGGACATCTCCGCCGAGGAGCAGGAGAGGCTGAGACACTTCACCGTCGACAGCGCTCTGAACACTCCCGAGACTCTGCCCAGGCCTATCCTGATCAAGCTTATCAATCAGGCTCTGGCTGAGAAGGCATGGTCCGACGCTGATGCTGCTATCTACGAGGAGCAGAAGAACAATCTGAACAACCTCTTCAACTTCCTTTCCGATGAGGCGAAGCCTAAGGTAGCCGCTATCGCCATGAGGAACAAAGAGGAGATCATCTCCGACAAGATCTTCTGCGGACTGGTCGACGGGCGTGTTGCCAAGCAGATCAAGGATATCTGCCTCATGGAGCAGGTCTATGTCAAGGCCGAGGACGGCAAGCAGACCGTAGCTCAGTATCTTGCCTCCGTAGACAAGTCTCTTAAGATCGAAAAGATCGTCCGCTTCGAGACCGGCGAGGGCATGGAGAAGCGCGAGGAGAACTTCGCTGAGGAAGTCGCCAAGCAGATGGGACAGTAATCATCCGGGCAGTCTGACTGAACGGATACATATAAAAGTGCATGGCCGTGGCCGAAGGTAATCCGGATGCCCGCGCCGTGCACTTTTTCTGTAGGGATCGCTTCTGCCGCTGCGCCTGACCCTTCAGGCGAAGGAGGTGAAGATATTTGCCGCACACGGGCACAGATACAGCGTAAAATATGACACGTACTATGGAATGATTGAGGCAGAAGACATACATGTAAAATCCTGCCTCGGCAGAGCGTAAGCCGGCCCGCGAAAGTTTTATTCTTTTTTTATGGAATGGTAAAGCGCATTCGGCTATAATAAATCAGTCGGCGCAAAAGGAGACAGATGCATCAGCAGGATCTTTCAAAAACCATAAGACTTTACTATGATGACAGCGAGATGAAGGAATTCACCGCGCGCGTGATTAGCTGTGTTCCCTGCGGGGAAGGCTGGCTGCTCGAGCTTGACCGCACCGCTTTCTTTGCTGAGGGCGGAGGGCAGGATGGAGACCGGGGCAGACTCGTCCTGTGCGGTGATGCGGCAGATTGCGGCGTGCTGTCTTCCGAAAATAAAGCGTGCTTACCCCCGGAAGGCAGAGATGATGCGTCCTGTGCAAAGCAGCTCGCCGTCACTGACACGACGGAGAGCTGCGGCATAATATATCACCACGTATCCGAATGTGTCGAACCCGGTACATGCGTCCGGGGTATCATAGACTGGCAGCTTCGTTTTGACCGTATGCAGCAGCACAGCGCCGAGCACATTGTCTCCGGGCTGGTACATCAGCTGTACGGATTTGATAACGTGGGTTTTCGCCTGACAGATGAGAAGACCACACTTGACTTCAACGGTGTGCTCACGGCAGCGGATGTGGATAAGATAGAACTTCTGTCAAATGAAGCGGTTTGGAAAAACGTACCATTCCGCACCTTCTTCCCTGAAAAGGAAGAGGAGGCGGCGCTGGATTACCGCAGTAAGATCGACATCGAAGGCAGGGTCAGGCTGGTGGAGGTACCGGGATACGACCTGTGTGCCTGCTGTGCACCTCACGTGAAGACCTCTGCCGAGATCGGTCTCATCAAGATCGTGGATCTGATGAATTACAAGGGCGGCGTGCGCCTGACGATAAAGTGCGGAGGCAGAGCGCTGAGCGATTACGGCGGCGCACTGCGGATGCTCGGAGATCTCGGAGAAAAGCTTTCTTCGCCGCGCGGGGAACTTCCCGCCCGTCTCGAAAAGCTGCAGGATGAGCTTGCGCAGGCCAGATCCGAGACCATATCGTGGCAGTACGAATTCATCGGCAGATGCTCTGCGGAAGATTTTGGCGGCATTTCGCTCGCCATCCTTCCGGCAGTCTCATCCGACGCAGTCAGGAGATACATAAATGAAAGGCTCCGGAGCGCCGACGGCATCCTGGCTGTCTTTTTCGGATCGGACGAGGACGGCTACAACTATATCGCAGGAAGCAGTTCTGCCGATCTGAGGCCGCTTTCGGCGGAGATAAATGCCGCAATGTCCGGGCGCGGAGGCGGCAAGGGCTCCATGGTCCAGGGACAGGTACATTCAGATAAGGAGAGTATACGGCGGTTCTTTGCCGGCAGGAGCACAAAATGATAGATCTGCACGTACACACGAATAATTCGGATGGGACCCACACCACGGAGGAAGTGCTGGACATGGCCGTCTCCGCAGGGCTTGGCGCTGTCGCCATTACCGATCACGACACGGTCCGCGGTATCAGAGAGGCCCTCGAACTCGGAGAGAAAAAAGGCATCCGCGTCATACCCGGCATCGAGATCAACGCCAAATACGAAGAGCGCAATACCCACATAGTAGGCCTTTTTATCGATCCGGATTCAAAGCCGCTGGCAGAGTTCAGCAATGATCTGGTCGGCCGCAGGCTTCGTCGCAATATCGCCATGATAGAGCGCCTGCAGGAGCTTGGCTACAATGTGGATTTTGACGATTTCCCTGATTTTGTCCGCGGGCAGGTTATGACAAAAGGGAATTTCGGCAAGGTGCTCGTCGAGAAGGGGTACTTTGCCACAACAGGTGAGGCGATAGAAGCACTGATGGAAAAAGGCAGGCCTGCATATATTCCGAAAGTATCCTGTACTCCCATGGAAGCCGTGGACGTGATCCATCAGGCAGGGGGACTGGCTTTTGTGGCCCATTTCCATCAGATATGCAGAAAGGGAATCGATCTGGCGGAGGAGATCTGCCGCAGGATACTCGAGTACGGAGCAGATGGGCTGGAGACCAGGTACTCGGAGTTCGATGACACGCTGCGGGCCCGAGCCGAGGCGATGGCGGCAGAGTATGGCAAGCTCCGTTCCGGCGGCAGCGACTATCACGGCAGCACCGTAAAACCGGGTCTCAGGATCGGGACAGGCTACGGTGATCTGTATGTTCCGGACGAATACCTCACTGCGATGGATGAATATCTCGCAGGACGGGGAAAATGAAAAAAGAATGACATGCCTGTACCCGCCGTTATCGCGCCTTCCGCAAAAAACATGTGGCGCGGATGGTCGATATGTGATATAATGCCAAACTGCCTTATTATGAACAGGTAAATGAACCATAAAGCGCCAAAGGAGATAGAAGTAATGGTTAAGTATGAAGAGTTAGAGCACAATCTTGTCAAGATTACTGTGGAGATCCCCGTCGAGGATGTGAACAAGGCTGAGGACGGCGTATATCAGAAGATGAAGAACCGCATCAACGTCCCCGGCTTCCGCAAGGGCAAAGCCCCCCGCAGCATGATCGAGCATTTCTACGGCAGGGGAGTGTTCCTGGAGGATGCGGTCAATGACGTCGTCCCCGGCGCATACGAGAAGGCAGTAGAGGAAGTAGAAAAAGAGCATGGTATCACCATAACTTCTTATCCCGAGATAGAGTATACCCAGGTCGAGCTGGACAAGCCCGTTATCTTTGAGGCTACTGCAGCCAAAAAGCCCGAGGTCAAGCTCGGCAAGTACAAGGGTCTTAAGGTAGAGGCGCCCAGCGCCAAAGTCACCGACGAGGACATCCAGAAGGCCCTCGAGGAGGAGCAGGCTAAGAATTCCTCCATCGTTCCCGCAGAGGGACGTCCCGTGGCCGACGGAGATATCATCACCCTTGATTTCCTGGGCAAGGTCGACGACGTGGCCTTCCCCGGCGGAGAGGGCAAGGATTATGAGCTGACTATCGGTTCGCATACCTTTATCCCCGGCTTTGAGGAACAGCTCATCGGAATGAACGCCGACGAGACGAAGGACATCACAGTCACCTTCCCCGAGGATTACGGTGAGAAGAGCCTGGCCGGCAAAGAAGCCGTCTTTACCTGTACGGTCAAGTCGATTAAGGTCAAAGAACTTCCCGAACTTAATGACGAGTTTGCCAGCGAGGTTTCCGATTTTGATACTCTGGAGGAGTACAAGCAGGATCTGGCCAAGAAACTCGGCGAGAAGAAGGCCGCCGACGCCAAGCGCGCCAAAGAGGATGCGCTGCTCGACGCCGTGGTCGCCAAGTCCGAGATCGACGTTCCCGATATGATGATCACGAGCGAGGCCAGAGCCTCCGTTCAGAATTTTGCACAGCGTCTGCAGAGCCAGGGACTTTCCATGGAGCAGTATATGCAGTACACCGGCGCTACCGAGGCGCAGCTGATCGAGGAGCAGAAGGCTCCCGCCGAGAAGCAGATCCGCGGCCGTCTGGTGCTCGAGGCCATAGCTGCGGCTGAGTCCATCGAAGTCACCGATGCGGATGTGGATGCGGAGTTTGCCAGGATGGCCGAGCAGTACGGCATCGAGGCAGACAAGCTCAAGAGCTTCAGCGATGAGTCCCAGATTGAGGCCATGAAGAAGGACCTTGCCACCGGCAAAGCTCTCGATCTTGTCTATGAGCAGTCCAAATAATCAGCTCAGGTAAAAAGCACGCCGGATTGCGGCGGGCATCAGATAACACATATCATGGCCTCAGACGCGCCCGTTTTGTACGCGACTGAGGCCGTGGCTTTAAGAAAAAAGGAGAAAAACATGTCATCACTGGTACCTATAGTTGTAGAGCAGACCAGCCGCGGCGAGCGCAGCTACGATATCTATTCGCGCCTTCTGAAGGACCGCATCATCTTCCTCGATGGTGTGGTGAGCGACGATATGGCCAGCACCATCGTGGCCGAGCTCCTCTTCCTGGAGTCCGAGGATCCTACGAAGGACATCCAGATCTACATTAACAGCCCCGGAGGCTCCATCACGGCCGGTATGGCGATCTATGACACCATGCGCTTCATTAAATGCGACGTGTCCACGATCTGTGTAGGCATGGCTGCCAGCATGGCTTCGTTCCTGCTGGCGGGCGGCACGAAGGGCAAGCGCTTTGCTCTGCCGAATGCGGAGGTCCTGATCCATCAGCCACTCGGCGGCACTCAGGGTCAGGCCACCGAGCTTCAGATCTACACCGACCATATCCTCAAGATCCGCGAGAAGATGAACACCATCCTCGCAGAGAACTGCGGTCAGGATCTGGATACGGTAAAGCGCGACACAGAGAGAGACAATTATATGACCGCCGAGCAGGCCAAATCCTACGGCCTGATCGATGCGGTGATCGAGAAGCGCTGAGCGTTGCACTTCTCAGTCAGGAGATCTTATGGCTAATTATTCCAAAACTGTCTGTTCATTCTGCGGCAGACCGCAGCATCAGGTAGAGCATATGATCGCGGGCATGCGTCCCGGGGTCTACATCTGCGATGAATGCGTGAGTCTGTGCATGGACATGCTCTATGAGGATGAACCCGCAGACAAGAATGCAACTTTTAAGGGCAAGGTCAATCTCAAATCACCCAAGGAGATCAAGGCTTTCCTGGATGACTACGTGATCGGCCAGGACGACGCGAAGAAGGTCCTCTCGGTAGCGGTCTATAACCACTACAAGAGAGTGAATTTCGGTTCGTCATACGAAGGCGTGGAGCTCCAGAAAAGCAACATCCTTATGCTTGGCCCCACGGGTTCGGGCAAAACGTACCTCGCACAGACGATCGCAAAGCTCCTCGAGGTGCCTTTTGCGATAGCCGACGCCACGTCGCTGACTGAGGCGGGATACGTGGGAGAGGACGTGGAAAACATCCTCCTCAAGCTCATCCAGGCTGCGGACTACGACATCGAAAAGGCCCAGGTCGGCATCATCTATATCGATGAGATCGACAAGATCACAAAAAAGAGCGAGAACGTCTCCATCACCCGCGATGTATCGGGCGAGGGCGTGCAGCAGGCTCTCCTCAAGATCATCGAGGGGTGCGACGCAAGCGTGCCTCCTCAGGGCGGGCGCAAGCATCCTCATCAGGAGATGCTCCAGATCAACACGAGCAATATCCTTTTTATCTGCGGAGGAGCCTTTGACGGCCTTGAGAAGATCGTCGAGGACCGCATGGGCGCAAATTCCATAGGCTTTAAGGCCGAGCTGCGTCAGCGTGCGCATCTTTCCGTGGGGGAGGCCTTTGCCAAAGTGCTGCCTCAGGATCTGATCAAATTCGGCCTCATCCCCGAATTTATCGGCAGAATGCCCGTGACGGTCGCTCTGGAGAATCTGGACGAGAGCGCCTTAAGGTCCATCCTTACCGAGCCCAGGAACGCTCTGACCAAGCAGTATCAGAAGCTCCTCGAGATGGACGGCGTGAAGCTCGTCTTTGCCGAGGATGCGCTGGACGAGATCGCCCACGAGTCCTACGAGAGGAAGATCGGCGCCAGAGGCCTGCGCTCCATCATGGAGAAGGCCATGCTGGATGTAATGTATGAGATTCCCTCCGATGACAGCATCGGAGAGTGCCTTATAACCAAAGACGTGATCAGGGGAGAGGGGAAGGCCAGACTTACGCACCGCACCGACGAGGCGGAGTCCGCCAAGAAATCCATCACGAAAAAAGGCAGCAGGCCGGATCGCTCGGCCTGAATAAGGTAAAAAAAATGAAACTACCCGTTATAGCACTGCGAGATCTCGTAGTGCTTCCGAAAATGTTGGTACAGTTCGACGTGAACCGGCCGGAGTCCATCCGGGCGGCAGAGATGTCCATGGCTCTGCGGCAGGAGCTTTTTATGACGTGCCAGACGAGTCTGTCCGAGAAACTCCCCGAGACGCTCGAAGAGGTGGAGGCCTACGGTACCATCGGCATAGTGAAGCAGCTCATGAAGCTCCCTGGCGGAGTCGTCAGAGTGCTGGCCGAAGGAAGAGAGAGAGGCCTTATCACTTCTCTGGAGCTCGAGGGCGGACATCTCGCAGGCAAGATCGAGCAGGTGCCTTTTTACAATGATCTGACAGACCCGGTTCTCGCCGAGGCCATGATGCGTTCGCTTAATGAAGCCGCCGCCGATTACGGCAAAGTGAACCCCGGTTTTTCGCAGGCCCAGGAGAAACAGATAGCCGTCATAGGCAATCTGCCCGAACTTGTGGCTCAGATCCTGATCAGGCTTCCGCTCAAGACCTCCGTGCGTCAGGAATACCTGAATATGAGCTCGGAGTATCAGCGGGCGGACGCACTGCTCGAGCTTCTTGAACGTGAGGCAAGCATCGGCAGCATCCAGCGCGATCTCCAGGCCAAAGTCAAAGAACGCATCGATAAGAATCAAAAGGATTACGTCCTTCACGAGCAGATGCGCGAGATCAAAAAGGAGCTCGGAGAGGACGAGCAGAGCGACGCGGAGCAGTTCCGCGCGCAGCTGGCTGCATTGGAAGCTCCGGACGAGGTCCGCGATAAGATCGAAAAGGAGATCAAACGCTTTGAGATGATCCCTTCGGGAAGCCAGGAGGGCACCGTAGCGCGCACCTACATCGAGACGCTGCTCGATCTCCCCTGGAACAAGCGCTCGGAGGACAGCAACGATATAAAACGCGCTGAGGAGATCCTCGAAGAGGATCACTACGGCATGGAAAAGATAAAAGAGAGGATCCTCGAGTTCCTCTCCGTCAGAGCCTTTACGGGTGAGGCGGGAGGACAGGTGATCTGCCTCGTCGGCCCTCCCGGTACTGGCAAGACGTCCATCGCGAGGTCCGTGGCCCGCGCCCTGGAAAAGAAATACGTCCGTATCTCGCTGGGCGGCGTGCATGATGAGGCTGAGATCCGCGGCCACCGCCGGACTTATATCGGCGCGATGCCGGGGAGAATAGTCGCGGCGCTCAGGCAGGCGGGGGTCAGCAATCCCCTGATGCTTCTGGACGAGGTGGACAAGGTCAGCTCCGATTACAAGGGCGACGTTTCCTCCGCGCTTCTGGAGGTGCTCGACGGCGAGCAGAACTGCCGCTTTTCCGACCACTATGTAGAGGTCCCGGTAGACCTGTCGCACGTGCTTTTCATAGCTACCGCAAATACTCTCGACACCGTGCCCAGGCCACTGCTCGACCGTATGGAGATAATCGAGGTCCCCGGCTATACCGAGAATGAAAAATTCCATATCGCTCACGACCATCTTGTCAGAAAGCAGCTGGAAAAGAACGGACTGGACGCTAAAAGGGTCTCTTTTACGGACGAAGCCCTGAGAAAAGTGATCCACAGCTACACGAGAGAGGCCGGAGTGCGTACGCTCGAGCGTACTATAGGCTCGCTGATACGCAAGGCGGCCAGGGAGATCCTCGGCGGGGCGGAGAGCGTAAAGATCGACGAGGAAAAGGTCCCGGAGTATCTCGGCAAGGAACTTGTGAGGTTTGATGCGGCCTCCCGCGATAATCAGGTCGGAATAGTACGCGGACTCGCGTGGACGGCCGTAGGCGGAGACACGCTCGAAATAGAAGTAAACGTCCTGCCCGGAGAGGGCAAGATCCAGCTCACCGGCAAGCTCGGAGACGTGATGCAGGAGTCCGCGCAGGCGGGTCTGACCTACATCCGTTCGATCGCCGGAGACTACGGGATCGAGGGTGATTTCTTCAAGACGCACGACATACATCTGCATATCCCTGAGGGCGCTGTTCCGAAGGACGGGCCTTCGGCAGGCATAACGATGGCCACAGCCATGCTTTCAGCCGCGTCGGGGCGCGAGGTCCAGGGAGATCTGGCCATGACCGGCGAGATCACTCTGAGAGGCCGTGTGCTTCCCGTAGGCGGTCTGAAGGAGAAGCTCCTGGCAGCCAAGATGGCGGATATCCATACGGTCCTCGTACCCGATGAAAACCGCAGGGATATCGAGGAGCTTTCCGGCGAGATAACCGACGGCATGAGCATCCATTTTGTAAAGACCATGAATGAGGTCGTGGAGATGGCGCTGGTATAACGTACAGATCCCGCATCGCGAAGCCGCCGTGAGTATCTGACGGACCGCGCTGCTGCGGGATGTGTCAGGGGAGACCGATGGAGAAAAACACTGACAATGATCTAAAGCCACGTACGCATATGTCCGCATCTGCGGCTTTGTATACGGGCGTCCTGAGTCTGGTTCCCGCCGGTGCGAAATTCAAAGCCGGAGCCGAAACCACGCGCAGGCGTATCGAGAATATCCGCAAAAGGGGCGAGAAGCGCTATGAGTATCCTCATCTGTGCCCCGATGCAGATATCAGCGAGAGCGAGATCTGCGGGATCCGTACCTATATCCTGCAGAGGGAGAAGCGTGGGGACCGCGTCCTGGTCTATATCCACGGCGGCGGATTCGTGCAGGAGATGCTCCCGATGCATTGGTTTTTCCTTGACGATATAGCAGCGATGACCGGAGCTGCGGTATATATCCCCATCTATCCGCTGGCCCCTTTTTGCACGTACAGGGATCTTTACCCAAAGATCATCGATTATTACAGAGAGATAGCCCGGGACAATCCGGGCTGCAAAATGATACTTTCCGGCGATTCCGCAGGCGGCAATATAGCTGCGGTCATCGCCGAGAATCTGTCACCGGACGAGCAGCCGGACGAGCTCATACTTCTTTCGCCCGCGCTGAGCATGCATGTGGATCCGATCGCGCCGGATGATATCGAGAGCTTTAACAAGTGCCTGCTCGTAGGCGTAGAAGCGGCGATAGTTCTGGGAGAGTACTGGGCCGGCGGCAGGGAAAACATGAATTCGCCCCTGGTCTCGCCGATCGACGGCGACGTCAGTCCTCTGCGCAGCGTGACTATCTACGCGGGCGAGCGCGATATGGCGTACGCGATGTCGCTGAGGTTTGCGGAAAAGCTGTCCGAGGCGGGAGTGAAGACGGAAACCGTCATCGGCAAAGGAATGCCGCACGTCTGGCCGGTAATGTCTTTCCCGGAAGCGCATGAGGCGCGCAGACAGATCGCGGAGATCATCAGGAGATAAGGCAGGCTTAATGGTTATCAGAAGTATCGATCTGGAGATAGTAGTTGGCCCGGCGAGCCGCATTCCGGCGACGCAGCTGCCTGAGTTTGCCTTCGCGGGCAAATCCAACGTGGGCAAAAGCTCGCTGATCAACGCTCTGATGAACCGCAAGTCGTACGCCCGCACGTCCGCCAAGCCCGGCAAGACTCAGACGATCAATTTCTATAATATAAACGAGGCCTTCTACCTTGTGGACCTGCCCGGATACGGATTTGCAAAGGTCTCCCGGAGCGAGCAGGAACGCTGGGGCAAAATGATCGAAAAATACCTGGAAAAATCGCGGCAGCTGCGCCAGGTATTTCTCCTGATAGACATCCGCCATCAGCCTGGGGCAAATGACGTACAGATGTATCAGTGGATCGTGAGCCGCGGTTTTTCGCCGGTGATCATCGCCACAAAGGCCGATAAGGTCAGCCGTGGTCAGTACGAAAAGCAGAAAAAGCTGATCCGCGAGACTCTCGGCGCCGGTGCGGATACTTTGATCATCCCTTTTTCGGCTGAGACAAAGCTTGGAAGAGATGAGATATATGAGCTGCTGACTTTAGAAGAGGCTGCTCAGCCCGTGTAGAGTACAGATCGTTTATCTGTCTCCGTTCGTCTGCATGCGGCATAGGGAAGCCAGTTTGACGGTTTTATAAATCAGCGCGCTCGGCTTCTGAAAAGCTCGAAAAAGCAAAACTCGCTTCGCTCAAACAGTTGCTTTTTCATCGCTTTTCTTTACGAAGCTTTCGCTGCTGATTTTAATAAAACCGCAAAAAGCTTCCCGATGCCGCATGCAGGCGACCGGAAGCGTGAAGCACCGGTCATATTGTGACCGCAATTGCTAAAAGGAGGAAGAAAAAATGTATCGCAGAGCTTTAACTATCCAGGACATTTCGTGTGTCGGACAATGCTCGCTCACAGTGGCGCTGCCTATCATGAGCGCGTGCGGCGTGGAGACGGCAATTCTCCCGTCGGCAGTGCTGTCGACTCATACGGCAGGCTTTACCGGCTTTACGGTGAGAGATCTGGCGGATGATATTCCGGCGATCAGCGCTCACTGGCAGAAGGAGGGACTGGATTTTGCGGCGGTGTACACGGGTTATCTCGGGTCGGTGCCGCAGATCGACATGGTGCTGGAGATCATGGATCATTGTCTGCAGGAGGGCGGTCTGCGCATCGTGGATCCAGCCATGGGAGACAACGGCCGTCTCTATCCGGCCTTTGATATGGAGTATGTGGAGGCTATGAAGCGTCTCGTCGGCGCCGCGGATTATACCCTTCCCAACATCACTGAAGCGGCGTTTCTGACGGGAATGGAGTACCGCGAGAGCTATGATCAGGCATACGTGAAAGCGCTGATAGACGCTCTTCAGGCTCTCGGCGCGAAGAACGTGATCATCACGGGCGCAAGCTTTTCACCGGATACCACGGGCGTCATGGTGAGAGAGAACGGGACGGATACTTATTACGAGCACAGAAAGATAAGCGAGAGCCGCCACGGCACGGGAGATATCTACTCATCGGCCTTCGCGGGTGCGCTGATCAGGGGAAAGAGCGCGTACGAGGCAGCAGTTATCGCCGCAGACTTTACCGTAGCCGCTCTGGAGGAGACGCTCAAGGGCGAGCCCCATCTCTACGGCGCGAAATTCGAGCTCGTTATTCCAAAGCTCATAGAAATGCTCAAATAATAGGGGACCTCTCCGGAAAGAGATCCCGGCCGGACAAAGATCGAGCCGGCAAAAAGAAAAAAAAGCGCCCCGCCTGAGAGGATATTCCAGGAGGCGGCGCGGTAAGGAGCCGGCATGAATTACTTTCTCGGTCTGGATCTGGGAGGCACTACGGTAAAAGGCGGACTGCTGGATCAGGACGGACATATTATCGCAAAGAGCGAGATACCTACCGGAGCAGGCAGGCCCTGCGGGCAGGTTGCCGCGGATATTGCGGAGCAGGGCAAAAAGCTCATCGACGGAGCGGGCGTACCTGCGGACTGCGTCAGGGCAGCCGGGATATGCTCGCCCGGTACGATCAACACCGAAAAGGGCGAAGTTGTTTTTTCGGGCAATCTCGGCTGGCACTGCGCTCCGATCTCAGGCGAGCTGGAGAAATGCCTCGGGATCCCTGTTTTCCTCGGCAACGACGCGAATGTCGCGGCGCTCGGTGAGGCCAGATACGGCTCGGGCAGAAACTACAGAGACAGCATCCTGATCACGCTCGGTACCGGAGTCGGCGGCGGCATCATAATGGGCGGCCGGATTTTCGAAGGCGGCAGATCAGCCGGAGCGGAGATAGGCCATATGGCGATAGTCTGCGGCGGAGAGCCCTGCACCTGCGGCAGGCGCGGCTGCTTTGAGGCTTATGCTTCTGCCACGGCGCTGATAGGGCAGGCCAGGGCGGCGATGAGCGCTCCCGGCGGCGCAGACAGTCTGATGTGGAAGCTCTGCGGCGGCGATCCTGACGCGGTCTGCGGCAAGACAGTCACCGACGCCGTGACAGCAGGAGATAAGACGGCGGAGCAGGTCTGGGACAGATATCTGGACTATCTGGCGGAGGGCACGGCCAATCTTATCAATATCTTCAGGCCTGAGGCTGTTCTGTATGGAGGCGGAGTCAGCAAGGCGGGAAGTCTTCTTCTCGACCGTCTTGTCCCCAAATTTGAAGGGCTCATTTTCGGCGGGAACGACTATGCGCACGTGGATTTTGGCATCGCTGCTCTCGGCAATGACGCCGGCATCTGCGGCGCCGCAGCCATGGCTATGGATCACACCGGCGTTTTATAAAAACCTTTTACAAACAAAGTCCCGAAAAACCGCATAAACAAGCGGTTTTTGCGTCTTCTTTTAAGCAAAAAATATTGACATCAGCACGCTAAAGTGCTAAAATCCGTTTCATATTTTTAAGACTGTCGGACAACTCCGGCTAAAAGGGAGGTTCATTTATGAAAAACGTTAAGAAAATTGTTGCTATGGCAATGGCAGCAGCACTCTGCGTAGTTTCCCTTACGGCATGCGGCGGCAGCAGCGATGCTTCCGCTACCTTCGTGATCGGCGGATCAGGCCCTCTGACCGGCCCTGCCGCTGTTTACGGAATTGCTGTTAAGAACGGCGCTCAGATCGCTGTAGATGAGATTAACGCCGCGGGCGGAGTGAACGGTATGACTCTGGAGCTCAACTTCCAGGATGATGAGCATGACGCCGAGAAGGCAGTCAATGCCTACAATACCGTCAAGGATGCCGGAGCCAAGGTTTTCCTGGGTACCGTTACTTCCACACCTTGCGAGGCAGTTGTAGAGAAGACAAAGGTCGACAACATGTTCCAGCTGACTCCTTCGGGATCATCCGTAAAGGCTGTTCAGTATGAGAATGCTTTCCGTATCTGCTTCTCCGATCCCGGACAGGGCACCGCTGCAGCTCAGTACATCGGCCAGGATCTCGGCCTCAAGAAGGTCGCCATCATCTGGGACAACTCCGATGTCTACTCCAACGGTATCTACGAGAAGTTCAAGGCTGAGGCTGCCAACGCCGGTCTTGAGATCGTTTCCGAGCAGTCCTTCCAGGGCGCTGACAACAAGGACTTCAACACTCAGCTTATCGCTGTAAACGAAGCCGCTCCCGATATCGTTTTCCTGCCTATCTACTATCAGGCAGCCGCTCTTATCCTGCAGCAGGCCAATCAGGCCGGCTTTGACCTCAAGTTCTTTGGCTGCGACGGCCTTGACGGCATTATCGGCCAGCTCGAGGGAGATGCCGCTCTGGCCGAGGGAGTTATGCTTCTTACTCCTTTCGTCGCCGACGATCCCGATGAGAAGGTACAGTCCTTTGTAAAGACCTATCAGGAGAAGTTCAATGAGGTTCCCAACCAGTTCGCAGCTGACGCCTATGACGGCGTATATGTTATCAAGGCTGCGCTGGAGGATGCCGGAGTCAAGGATGCCAGCGTAGCCGTCTCGGAGCTTTGTGATCTGCTTAAGGCCTCCATGGTCAAGATCACCGTAGAGGGTGTTACCGGTACCATGACCTGGACCGCTGACGGCGAGTGCGCCAAGACCCCTATGGGCATGGTCATCAAGGATGGCAACTACACCGCTATAGCAGACTGATACAAAGTCGATTCAGAGCTCCGGCGCAAAGTCCGCCGGAGCTTTTTCGTATCTTAAATGCAGTTTCGGTTTTTCATAAAAAAACGGCTGTATCTCATAAAAAAATTGATTTTTGTGTAGCGTTTAGTGTATTATTAAGAGTACATTTAATGAAGGAGAGAGGATAGATGTTTATTTCCTACTTGCTTAGCGGCATAAGCCTCGGTGCCATCTATGCGCTGATAGCGCTGGGTTACACCATGGTCTACGGCATAGCTAAGATGCTGAACTTCGCTCACGGCGACGTCATCATGGTAGGTGGTTATATAGCGTTTACCATAAGCGTCACTCTGGGAGCGGACGGATGGATCGCGCTCCTGGGCAGCATTATCTTCTGTACGCTGCTCGGCATCACTATCGAGCGTGTAGCTTATAAACCTCTGCGCGGAGCCTCAAAGCTCTCGGTGCTGATCACCGCAATCGGCGTCAGCTACCTTCTGCAGAACGTAGCCCTGCTGATCTTCGGATCTGCTTCGCGTAATTTCCAGGCGCTTATAGTTGTTCCGTCCGTAGAGATCGGTTCAGTCACGATCCCCGGAAATACCATCCTGACCATAGGAGTATCCGTGGTCATTATGATAGTGCTTACCCTCTTTATAAATAAATCATCTGCGGGAAGCGCTATGCTGGCCGTCTCGGAGGACAAGGGCGCGGCCCAGCTCATGGGCGTAAACGTAAACAAGACGATCAGCCTGACCTTTGCCATAGGCTCGGGACTTGCTGCCGTGGCCGGTATACTTATGTGCACGCAGTACCCCAATATCGGACCTTATACCGGGCAGATGCCGGGTATTAAGGCCTTTATCGCGGCTGTTTTCGGCGGTATAGGCTCCATACCGGGAGCCATGCTCGGCGGAATTGCGATCGGCGTCATTGAAAACCTGAGCAAGGCCTATATTTCCACTCAGCTCTCCGACGCCATTACCTTTGCCATACTTATTATCATGCTTCTGGTCAAGCCTACCGGTATCCTTGGCAAGAAGCTCAATGAAAAGGTCTGAAAGGAGGTGCCCGTATGTCTGAAAGAAAGAATTCCGAAAGAGCAAAAGGCTTCTCCCTTCTTAAGATCGTGCCGTCAAAGAGCCGCGGAAAGCTCGTTACCGTGCTCATACCGGTCGTATTTTTCGCTGTGTGTGCCCTCCTGGTCAATCTCGGAGTGCTTCGCAGCCACTTTGCGGGACTCCTTGTACCGCTCTGCTACTATATCATCATGGCCGTCTCTCTTAATTTCACCGTAGGTATCCTGGGTGAACTCAGTCTCGGTCACGCGGGCTTTATGTGCATCGGCGCGTATGTAGGCGGGCTTTTTACTCTGCTTACCCAGGACTCGATCACCTCAGCCTGGATCCGCTTCCCTATCGCCATACTGCTCGGCGGTCTTATCGCGGCTCTCGCGGGCTTCCTTATCGGTGTGCCGATCCTCAGGCTGCGCGGGGACTATCTGGCTATAGTTACGCTGGCTTTCGGAGAGATCGTCAGAAATCTTGTCCAGAATATCTATCTCTCAAGGGACAAGGCAGGCCTGCATTTTTCCTTTACAAATGCTATCGAGCCCGAGAGGCTGGATCCTGCGACGAATGTCGATATCATGAAGGGACCGATGGCTCTCAACGGCATTTCGCCGGACGCCACGCTGCTGATCTCGGTGATCCTGGTGGTGATCACGATCATCGTCATCCTCAATATGGTGGATTCCAGAGCAGGACGCGCGATCATGTCCATCCGCGATAACCGCATCGCGGCTGAGTCCACAGGTATCAACATCACCAAGTACAAGCTTATAGTATTCTCGCTTTCCGCGTTTTTCGCCGGTATTGCGGGAGTGCTCTTTGCTCATTATTCGACGGTATCGCCGCCCAAGTTCGACTATAACATGTCCATACTGATACTGGTCTTTGTAGTGCTCGGCGGCGTCGGCAATATACGCGGCTCCATCATAGCCACTGCGATCCTCTATATACTTCCGGAGGTGCTGCGCGGCTTCCAGTCCTACCGTATGCTGATCTATGCCATCGTTCTGATCGTCATGATGCTGCTCAACAACAACGAGCGCTTCAACGCCTGGAAAAAGAACACTACAGAGCGCCTTACCGCCTGGAGGAAAGGGCTGTTCAGGAAAAAGTCCGGAAAGGAGGCGGAGTAAATGTCATTCGTTGAGATCAATAATATCGGTATCAGCTTCGGAGGACTTCACGCCGTCGAGGACTTTTATCTGAGACAGGAAAAGGGCGAGCTCTATGGACTGATAGGACCCAACGGCGCCGGCAAGACCACCGTCTTTAACCTGCTCACGGGCGTGTACAAGCCCGATAAGGGGACTTTTTTCCTTGACGGACAGAACATGACCGGCAAGTCCACGGTCGAGCTCAACAAGCTCGGCATCGCCAGGACCTTCCAGAATATCCGCCTTTTCGGCAATATGACGGTCCTAGACAACGTCAAGATCGGTCTTCACAATCAGTACAGGTATTCCGCTCTCACAGGTGTGCTTCGCCTGCCAAAGTACCGTTCCACCGAGCGGGCCATGAACGAAAAGGCCATGGAGCTGCTGGATGTGCTGGAGCTCGGAGAGGAGAGGGATCATCTCGCTTCAAATCTCCCCTACGGCAAGCAGAGACGTCTGGAGATCGCCAGAGCCATGGCGACCAATCCCAAGTATCTGCTGCTCGACGAGCCTGCGGCCGGCATGAACCCCAACGAGACCGCGGAGCTTATGCAGATGATACGTTTCGTAAGGGACCACTTTGATATGACGATCCTGCTGATCGAGCACGATATGAAGCTGGTAGCGGGTATCTGCGAAAAGGTCTCCGTGCTGGATTTCGGACAGCTTCTCTGTCAGGGAGAGACGTCGGCCGTTCTGAAGGACCCCGAGGTCATCAAGGCATATCTCGGAGAATAAGGAGGACGCTATGGCATTACTCGAAGTAAAAGATCTGGAAGTGTCCTACGGCGTCATCAAGGCCATCAAGGGCATATCCTTTGAAGTCAACCGCGGTGAAATCATAGCCCTTATCGGCGCGAACGGCGCGGGAAAGACGACCACGCTCCACGCGATATCGGGACTTATCCCCATTGCCGGGGGCAGCATAGAATTTGACGGAAAGGATCTGGCAAAGGTCCCCGCCCACGAGCGTGTCATGCACGGCATGGCGCAGGTCCCCGAGGGGAGGCGTATCTTCTCGCAGCTCTCCGTATGGAAGAATCTGATGCTCGGAGCGTATACGAGAAAGGACAAGGACGGCATCGAAAAGGATCTCGAAGAGGTCTTTCACCGCTTCCCCAGGCTCAAGGAACGGCGCGGCCAGATAGCCGGCACGCTCTCCGGAGGCGAGCAGCAGATGCTGGCCATGGGGCGCGCTCTGATGTCAAAGCCTGCCATAATGCTCATGGACGAACCGTCAATGGGACTTTCCCCTCTTTTAGTTACGGAAATTTTTGATATAATAAAGTCGATAAACGAGAGCGGTACCACCGTACTTCTGGTTGAGCAGAATGCCAGGAAGGCGCTTGCGATCGCGAACAGGGCTTATGTACTGGAGACCGGCAGGATCATCCTCTCGGGCGACGCAGACAAGCTGATGAATGATGACTCGGTTCGTAAGGCCTACCTGGGAGAATCATAAGGAGGAAATCATGGGACGCGTTATTATCACCATAGCGAGGGGCTACGGAAGCGGCGGAAAGACGATCGGAAAGATGCTGTCAAGAGAGCTGGGTATATCCTATTATGATAGGAATCTCCTTCGTGAAGCCAGCGAAGATTCGGGCATTGCCGAGAACCTTTTCGGACTCAATGACGAGAAAGTCAAGATGAGGCTATTCAAGAAGAAACCCGAGGTGAGTGATGAACCGCTTGGGCCCGAGGACGACAGGTTTGTCTCCGATGATAATCTGTTCAATATCCAGGCCAAAAAGATCCGTGAGATCGCCGAGCGTGAGGACTGCGTGATCGTGGGAAGGTGCGGAGACTATGTGCTGCGCGGCCGCGATGACGTGATCAGGGTTTTTATCTATGCCCCGCGCAAAGCCTGTATCAAGGTCCTGATGGATATGTACGGCGTTTCCCCCAAGGAAGCCGAGAGATCCATCGAGGAGACCGACCGCGAGCGGAGCACGTATTACAAGCACTATACCGGCCATGAGTGGGATGACGCCACTAACTATGACCTGTGCCTGAACTCCGCGCAGCTCGGATTTGAGAAGTGTGTGCAGATGATAAAGGAGTACATCCGTATCAAGAACCAGTAAAGAAAGACAAAAGCTTTCCCCTTGAGGGGAAGGTGTCATGCGAAGCATGACGGATGAGGTGCTGACAGGTGTCATGCGAAGCATGACGGATGAGGTGCTGACAGGTGTCATGCGAAGCATGACGGATGAGGTGTTAATTTGGAAAAAGAACATTTTGAAGAGACAATGGAGCGCCTTGCGGAGCTGGGCAAGAAAAAGGACAACGTTCTCGACGTAAAGGAGATCAACGACTTCTTCAAGGACGAGCCTCTCTCAGAAGAGCAGATGGAGGCGATCTACGCCTACCTCGACAGCAAGGATATCGATGTGATCAGGGAAATCCCCGATGATCTCTCGCTCGATGTGGATTTCCCCATCGATGACGATGATTTCCCGGAGGATGATGACAAGATCGAAGAGATCGAGGATCTCGAGTCCATAGATCTGCTGGATGGCGTCGGCACCGAGGATCCTGTACGCATGTACCTGAAGGAGATCGGTACGGTCCCGCTGCTTACTGCCGACGAGGAGATCGAACTGGCTAAGCGCAAGGCCGACGGCGACGAAGAGGCTAAGCAGAAACTCATCGAGGCGAACCTGCGTCTCGTAGTAAGCATTGCAAAGCGTTATACGGGCAGAGGGATGAGCTTCCTGGATCTCGTCCAGGAGGGCAATCTCGGCCTGATCAAGGGCGTGGAGAAATTCGATTATACGAAGGGCTACAAGCTCAGTACCTACGCCACATGGTGGATCCGTCAGTCCGTCACCCGCGCTCTCGCCGATCAGGCGAGGACGATACGTGTGCCGGTGCATATGGTCGAGACTATCAACAAAATGTCCAAGATGCAGCGCAAGCTGACCCTGGAGCTGGGCTATGAGCCTTCCGTTCCTGAGCTGGCCAGCGCCCTTGATATGAGCGAGGACAAGGTAATGGAGATCATGCAGATCGCCCGCGAGCCCGCATCCCTCGAGACGCCTATCGGCGAAGAAGATGACTCAAATCTGGGAGATTTCGTGGCGGACAGCAATACCGTGACCCCCGAGGCGAATATAGAGAAGGTGATGCTCCGCGAGAATATCGACCTGCTCCTCAACGATCTCAAGGACCGTGAGAAACAGGTGCTGATCCTTCGTTTCGGCCTGGAGGACGGACATCCCCGCACGCTCGAGGAGGTAGGACGGGAGTTCAACGTAACGCGTGAGCGCATACGCCAGATCGAGGCCAAGGCCCTCAGAAAGCTCCGCATACCTATCAGAGCGAGACAGATCAAGGATTTCATGCAGTAAGGAGTAAGATGGTTTATTCCAAAAGGGAAATAAAAAAAGAGATTCGCAGGACAGAGTCACGTAGGGAGAAGAGCGCGGTAAAGATACTTTTATTCGCACTCAAGGGCCTTGTCGTGGCTCTTGTTTTCGCGGCGGTCGTAGGTACAGCCTTTGTGCTCGGATCTGTCAGAGGCGTCATAGACAGCTCTCCGAGGCTCACCGAGGACGATATCGAGCCCAAGGGCCTGGAGACTACCATATACGATTCATCCGGCAAAGTGATCCAGACGCTGGTCGGCAGCGGCGCAAACCGCACGCTTGTCAGCTTTTCCGACCTGCCCGCAGACCTCGTGAACGCTTTTACAGCGATCGAGGACGAACGCTTCTGGAATCACGAGGGGATCGATCTGAAAGGTATCCTCAGAGCCGCCATAGTGGGAGTGGCGGGAGGCTTCAACTTCACCGAGGGCGCCAGTACGCTTACCCAGCAGCTGATCAAGAACAATGTCTTTAACGGCGGCGCGGAGAAGACCACAGGCGCGCGTTTTGTCCGCAAGATCCAGGAGCAGTCGCTGGCGCTGCAGATAGAGCTGGATGTTAAGAAAAAGGATATCTTCACTTATTACGTGAATACTATTAACCTCGGTGCAAACTGCCTGGGCGTGGAAAAAGCTGCCGAGAGGTATTTTGACAAGACAGTCAGCGAGCTCTCGCTCTCTGAATGCGCGGTCATAGCCGCTATCACTCAGAATCCCTATGCGTACAACCCTATCCGCTTCCCGGAAAAGAACCAGACCAGACGCGACCGCGTCCTCTCCAAGATGGAGGCTCAGGGCTATATCACTGCCGAGCAGAAGCAGGCAGCACTGAACGACGACGTCTATACCAGGATCGCCGAGGTGAATTACCGCTATCAGAAGAACGACGCCGTGTATTCGTATTTTGTAGACAGACTTATCAGCCAGCTGACCAAGGATTTCAAAGCAGCAGGCTACAGCGATACACAGACCAGAGAGCTGCTGTATTCGGGCGGGCTTCATATCTATTCCACTCAGGATATGGCTATACAGAGCGTGGTGGACGAGGAACTTGCAAAGGAAGAGAATTACGAAGGCGTCGACCAGAAGTATTCCTTCACCTATTCACTGCGTGTGGTCCACGAGGACGGCACATACAATGACTATAACGAGAGCGATGTGCGCAAGTTCATGGAGCGTACATATCTGGATTTTGATACAAAGGACGAGATCACTTCGGTCGTGAACAGCTTTAAGGGCGAGATGGTCAAATCCGGCGATAAGGTCACGATAGAGAATCTGGATATCTCGCTGCAACCTCAGCTTTCGGTATCGGTCATAGACCAGTCCACGGGCTATGTAAAGGCACTGGCGGGCGGCAGAGGAGAGAAGACGTCGAGCCTGTCTCTTAACCGCGCTACGAGCACCTTCAGGCAGCCCGGATCCACCTTCAAGGTTCTGGCGTCCTTTGCGCCGGCGCTGGAATACGGCGGAGCCACACTGGCCACCACATTCTATGACGAGCCGTATTCCGTGGGCAGCGGCAACGAGTACTGGTCCCCGAAGAACTGGTACAGCACCAGCAAATTCGCTGGCTGGGCAAATATTCACCAGGGCATCGTCTATTCGATGAATATCGTGGCGGTCAAATGCCTCGTGGAGAAAGTCGGAGTGGGTCTGGCATATGATATGGTGGAGACCTTCGGCATCAATACTCTGATACCGCAGACCTCCGAGAACCGTATCTCCGGTAAGAACGATTACTATCCCACGCTGGCCCTCGGCGGCATCACGCAGGGCGTGACGAATCTGCAGCTTACGGCGGCCTACGCGGCCATAGCAAATGACGGCATCTACAAAGAGCCGATCCTCTATACAAAGGTCATCGATGATCGCGGAAACGTGCTGCTGGATAAGGGCGCGAAGCAGGATTCTCACACTGTGATCTCGGAGCAGACAGCATATCTGCTCACGAGCGCGATGGCGGATTCCATGAAAAAGAGCCGCCTGAACGATCTGTTCTCGTCGAGCTCGCCCGCTGCGGCGCTCGAGAATATGCCCGCTGCCGGCAAATCCGGTACCACGAACAGTTACAATGACCTGTGGTTCGTAGGTTTTACGCCTTACTATACCGCAGGTATCTGGAGCGGATTCGATGACAATGCGAAATTCTCATCCGATGATAACAGGGATTTCCACAAGATCATATGGAAGCACATCATGGACAGGATCAATGCAGACCTGCCTGCGAAGGATTTTGAAATGCCCGCCGGTATAGTCATGGCGGAGATCTGTACGAAGTCCGGCATGCTGGCTACAGAGGCCTGCAAGCACGATCTGCGCAGCAGCATAGTCACCCAGGAATGCTTCGTAAAGGGCACCGAGCCGACGCAGGCGTGCACCATGCATCACGAGCTGGATATCTGCGAGGTATCGAACCTGCTGGCATCGCCAGACTGTCAGACAGTAAAGAAGGTCGTATATCTGGAGATCCCCGAGGGATCAAATAACTGGACGAACGATTCGCCTCTGAACTTCGCACTGGCTCCGAAGGAGACGGAGATATGCACTGTGTGCACACCGCTGCCGACAGAGCCGCCGACGGAGCCGCCTGCCGATCCCGGCACCGAACCCGGGACTGAGCCGGTCCATAACGGCCCGGAGAATACAGGATCGCCCGAGTAGAGGCGAAAGCGGCCCGCGATAACGCGGGAGTGCCCGAGCAGATCCGGGAAAGATGCAGACATAAAAAGCGTGGCATATGCCACGCTTTTTCGTTTTCATGTATAATCCGGATCACAGTTTTTCCGGGGATGCGGAGTTTTACCGCAGGTCGAAGCTTTCACCGTTCAATTATCCGTGTCTGTTTTCTTTTCACCGGGCTCGTCCGTACCGGGTTTTTCAAAGAGATAGGAGAGGTCGACCGTATCGGAGATGTCGTCATCCGCAAGATCGTCGAGATTGACTACGGAGAGAGGAGCATCTGTATCCTCGTCTTTGGCGGCGCCTTCATCCGTCCCGCTCAGATTAACCACGGAGAGAGGCTTGATGAAAGATCTGTCGTCACCGGCATTCTCGTCTTCAGTATCTTCTCTGTCATCATCCTCTTCATCGGCATTTTTGTCATCAGAGAAGGTGGCCTGACCGGAGGGCTGAGCAGGTCCGCGGTACTGCGCTCTGGCTGGAAGCGGGACCTTCGGGCCATTCTCGTCGTCCAGAGAGAGGATATCGTCGTTCCCGTCGCCGATTTCGGTCTCCACGCTGCTCCTGACGGCCTCGTCTACAGTGAGGACCGTCTCGGGCTCAGCGGTATCCTCGGTATCATCTGTATCTTCGGGAATCTCAAGGAGCTCATCGGGGCCTTCGGGCGCGGGCTCGGGCGCGTGCTTTTTGCGAATGATCCGCATCACGATGGCGGCGGCAATGCAGAGGATCAGTGCTCCGAGGCTGCAGAGCGAGAGAAGGATGCCGGTGCGGAAACCTTCGGGAGAGTAGCTCATCTCTATGGTATGCTCACCTGCAGTAAGGGGCAGCAGTATGAAGGCGTCAGAGAATTTCTCCGCTTCGGTGATGCTGCCGTCGACCTTGATGGTCCAGCCGCGGTCATAGGGAACAGAGAGGAACAGAGCGCCGTCCTGCGCTGCATTTACGGTGCCTGACAGGCTCGTCTCGCCAAGAGTGCTCACGAGCTTTTCTGTAACGAACGGCTCGTCGGCAAGCTGCTTCTGAAGCGTGATGAAGGCCGCATCGTCAAAGCTGTAGGCCGAAGCACGGAAGGTCTGGTCGTCGCCGTTGGTGAGCAGTATATCAGTGCCCGCGTCGCAGTATCCCAGATCCAGCAGGTAGTTGTGCTTGAGATCCGAGAAGGTCTTAGTCTCGTCGCCGATATTAGCGGTGACGGAGGTGATGGAACTGTTCTCTACATAGATATACACATGTGATCGGGTGGTCACACTCGTGCTGTATTCCTTGTCTGAGGTGGTCCCGGGGATAGAATGGAGCAGGTCGGCGCCTTCGCCGAGGATATTTGCCAGGGAATTCTGTGCCTTGACGGGATTCGACGAAGTAAAGGACCAAAGCTCGTTTGCGTCCGAAGGGATCATGAATCCGAGCGGAAGGGCATACATATTCTCGTAGATATACGCACCGTCCACGGACTGGGCGAGAGTCCAGAGCTCTCCGCAGTCGATCTCTTTTTCGGAGAGGATATATCGCACGCCGAGCAGACTGTCGGCGAAAGGCGTCGCTCCGATCCTCGAATACGCATTTACGCTGGCTTTCATGCCCATCTTCTTATAGAAGGTCCTGAGCGCGTCAGGCGTCGTGGAAGAGAAGAGTGAGGCAGAAGAATACCCGGTCCAGGGACCGTCATTGTTGGTAAGGGTGCGGGCTTTTTCCACTCTGTAGAAAGATCCGTCGGCTGTTTCACGAAGCAGCTGCTGATACTCGGGCTTCTTGCCGATATAGTAGTCGCGGTTCGACGTATGTACGCTGGTGATGGCGGTATTTACACCAAGCTCAATGATGAGCACTGCCATGATCAGCGCGAAGGCCGTATGGAAACCGGCCTTGCCGTTTTTGTATACATACAGGCACAGACAGTAAAGCGCTGCAAAGAACAGCGTGAGGTAATACGCGTAGATCGGAACCTCCTCGGAGACGCCTACGATCTGCTGCAGCAGCAGGATGAATCCTGCCGCTCCGAAGAATATCCCAGCGAGCTTACCCTTTGTAAGGCCTTTGAAGCCTTTGAAGCCCTCAAAGCACATTGAGAGTATAAGCAGAGTATAGAGGAACGACTGCCTCGCGGGAAGCGAATTGGGCAGGCGCATGCCGTGCCAGATATAGTTCGGTATGTTCAGTGAGAAGCTCGCCAGCATGATAAAGAGGATGACGGTCTTGACGATCTTTTCCTTGTAATTCACACGGCGGTTCATGTAGTACATGGGCAGGAAGACGAGCGTGGCAGCGCCGGAGTAGATATTGGGCCAGTGTGCGAGACCGACTTCACACTTTACCGCGGTCAGATGACGCGCCGACACTTCGAATATCGAGCAGTACTGCTCCCAGCTCTTGGGGAGCTTTGCAAAGAGGCCGCTCACGGAATCCCAGAGCGTCGCCGTGACTTCGCCCGAGGCGGAGGTGGAGGCGTAGGTAGTCATTAGCTCAAGCGCTGCAGGAAGCACGATGAACATAGTCAGTCCGCCGGCGATGAGAGAGTAGAGCCCGAAGAGACCGATCTCCTTCAGGTAATCGGTAAAGCGGTGCGCAGGCTCCATAAAGAGCAGTCCGATGAAGTAGATTACGGCGAAGATGCACAGCATGATGCCGATGTAGTAATTTGTAAGGATCGCGAGAGCCATGCTCCAGCAGTAGACCCAGGGACGGTGCTCGCGCACCAGCTTCTCCAGTCCCAGGATGATGACCGGCGCCAGCAGGAAGCAGTCGAGCCACATGATGTTCCAGCTGTAGGCGGCCGTGTAGCCGGAGAGCGCATAGCAGACGGCAAAGAAAGCGATGCCGAGATTGTTCGTGCGGTGCTTTATGCTGAGATATTTTGCGAAGGTATAGCCGGAAAGGCCTATCTTCAGGATGATCATGATGGTGATGTACTCGATGATAAAGCTGTCGGGTATCAGAAAGAGCAGCAGCTGAGTGGGGCACATCAGATAGTATGCGATGACGGCGAGGTAATTAGAACCGAGGCCGATGTCCCAGGCGTAGGTCAGACTTTCACCGGATTTGAGGCGTGATGCGAGATTCGCGTAGAAAGGAGCATACTGATGATAGAGATCGGTACGCAGGAAGCTGGAATTGCCGAAAGGATATATGCCATTGCCGGCGCATACGCCGAGCATGATCAGGACAGGCAGCGCAAAAGCCATGATGAGCGGCAGCCGGTCCTCGAATCTCTTTTTCTTGCGGGGGTTATTTTTTTTCATCGGAAGTCTCCTTCTTGAAAATGATGAATTTGCTGATTATATAATTGATCACGACCACAAAGACGGCGGCGATCAGTTTCATGATGCCGTCTTTGGCTCCGAGCAGCTCCACCGTGAGCATCAGGAAGCCCTGCTCGATGCCGAGCGAAGCAGTCCTGGCTCCGGCAAAAAGAGCAAACTCACGCAGGAGAGTGCCCCTCGAGCGGTCCATGCTCTGAAAGACCCAGAACTTGTTTGTGACAAAGGCAAAGATGACGGCTGCCACCCACGCAATGACGTTCGCCACGGCGTAGTGAATGACGAGTCTGAGAGGGTAGTAGACCGCCCAGTTTACGAGTGTCGTAAGCACTCCGGCGATGATATAGGTGACAGTTTCACGATTGATGATCTTTTTAAGTCTGTCGGCCGGTTTCATCCTCTGCCTCCGCGATGCCATAATTCATTTTATTTTATAACATCTGCGTCGAAATGGCAATATTTCCGGACGCATGCGGCGGATTATTTCATTATTTATATTACTTTTATTGATGGTTTTCATCGAAAAAAACCGAGGCAGTTTTACTTGACCTCGGGGCAAAATGTGTTTATCCTTTATATGTTGCATTTTATCCAAAAATCATAAGGAGTATAAGGACATGAAGTTTATTCATTTAGTCGCAGAAGCGCAGGATCTGCTCTCCGAAGGCCTTACGAACATGCTTATCGGTCTGACGGTCGTATTTGCGGTTCTGATCCTGCTGAGCCTGATCATCTGGGCCTTCAAACTCATCGGAAAGATCGGAGGAGGAGCCGAGACTCCCGCCGAGAAAGCTCCGGCAGCTCCGGCCTCAGCGCCCGCTCCTGCTCCCGCAGCCGCGAAAGGCCCCGGGACGATGGCGGAAAGCGACCTTAATATCGAAGGCAGTATCGACGGAGATACCGCCGCTGTAATACTCGGGGCTGTTGCCCAGGAATGCGGAGGAAACTTCAAGGTTACCTCCATCAAGAAAATGTGATCCGAGGAGGAAAGAAAATGAGCACTTACAAAGTAACCGTTAACGGAGTTTCCTATGAAGTCGAAGTCCAGCCCGTAGGCGCACCGGCAGCCCCCGCGCCGGCCGCAGCCCCTGCCGCCGCTCCCGCAGCCTCCGGTTCAGCCGGCAGCGTACGCGTAGAGGCGCAGGTCGCCGGTAAGATCTGGAAGATCGTTGCCGCGCCCGGTCAGGCTCTTTCTGCAGGCGATTCCATCGTCATCCTTGAATCCATGAAGATGGAGATCCCCGTAGTTGCTCCTTCCGACGGCACTCTTGCCACTATCGAACTCAAAGAGGGCGATCCCGTAGAAGTCGGATATCTGATCGCGACCATGAACTAAAAGGAGAGAGAATATGTCGTTTGCTGAGACACTGAAAAATCTCCTTGATCAGACCGCTTTTGCCACACTTACCTGGGGCAACTACGTGATGATCCTGGTTGCGTGCGTATTGCTTTTCCTTGCTATCAAGAAGGGCTTTGAGCCGCTTCTGCTTATCCCGATCGCATTCGGAATGCTGCTGGTCAATATCTACCCGCCCATCATGAGCGACGGAAGCGACGGCAACAGCGAGGGTCTTCTTCATTTCTTCTACAGACTTGACGTGTGGGCGATCCTGCCTTCACTCATCTTCATGGGCGTCGGCGCCATGACGGATTTCGGTCCGCTGATCGCGAATCCGGTCAGCTTCCTTATGGGAGCCGCTGCTCAGCTCGGTATCTATGTGGCTTACTTCCTGGCCGTGGGCGCAGGCTCTCTCGGACTTCTTGGCGAGGGCATCGACCCCAGCAGAGCTGCCGCAGCTATCTCCATCATCGGCGGAGCCGACGGCCCTACTTCGATCTTCCTGGCTTCAAAGCTCGGCCAGACCGCGCTGCTGGGAGCGATCGCGGTGGCGGCGTACTCGTATATGTCGCTCGTACCGATGATCCAGCCGCCCATCATGAAGCTTTTCACTACAAAGAAAGAAAAGCTTATCAAGATGGGACAGCTCCGTCCCGTCTCAAAGCTTGAGAGGATCCTTTTCCCCATCGTCATCACGATCGTGGTCTGCATGATCCTTCCCTCTACCGCGCCTCTGGTAGGTATGCTGATGCTCGGCAACCTCTTCCGTGAGTCCGGCGTGGTACGCCAGCTGACAGATACCGCGTCCAACGCGCTCATGTACATAGTCGTTATCATCCTTGGTACCTCGGTCGGCGCCACTACTTCCGCGGAGTCGTTCCTGAATCTGTCCACCCTGGTCATCGTGGGCTGCGGTCTTATAGCTTTTGCCTTCGGTACTTTCGGCGGCGTCATGCTTGGCAAGCTCCTGTGCAAGATCACGCACGGCAAGATCAATCCTCTGATCGGTTCCGCCGGCGTATCCGCAGTGCCTATGGCCGCGCGCGTATCCCAGAAGGTCGGAGCTCAGTACGATCCTACAAACTTCCTGCTCATGCACGCCATGGGACCCAACGTGGCCGGTGTTATCGGCACCGCCGTCGCGGCAGGCACCTTTATGGCTATTTTCGGAGTAAAGTAAGGCTGGGAGGATACTGATGAACAGAGAGATACCACAGGCCGGCCCCAAGGCCGTAAAGATAGTCGAGACAGTTCTGCGCGACGGTCAGCAGTCCCTGATCGCCACCCGCATGCATACCAGCGAGATGCTGCCTATCGCCGAAGAGATGGACAAGGTAGGTTACTACGCGGTGGAGATGTGGGGAGGCGCTACCTTTGACGTTTGCCTCCGCTATCTGAACGAGGATCCGTGGGACAGGCTGCGCAAGCTGCGCGACAAGTTTAAAAATACGAAGCTCCAGATGCTTTTCCGCGGGCAGAACATCCTCGGATACCGCCCCTACGCGGATGATACGGTGGAGTATTTCGTACAGAAATCCATTGCGAACGGAATCGATATTATCAGGATCTTCGATGCGCTGAACGATATCAGAAATCTTAAGGTGGCGATCGACGCGACCAAGCGCGAGGGCGGTCATGTTCAGCCCGCGATCTCATACACCATCGGCAAGCCTTATACTCACGAGTATTACATGAATCTTGCCCGCGAGATGGAAGATATGGGCGCTGATTCGATCTGTATAAAGGATATGGCCGGACTGCTCGTTCCTCAGGAAGCGTACACTCTGGTTAAGGATATCAAATCCGTCATCCATGTGCCGCTGGATATCCATACGCATTTTACCTCGGGCGTCGGCGATATGGCCTATATGAAGGCTGTCGAGGCAGGCGCTGATATCATCGATACCGCGATCTCGCCTTTTGCTCTCGGCACCAGCCAGCCTTGTACCGAGTCCATGGTCCAGTCCTTTATGTGCAGCGAGTACGATACCGGTCTGGATATGCACCAGCTGGTCGAGATAGCTAATTATTTCCGCCCGATCCGCGAGAAGGCCATCGAAGAGGGGCTTCTGGACGCTAAGGTCATGGGCGTGGATATCAATACGCTGAAGTATCAGGTTCCGGGCGGCATGCTTTCGAATCTGGTTTCCCAGCTCAAGGATCAGAAGGCTGAGCACCGTTTCTACGAGGTGCTTGACGAGGTCCCGAGAGTCCGCGAGGATATGGGTACTCCGCCTCTTGTTACGCCTTCCAGCCAGATCGTGGGCGTACAGGCTGTATTCAATGTCCTGATGGGCGAGAGATACAAGATCTCCACTGCTGAGACGAAGGCTCTGTTTTCGGGAGAATACGGCAAGACTACGCTGCCTTTTAATGAGGAGGCGAGAAAGAAGGCCGTCGGCGACAAGGAGACTATTACCTGCCGTCCTGCCGATCTGATCGATCCTCAGCTGCCCGGCTACGAAAAGGAGATCGAGGAGTTCAAGCAGCAGGATGAGGATGTGCTTTCCTACGCGCTGTTCCCGTCGGTTGCGATGGAGTATTTCAAGAAACGCGCGGCCGGTATTTCCGGCGAAGAGGATGTTACTCTTTCCGGAAAGGTGAGTGCGTCTGTTACTCCGATGTGATCGTAAACGTTTTTTCAACCTCCCCATGCGGGAGGTTTTTTTTAGTTTGCGCGCCATGGGCGCGCTCTAACGGGTGAAAGTCCCGAGTACGCGTAGGCAACGACGAAGTACATAGCTGAACAGCAAGGGTGTTCATCGCGAGGTGAAATCTGAAGGAAGCTGTAGGCAAACCCTTGGC
>JAFSTX010000071.1 GCA_017445585.1 Lachnospiraceae bacterium
ATCATCTCTATCGAGGACGGCCTCGATGAGGAGGACTGGGAAGGCTGGCAGAAGATGACAGCACAGCTCGGCAAGAAGGTCCAGCTCGTCGGCGATGATCTTTTTGTTACCAACACCGAGCGCCTTAAGAAGGGTATTGAGCTTGGCTGCGGCAACTCCATCCTAATCAAGCTCAACCAGATCGGCAGCGTTTCCGAGACCCTCGAAGCCATCAAGATGGCTCACAAGGCCGGTTATACCGCTGTTACTTCCCACCGCTCCGGCGAGACCGAGGATACCACGATCGCCGACCTGGCCGTGGCCCTCAATACCTGCCAGATCAAGACCGGTGCTCCTTCGCGCAGCGAGCGTGTTGCCAAGTACAACCAGCTCCTCCGCATCGAGGAAGAGCTTGGCGAGGCCGCCGTTTATCCGGGCAAAGCTGCGTTTTGATCAGACTTGACCTGCTATCCGGCTAGGCCGAGCTTTGATCAGAATTGACCGATTGCCTGGACAGGCAAAGTCTTAACCCGTTCTTTATTTGGTTTTTCAAGCCGAGACCCGTAATCCGGGCCCCGGCTTTTTCTTTTTACAGGCCTGAAATGGAAAAACGCGTTCCAGGCCTGTAATTCCGGATGAAAAAACAGGCCTGAAATCAAGAAATTCGTTCCAGGCCTGTAATTCCGGATGAAAAAACAGGCCTGAAATCGAAAAACGCGTTCCAGGCCTGCAATTCCGGATGAAAAAACAGGCCTGAAAATAAAAAATGCGTTCCAGGCCTGTAATTCCGGATGAAAAAACAGGCCTGAAAATAAAAAACGCGTTCCAGGCCTGCAATTCCGGATGAAAAACAGGCCTGAAATCGAAAAACGCGTTCCAGGCCTGCAAGTCACTTGCTTACTGTATTCAGATGCAGTGAAGCTCTATGGTTTTGTTTATGATCCACGGATCGAGAGGGACGTTTGCCGATTCAAATGTGTAGATCAGATTATCTCCGAGGACATAGCCGTTTTTTATGTATGCTGCGTTTTTTTTAACAGTTGATTCGGCATAGTCCGGATCGCCCATCATACCGTTGTGTTCCCAGACGATCTCCTGGCGTTTTCGGATATTGAGAATCGAGAAATCCGAGTGGGTGATTCCGAACCCTTTCAGATAGCGTGTCTTTTCGTAGACATACGGGATCCCCGCTCTGTCCAGAGCATCTGCTATGAGTACTTCGGATTTGGAGCGGACCAGTTCTCCCCTGTTCGTCTGAAAGATCCTTTTTCCGGGGTAAAAATCAGGATCTGTATGGCTTTCGGATAACCAGTCGCGAATAAAGTCTGCATCGGTTCTTTCTACAGGCTTAACGATCCTCTGTCTTCCCGGCGGTAATGAAATGAATACTTCTTCGATAGAAGGGCAGTGCCTGTTAAGATATCTGGCGATCGCGCGCTTTTCTTCCTCTGAGGAGGCAACAAGCTTTTCGACATATTCGCGTTGGGCTATCCTGCCAGCCAGATCCATCTGGTCTTTGGTGATGTACTTGCCATTGGGTGAATTGCAGCTGAAAAGATAAAAAGCATCACGTCCGCGGCTGCTTGTGACGCGGAGCGTTCCTTCGGGAGCTGTCTCTAAACAGCGCTTTAGTTTTGGACTGACAGACTCCAGGTATTCGAGACGAGAGCGCGCACATTCCTTGAGGGTCGAGTTTAAAACGGTTCCTGATTTCATAGTTTACTCCTCAGAATATATACATGAAAAATATACCCGGTATAATCGCCTTGGCGTGAAAGTAGACATGGCCGCTATAGCGCGAAGGTCGGTATTGTCACTATAGAATAAAAGGCCATACGATCATTTTTGTGATAAACCATGCCTTATGGCATATGGATCCGAAAGCACCTGCAGCCATGAATATGAATAAAAGCGATAAATATGCAGGTATAAACGACCTGCCCCTGCTGCCGGGGCGGGCTGCAAAAGGAGCTTTGCCTGTGAGTATTATATCATATACCCTGTGGACAAAAAATGACGTCATGAGTGACATTATCGGACATTTTTGATGACAGGACAGGACATGTATCAGTGCGGATAATAAAGCGTTTGCGTCGTTTTTTAATGCAGAGCAGAAGATATATGTGCAAAAATCATTATTCATGCTGAAAAATCATAAAAGAGGAACGGACATCATCTGCATATGCATTCTTATTAGCCAAGCATGTATTTTTATGCATAAATATTTGTTTTTTCAGGCCGAAATATTGCCATTTTCGCGGAAATATGGTATATTCAGCGAAATTTATTAAAATGAAATATCATAAAAGGGAAGGGGAGAGTATCACAATGGCAAAAAACAGGCTTGCAAGCCGGCTCGGCTTTCTGCTGCTGAGCGCAGGATGCGCTATAGGACTGGGCAATGTATGGAAGTTTCCGTGGATGGTCGGACAGGGCGGTGGCGCTGCGTTTGTATTGGTGTACCTCGTCTTCCTGATCATACTTGGACTTCCGGTCATGACCTGTGAATTCGCCATCGGACGCGCGGCCCAGAAGAGCCCGGTCAAAATGTATCAGCAGCTTGAGAAGCCCGGTCAGAAATGGCATATCCACGGCTATATTTCCATGGCGGCAAACTATGCGCTCATGGCTTTTTATGTAGTGGTGGCAGGCTGGGTCCTGAAATATTTCGTGGATTTTCTTTCGAATAACGGCGCGGCTCAGGCGGGCGTGGACAACGCGGCAGTGGGAGAGGCGTTCGGCGCAACGATCAGCAACAATACTTCGATGATACTTTATGCGCTGATCATAGTGGTCGTAGGTGTGGCAGTCTGTGCTTTCGACGTCAGCAAGGTTCTGGAAAAGACGGTCAAATGGATGATGCTCGGGCTTTTTGTACTGATGTTCGTCCTCGCAATCCATGGAATCAGACTGGACCTGTCCAGCAAGGATGCCGGCGCCGGTCTGCTGTTCTATCTTAAACCTGATTTTTCAAAGATTAATATAAGCGTCGTCTACGGCGCCATGAAGCAGGCATTCTTTACGCTCTCGCTCGGCATAGGTGCCATGGCCATCTTCGGTTCGTACATAGGAAAAGATCACTCGCTAATGGGCGAGAGCGCAAGAGTTATCGGGCTGGATACGCTGGCTGCGTTTATGGCCGGTCTCATAATCTTCCCTGCCTGCTTTGCCTTTGGCGTTACTCCCGATGCAGGCCCCAGTCTCATCTTTGTTACGCTGCCTCAGGTTTTTAACAGTATGGCGCTCGGCAGGCTCTGGGGCACACTGTTCTTCCTGTTCTTTACATTCGCGGCGCTTTCTACCGTATTTGCGGTATTTGAGAACTGCATCGCGATGAGCATGGATGCATTCGGCTGGGGCAGAAGGAAATCCTGCGGCATCAACCTGGCATTCCTCTTTGCGATCAGCCTTCCCGTGGTTTTCGGTTTCACCGACTGGGCAGCCTTCCAGCCGCTCGGAGAGGGCACCGGAGTTATGGATTTGCTTGATTTCTTCGTATCTACACTGGCTCTGCCTATCGGCTCGCTCATCTATGTCGTGTATTGCACACGCAAGAGCGGCTGGGGCTGGGATAATTTTACGGCCGAAGCGAATGCCGGCAAGGGCATGAAGGTAAAGCAGTGGATGTTCTTCTATATGAAGTGGATCCTGCCTGTGATCATCGCGGTCGTGCTGATCCTGGGACTGCTTGAGATCTTCGGCGTAATCAAAGCCTGAATAACAAGTCTTACCAGAAAGAAGACGGAGCAAATGCCTTGCGCACAGCTCCGTCTTTTTTGTTCATATTTTATAAAAACATAATATTTGAGACCTTGCAGTTTGGCGGCATAATCGGTAGACTATAGCAGATACGAAAAGCTGCAGCGGCTGCGGACGGATCTGAACCGGCATAGCGCAAAGAAGCCGTGTCGTATCGGAGGAAGATATGAGCAAGATAATCGGAATAGATCTTGGTACCACGAACTCGTGCGTGGCAGTCATGGAGGGCGGTGAACCCACCGTCATCAGCAATGCAGAGGGAGCCAGAACCACACCTTCGGTGGTGGCTTTTACCCGTGAAGGCGACCGCCTCGTAGGTGATGCTGCCAAACGCCAGGCAGTGACGAATGTGGAGAGGACCATCTCCTCGATAAAGAGAGATATGGGCACCGACCGCAGGATAGCTATCGACGGAAGGAAGCTCAGTCCGCCCGAGATCTCCGCGATGATCCTCCAGAAACTGAAAAAGGATGCCGAGAATTATCTCGGAGAGCCGGTCAGCAGAGCGGTCATCACCGTTCCGGCGTATTTTTCGGACGCTCAGCGTCAGGCGACAAAGGACGCAGGACGCATAGCCGGGCTGACTGTCGAAAGGATCGTGAATGAGCCTACGGCTGCGGCTGTGGCCTACGGCCTTGAGAGCCAGCTTCAGCAAAAGGTCATGGTATTCGATCTGGGCGGTGGCACATTTGACGTATCCATCATAGAGATCGGCGGCGGAGTCGTTGAGGTCGTGGCCGTAGCGGGCGATAATCATCTCGGCGGCGACGATTTTGATGAGGCTGTGGCCTCCTATCTCATATCTGAATTTCGGCGCACCGAGGGCATCGATCTGTCAAAGGACAAGATGGCCATGCAGAGGGTGCGCGAAGCAGCTGAAAAAGCGAAGAAAGAGCTCTCGTCGGCAACATCCACGAATGTCAATCTGCCTTTTATCACCACGACGCGCGACGGCGCCAGGCATATGGATATCACTCTCACGCGCAGCAAGTTCGACGAGCTGACGTATGATCTCGTAGAGCGCACGAGGGGGCCGGTGGAGCTTGCACTTTCAGATGCCGGCATACGCGCGGGTGAGCTTGGCAGGGTGCTGCTGGTGGGCGGTTCGACCCGCATTCCTGCGGTCCAGGACAAGGTCCGCCAGATCACGGGCAAGGAACCCAGCCGCAATCTCAATCCGGACGAGTGCGTGGCTCTCGGCGCGGCAGTTCAGGGTGGAAAGCTTGCCGGGGAAGCAGGCCTGAACGAGATCCTGCTGATGGACGTCACGCCGCTTTCGCTCTCCATCGAGACGCTCGGCGGAGTATCCACGCGCCTGATCGAGAAGAATTCCACGATACCTACCAGATACAGTCAGATATTCACAACCGCTGCTAATTTCCAGACCTCCGTGGAGATCAAGGTGCTTCAGGGAGAGAGGCATTTCGCCAGAGACAACAAGCTCCTCGGCAATTTCAGGCTCAGCGGCATCAAACGCGCCATGCGCGGTGTGCCTCAGATAGAAGTCACATTTGATATCGACGCGAACGGTATACTTAATGTCTCTGCCAGGGATCTGGGCACGGGCAAGGAGCAGCATATCACGATCACCGCCAGTTCGAACCTCTCCGAAGAGGAGATCGAGCGCGCTATCCGTGACGCGCAGACATACGAGCGCGAGGACCGCGAGCAGGACGATGCGGTAAGTACATATAATGAGGCGGAGCAGCTTGCCTTCTCGGCGGAGCAGTTCCTCTCGCAGCAGCACGGCAGTCTTGACAAGGAAAAGAAAAAGGCAATCCGCGACGATCTCGCTAATCTCAGGAGACAGCTGCGAAAGACCAACATCAATAAGATCACCCCGCAGCAGGCGGATGATCTGAGATTCCTTGCGGAAAAGCTGAAAAGCTCCATGAACTGAGTAAAAACACAGTGCTCGGCTGGCAGAACACATCGGCGGAAGAGCGCCTGCGGAAACGGAAGTGAGAATCCAGCTCCGCACGTATGGGAGAGGGAATGGGAAGAATCTGGAGTGCGTTTAAAAGACGCTTTATAGGGGACCGGTTTTTTTACCGAAAGGTTCTGATGGTGGCAGTGCCCATCGTGATACAGAACAGCATTACGAATTTCGTAAGTCTCCTCGATAATATTATGGTAGGCCGCGTCGGCACGGAGCAGATGTCCGGCGTATCGATAGTCAATCAGCTGGTTTTTATATTCAATCTCTGCATCTTTGGCGTCATGAGCGGCGCCGGAATATTCGGGTCGCAGTATTATGGCGACGATAATATAGAAGGCCTGCGCGATACGATGCGCTTCAAGCTGATAGCAGGAGTGCTCGTTTCGGTCGTCGGTATGGGCGTCATGTACCTCTTCGGAGAGCAGCTGATCGGACTGTACCTGGCAGGTGAGGAGACTACTGTCGACCGGGCACAGACCCTGAGTTCCGGCGTGGAGTATATGCGCGTCGCCGTCTGGGGCTTTTTGCCTTTTGCGATCGCAAATGCTTATGCCTCGACGCTGCGCGAGACTTCGGAGACTGTCCGGCCCATGATGGCGGGGCTTGCCGCAGTGGCACTGAACCTGATCTTCAATTATCTGCTGATCTTCGGTAAGTTCGGCTTCCCCAGGATGGGCGTCTCAGGTGCTGCGCTGGCTACTGTCATGTCGAGATTCCTTGAGATAGGGATCCTCGTGATCTGGACTCACAGACATACCGCGCGCAACAGATTTGCCGTCGGTCTCTATCGCTCGCTCAGGATCAAAAAAGGCCTGACCGGACAGATCCTTAAGAAAGGCCTTCCCCTGACTGCAAATGAGACCCTTTGGGCGGCGGGCATAGCCATGCTTACGCAGTGCTACTCCATCCGGGGAGTCGCGGTCGTGGCCGGCCTGAATATATCGTCGACACTCAGTAACACGCTTAATATGGTCTTTGTCTCCATGGGCAATGCCATCGCGATCCTTGTGGGACAGCTGCTTGGGGCGGGGGATTTTGCGGGAGCGAGAGAGTGGGCGAGAAAAATGATCGCTTTTTCCATGATGCTCTCCATGATCACGGTAGTGCTGATGCTGGCATTCTCCGGTATCTTCCCCTATGCGTACAATACCGATCAGGAGGTGCGGGATCTCGCGAGCGGCTTTATCGTTATATACGGACTGACTGCTCCTTTGGGCGCTTTCATGAATGCCAGCTACTTTACGATCCGCTCCGGAGGCCGGACTTTTATTACATTCCTTTTTGACAGTGCGGCGGTGTGGATAGTGTGCGTGCCTATAGCCTGGTGCCTGGGCCACTTTACGACACTTCACATTTTTTGCATAGTTGCCGCAGTACAGCTTTCTGATATAATTAAATGTATATTTGGCTTCATTCTTGTCAAAAAAGGCGTCTGGGTCCGCAGGCTTGTTGACTGAAAGTTACCGTTTATTCGGAAGAAATATAAGGATGGTGTTAAAAATGGCAGATTACGTGATCTACACTGATTCGGCGTGCGACGTCGATCCCGAGACTCTGAAAAAATGGGGGGTCAGCTACAGCGAGCTGACCTTTGTCTTTGACGATGACGGAAGGCAGTACCGCAATTACGATATGCCCAACAAGGCATTCTACGACAATATCCGGGCCGGCAGGCTTGCCGCGACTTCCGCTGTCAACAATCAGGTATTTGAGGACGGTTTCAGAAAGATCCTGGAGACAGGCAGGGATATACTTTATATCGGATTTTCCACCGGTCTTTCGGCCACGTTCAACAACGCCGTACTGGCGGCCGATTCTCTGAGGGAGCAGTTCCCGGAGAGGCGGATGATCATGGTGGACAGTCGCTGTGCTTCGGCCGGTCAGGGACTGCTGGTCTATCTTACTGCAAAAAAACGCGACGAAGGCGCAACGCTTGACGAGGCTGCGGCCTACGCCGAGGATATGAAGCTTCGCATCAATCACTGGTATACCGTGGATGATCTGAAGTATCTGCGCAAGGGTGGGCGGATCGGAGCCGTAGCGGCCAGGGTCGTCACAAGCATTGGGATCAAGCCCGTCATGAATATGGACGATCCGGGTCATCTGATCTTTAAATATATTGCCAGAGGCCGCAAAAACAGCCTCAGGGCCCTGATCAAGGAATACGCGAAGCGTGTGACGGACAAGACCATGGAGGTCTTTATCAGCCACGCCGACGTGCTGGATGAGGTAACGGAGATGGTTCGCACTTTCCGCGAGGAATTCGGAGTGAAGGTGGCTTACGTGGCCAATATCGGCCCGGTAATCGGAGGGCACACAGGTCCCGGCTGCGTCGCGCTCTTTTTCGTAGGCAGCGGAAGGTAATTACCGATGTACCCGCGCCTGCGGCGGCGCTCCGGCATATACATCCGGCGCTTGGTCCTCGTCGCAGGCAGATGTATTCTCGGCGAAATGTGTTCGCCTGTAAGTTCGTCGGAACCGACCCGACGAACTTACAACGGCTCCTTACATTTCTCCTTCGAACATCTGCAGCTGCTCCTGCGGAATCGCGCCGGACGTATATGCCGGAGCGCCGCAGGGCGCGGGTGAGGTCCGGAGACAGGGTGGAAACTAATGAAGATCGATATCATCTGCGTCGGAAAAGTCAAAGAAGCTTTTTACCGCGACGCTGCGGCCGAATATATAAAGCGCCTGGGGCGCTATGCCGCGGTCTCTGTGCTCGAGGTCGCTGACGAGCCGACACCGGAGAGAGCTTCCGACGCGGAGGAAGCAGCGATCAGGCAGAGAGAAGGCGAGAGGATCCTGAAGAAGATCTCCGCCGGCGCAAGGGTGATCGCGCTGGCCATCGATGGCCGAGGCTATTCGTCGGAGGGCTTTTCCGCGCATATAAACGAACTTGCGCTTTCAGGCTGTTCACATATCCAGTTTATCATCGGCGGCTCGCTCGGGCTTTCACCCGAAGTGCTATCCGCGGCGGATGAGAAGATCAGTTTTTCGGCGATGACATTCCCGCACCAGCTCATGCGGGTGATACTGCTCGAGCAGATCTACCGCGCTTTCCGCATCATCAAGGGAGAACCGTACCACAAATAACGCTCCCGGGGTGCGCAGATAAAATAAAACAGGATGGAAAGCTCTTTTGCATTTCCATCCTGTTTTATTAACGAAGCCCTTTCCGGACCCTCTGTCAGAGCTGATCGGCCGCGGGCCTCAGGTCATGCCTGAACCGGCGCGGTACGCCAACTACGCATTACTCGGGCTTTGCTTCTCCGGTAAGCGGCTCAACGGCCTCGAGATCCTCAGCAGCCTCAGCGGCTTCGGAGGCGGCCTCCTCGGCGGCAGGTTCAACGTCCTTGAGATTATCGACCGCATTCTTTGCGAAATCCTTAACTGCCTCTACCTTCTCGGCGGCAAAATCCTTTACGGCGCCTGCCTTCTCGGTAGTGAATTCCTTTGCAGCTTCCCACTTCTCGGAAACCTTTGCCTTAGCGTTCTCCTTGAAAGCTTCAGGATCCTCCTTGTATTCCGCGACAGTACCCTTTACATCCTCGACAGTAGCCTTAAAGCCTACGGCGATATTCTTGCCTGCGGCCGTGATGGCGTCGCCGACACTGTCCATAAAGTCCATAAACTGGGTGCGCTCGCACTCGGCGCCCTCCTCGCAGGACTCGGTCTCCTCGCCCTCGGCGGCAGGCTCTTCGTTAAACAGAGCCTCGAGATCCTCGTCCGCGCCCTCAGCTGCCTTTGCAGCTTCCTCTGCTTCGGTGATCTTCTCGCCCTTGCGGTAGAGTCCGTATGCTGCGGCTGCCAGTCCGGCCAGAGCGGCAGCAGAAAGGATCTTACTTGTTTTTCCCATAGCTGTTACCTCCTGAAATCGTTGTGTCCATTATATACAATCATCCGCGGAAATAAAAGAGGTCCATGAGTAAAAAAAGTATAAAGAAAAAATAAACAACCGGCCCGAAGCGCCGCTCCGCTTGAAGAAAAGACTGCGCTATGCTATATTTTATCCGCTGCATTACTCACAGAAAGGTGCCCGATCATGAGCTTCAGATCCCTTGTTATCAAACATGCCGCTCCGCTGCCGAAGATAGAAAACTTCGGACGATTCCTTTTTATCGGGCCTCATCCCGACGATATTGAAGTCGGAGCCGGAGCGACGGTGAGCCGTCTGAGATCCGAGGGCAAAGAGGTCAGCTTTCTGATCTGTACCGACGGGCGTTATGGCCTTGCAAATGCGCCTGCCGGAACCTCTCCGGAGGAGCTGGCCGGGATCAGACGCGGGGAGAGTATAGCAGCCGCGAGGATCCTCGGCGTGGATGACGTCCGTTTCCTTGATCTCCCGGATGGAGGCTTCTACGGGCAGGACGAGCTGCAGTGTGGGATCGCGCGGGTTATCGGAGAGGTGCAGCCGGAGATCGTTTTTGCTCCGGACCCTTTTGTCAGCAGCGAATGTCATGCCGATCATCTGAATGTGGGAGAGGCGGCACGCAGGATGGCCTGCTTTGCGCCTTTTCCCGAAATAATGGAAAAGTACGGCGCGCAGGCTGCGCCGGTAAAGGCGCTGGCATATTATATGACCGCCAGGCCCACGCGCTTTGTCGGTACCCGCGGACATACGGATAAGCAGCTTGCCGCGATCATGGCACATAAAAGCCAGTTCCCCGAGGGCTCGGAGGAGCTGGAGCCCGTTAAGACATATCTGAATCTGCGCGCGGTAAGCTTCGGGATCCGCTCGTTCAAGGGCCGTGCCGAAGGCTTCAGGGTACTCGGCCAGACGCACATGCACTGCCTCCCGGAGTCGGGCAGATAGACAGGCGAGTTTATTCTTTTTTTATAAATATTATCCTTGCAATATACAAGTCATGGTGATATATCCCGAGTTTGCCACTTAGAAGGGACGAAACGGAGCCATAAAAGGCTCCGTTTCTCTTATAAACATGGGGTTTCCTGCATAAATACTGGCTCTGAGATTTTTGAGATTATATACCTATCCTTAAGGACCTACCTGAAAATCTTTGTTCCTGTCTTTATGGTCCTTAGTTCAGCTCTTCAATACAGCTTTGGAGGGATTTCGATGTCAAACGCTTTTAAGATCAGTGCCGGATC
>JAFSTX010000072.1 GCA_017445585.1 Lachnospiraceae bacterium
TAGACGCCTTCTCGCCGTAGGGCGTCTCTTTCTGCACGATGCCCAGCGCGACGAGGTTCTTGAGATATGTGGAGCAGACGTTTGTGTCCTCGCCCACCTTGGTGGAGATCTCCGACATACGGGAGGCGCCGGTGGCGATGGCGGTGATGATCGCCGTGTAGATCGCCGGCTCCCGGACCTCCTGCTTCAGAAGGTTCGTCGGCTCTTCGTAAAGGGAGGAGGTGGGGTTCAGATAGGTGTTCCTGACGTTCTCTTCGATGCTGAGGCGGTCGTTCATCTGCAGAAGATACTGCGGCGTCCCGCCCACGATCCCGTAGGCAAGGGCCTTCTCCTCGGCGGAGAAATTTCCGAAATAACGGCAGGTCTCCTCAAAGTCGAAAGGCTGCAGCTTGATCTGCGCCGTCCGTCTGCCGTAGAGCGGCGCCTTATAGGCCAGCACGTGGTCCTCCATGTAGGACATAGACGAGCCACAGAGGATCAGCATCAGCCTGGAGCGATCCTTGTATTTGTCGATCAGCAGCTGCAGCGTGGAGGCCAGGCTCTTTGAGGCCCGGGCCACGTAAGGATACTCGTCGATGGCTAGGATGATCCGCTCTTTCTCGGAGAGCCGGAAAACCGTCTCCAGCGCGGCCTGAAAAGAGGCGAAGGAGGTCTCCGCCTCGATGCCGCTGGCATACTCGATGATGCTCTTGCTGAAGTTCTCCAGGTTCTGCTTCGCGTTGCTCTCGACGCCCATGAAATAAATGACTTTTTTGCCGTCGATAAAATGGTTGATGAGCGCAGTTTTCCCTACGCGCCGACGGCCGTAGAGAACCACGAACTCAAATCTGTCGGAATTATATAATTGGCTCAGGGAGACGAGCTCCCGCTCTCTGCCGATAAACATGCAGACTACCCCCGTGTTAAGATTATTTGCAGTATAGCACACGATATAAAAAATAGTCAAGTACGATTCGGCAAATCGTACTTGACTATTTTTTGTATAAATGAATGCGGCAGCCCCTCTCCGCCTACCCGGGGCCGGATATAGAGGTAAGAGCAAAAATGTGCCTGATATTACTGACTGTCGTATGAATATCATATCGACCCTCAGCTTCCCAGTCAGAGATAGCAACCGCATTCTGGTCTATGTACGCTGGTAGGACAAGCGCTACTCCTACTTGACATCTTGCGAATATAGTAGGTTCGCTCCTTGTTTCCCTTTGCCATAGTTTTGGGCGAGGAATAGGGACGGACGCTACCGCCTGGCGCCCACACGACGATATACTTCTTGCCCTTGTAATCCACGACCTCAGTTATCGGCATATACTCCGGCTGAATGAGCTTACACTTATTGAGCATATCCTTGAGATAACCGTCAATTTTGCCCGGAGCTACGCCTACAAGTTCGTCCGGCTCACCGTCTTTGCCGCTTTTTACTCCAATAACGATGTATCCGCCTCCCCACCGGATATTACCGGTTCAAGGGCAGCGGATCGAGTATCTATAACGAGCCCCGGCCTTCCGGCAGGGGCTCTCTATTTTGCCGCAGAGCCTATTCTGCTTTGCAGCACTTCATAATGGTTTTGTAAAGTTCAAGCTCATAATCCGGCGTAAAAGGATTCTCTTTCTCCCCTGCAGCCATCATGGCAAATGACTCCATCATCGATTCATACCTGTCAAATGGAGCGGTCCTGGAAGCGACTCCTTTTTCAAACCACTCTTCTGTCAGATATTCTCTGCGGTCAGTAACTTGTCCCCCCTCCGGAACAAGCGTTTCAAAAGGCTTCAGCTCTACCGTTTTTTTCGTACCGGTGACTACCAGCTGCCTTCTCGTAAAGCCGCCAATCTCTGAAGCGTTGCTCTTTGCAAAGGAGATCCCGTTCGGATATGTTAAGACAGCCATGCCATAATCCAGGCAGTCAAGTCCGTCGTGTCCTGTACAGCGATTGAATGAAACTATTTCGTCCGGCTTACCGCGAATAAGCAGCAGCAAGTCTATAAGATGGCAGCCGAGAAAGAACATCATTCCTCCCGGCAGAGTACTCAGCCACTCGCGTATCTCCAGATCGACATGACCTCCCATCTGTGCCTCTACACTGAATACATCTCCGAATTCACCGTTTCTGACCTGCTTAATGATCTCCTGTACATATGGATTGTACCTGTACATATATCCGAGATGCAGGACCGTCTTCTTACGTTTGACGGTCTCTATCAGTTTTTCGAATTCAGCCTGGTCAAGTCCGCCGGGTTTGTCCATATGCACATGCAGACCCCTTTCGGCCGCTTCAAGCGCGTATTTTGTCAGATAAACCTCATCGGTCTCGACCGTTACCGCATCCAGATCATCCAGCCTCAAAATCTCATCGGCAGAATAAACCGGGAATCCCCTGTAGGTTTCCCTTTGAAGTCTGCATTCACGCTCAGGTTCAGGTTCAGCTACGCCGACTATGTCGAACAGATCCGATCGTTTGCGGAGAGTATTGAAGCAGGCCCCCGCATGGGTATGTCCGGTGCCTATCTGCGCTATTCGTATTTTTTTCATTACAGCCTGACCTCTCCCCTTAAAATCTACAGAACAGATTACTTGGTGTGCGCGGACGGATCCTCCCACCAGTCGTTGAACCAGTAACGCCATCCGCCCTGCCTGTTGGTATGAAGACCCGGTGCATGGATATAGAAATCCTTCGTGTCTCCAAAGATCACGAACGGAACCTCCTCAGCCATCAGATCGGCGAGCTCGCTCCAATAACCTACGCTCTCGGCACTTCCTACCGGTACAGTGTCCAGCAGGGCCAAAAGCTCTTCGCCGCGTTCGTTATGCCAGTTATTATAGAAAGTGTTGCTCATTTCCGTGGGGAAATAGATTGAACAGGGATTTGAACGAATTATCATATCCCAGTCGAGCGAACCGTCATTCGCATACGCTATCATGGTATTATTATTCATACTCTGACGCTCGCAGTTGATCCCTACAGCCTGAAGGTCTTCAATGAAAATGGCGGCAACGGCTGAATTGTCCGTGATCATGATCAATGTCTCGCCCTTATAATTGGATTTAGCAAGGTATTTTTTGGCTACATCGATGTTGCTCTGACGGACGCTGTTCCACTCCTTTGTGGTAAAGACATCCGTGTCATATGCCTCACCGCAGTTTACAGGGGAAGTGATGCCTGCGTCATACAGATCTCCGCGGCATGCGTACTGAAGCTCGTCGTAGTCAATAACCGCCGCTATGGCGCGGCGAAGGTTAATGTCTGCCACCGCTCTCTTTTCGCTGCAGTTAAAGAAAAGGTAATAAACACCGTCCGAAGGATAGGTATCGGCACCAAAGCCCATTGCCTTAAGGTTGGTCTCGTAGGCCTTTGTATCCGTCTGAGCAAGACTGTCAAGTTCTCCGTTCATCAGGCTCATCAGCTGTGAACTGGAATCATTGTTCACGATACAGACCAGGCCGTCCAGGTACTGTCTCCTCGGTGAAGCGAGTCCGTTCCCGTCAGGGCTTGCTTCGCAGGGTACATAATAATCATTGCGGGTAAATTCATAGCGGACACCGGCACGGGACTCTTCAGGTACAAGCTTATAAGGGCCTGTCCCGATGCAGTCACCCGGATCATCGATCAGCTTGTCTCCGTACTTTTCGCATACAGACTTTGGCATGATCGCGCCATAACAGGGCCTTGAATTGCAGAATATATCAAAAGTGCCAACGTTGTACTGGCTGAAATTAAATGTCAGTACATTATCCCTGATCTCATAGTCCGATACCAGGTCCCAAAGGACCGTCTGTACGCGTGGAGTGAAGCTCGCAGCCCTCTTTAGCGAGGCGACCACATCATCCAAAGTAACAGGCGTACCGTCCGAGAAGCATACACCATCGCGTACCCAGAGCTTCAGGCTCAGACCATCATCGGCAAACTCATATTCACATACAAGAGGATATACCTCTCCATCATCACCGCGCACCAGGCAATTCTCAAACGCGTTGTTTGCCCACATATAAGTTGTCCAGGATGCCTGTCCGTATGGATCGAATGTGGGTGAAAGCTCGTACCAGCTGTAGGTTACAATACCGCCGCGCTGCGGCTGCACCGAAATATCCGCATTGTCCGTGCTGACCGGATCCAGCGTCCCGGTTTCGGCCGCGTCACTTGTTTTCCCCGTGCTGTCATCCCCGCCGCCGCAGCCCGCAAACAGACTGCAAAGAAGGACAAACGACATAAAAACGACAGCACCTTTCCTGATCATGTTTTTCATAAACAACCTCCTTTTATGGTAATACCCTCTCGGTCAATGCTCCGCGATATGCGTCCAGCGCGCGCACGAAGCCTTCCGCATATCTGCAGCCGGCCTGCATCCCACGGAACTCTGCGGTGATCCTCACACCTCTGAAGAAACGGTCCTCGTCACCCTCAAGCTGCCTGTAATTTGCTGCCATCCAGGCCCGTTGGCTTTCCATGCATTCCAGCATTTTCATCTTTGTTTCAAAAGTATCACTTATATCCACGTAGTCCGTAGGAACAAAACCCATTGAACACGCCGGTTCAAAATACCATATCGACGGTATCACGTCGTTCGGCGGGCATTCGGTCTTTATGTGAGCCACAGGTATCATGACCGCAATATCATTTACGACCTTGCTGGTCAGCATATGATCCGGATTATAATCATGAGGACTGTGGGTCAGTACCACGTCTGCCTTGCAGTACCTGACAAGATTGATGAATTTCAGTCTGGTTTCACGTCCGACCTCAAAGAACATCTCGTCGTCATAATCAAGGCAGATGTACTCCGCTCCTATTATTGCGGCTGATTTTGCAGCCTCGGCCTTGCGTATACGGGCTATTTCCTCCATGGAATACACTGCGGAGCCGACGTTTCCGTTAGTGGCGGTCGCAAGAAAGACCTTGTGCCCTTGCACAGCGTACTTTGCAAGCGTTCCTCCGCACTGGCACTCTATATCGTCGGGATGAGCCCCTACCGCCAGTATGTTCATTTTGCCACCTCCCCGGCTTTTTCTTTGTCCAGCAGATGACAGCTTACGCAGTGACCGTTTCCGAGATCTGTCATGGTCGGCTCGACCTCGGCGCACCTTGCCGTCGCATATCTGCACCTGGTACGGAAAACACAGCCAGACGGCGGATCCACGGGGCTGGGTATATCACCCTCCAGAATGATACGTTCCTTATCTCCGTTGTCTCCGGTCACCTTCGGTACAGCCGAGAGCAGCGCCTGTGTATAAGGATGTCTGGCGTCTTCGAATATCGCTTTCTTGTCTCCTATCTCAACTATCTTGCCGAGATACATGATAGCCACTCTGTCGCAGATGTACTCTATGACTGACATATCATGTGATACAAAGATATACGTCAGCTTCCTCTGCTCCTGAAGATCCTTCAGCAGATTAAGCACCTGAGCACGGACCGAAACATCCAGCGCGGATACAGGTTCATCACATACTACAAGCTTCGGATCCGTCGCAAGTGCGCTCGCTATGGCTATACGCTGGCGCTGTCCTCCGGAAAACTCGTGCGGATATCTGTTCGTGTACTCCTGACTTATGCTGACTGCCTCGAGCAGCTCGCTGACCTTGCTGCGGCGTTCGCTTTTTGACGAATACAGCCTGTTGACTATCATAGGCTCCTCTAGAAGCTGTCTGACCGTCCATCTTCCGTCAAGCGAAGCATAGGGGTCCTGAAAAATGATCTGCATCTCCTTGCGTATAGACCGCAGTTCCCCTTGTCTGGCGCGGCTTATTTCACGCCCGTCATACTCTATGCTCCCGGCGGTGGGATTAAGAAGCCTGAGACAGGTACGGATCAGCGTGCTTTTGCCGCAGCCAGACTCACCGGCTATACCGAGCGTCTCCCCCTCATAAAGATCAAAGCTTACGTCATTTACCGCTTTAACAAATTTTCTTTTTTCAAAGATCAGAGAGTTGACGGGAAACCATTGTTTCAGATTCCTTACCTTCAAAAGAACCTTTTTGGGGGCGTCCATCATTGCACCTCCTTTTCTTTGAACCGGAAGCATTTCACGCTATGTCCGTTTCCGATATCATAGAGCTCCGGTTTGTTCTTGACGCACTCCTCACAGGAGTACTTGCATCTCGGAGCGAAAACGCAGCCGCTCGGGAATTTTCCCGCAGGAGGCACCATGCCCGGAATAGTCGCCAGTCTGTCTCCCGTGCTGTTCTGTGGCAGAGTGCTCAGCAGACCGTGAGTATACGGATGGGAAGGATTTGCAAAAAGCTCGTCTACCTTTGCCGTCTCCACTATCTCTCCGCAATACATGATGACCACTCTGTCGCACACCTCGCGGATAACGCCAAGATCGTGTGTGATAAACATGATGGCCGTTCCGAATTCCTTCTGAAGCTGTCTCATCAGATCCAGTACCTGAGCCTGTATGGTCACGTCCAGTGCGGTCGTAGGCTCATCGGCGATCAGAAGCTCCGGGCGGCAGGACAGAGCCATTGCTATCATAACTCTCTGACGCATACCTCCTGAGAGTTGGAACGGATACTCCTTTGCTCTTTGCTCCGGCAAGGGTATGCGAACTGAATCCAGCATTTCCACGGCTTTCTTTTTGGCCTCGTCCTTTCCGAGGCCCTGATGAAGCCGGAATACCTCCTCCAGCTGATATCCCACCTTAAAAAGCGGATTTAGACTTGTCATGGGCTCCTGAAAGATCATTGCGATCTTGTTTCCGCGGATCTTCTGCATCTCCTTCATGGAAAGCTCCAGCAGATTCTGTCCGTGAAACTCTATCGTGCCCTGTATCCTTGCCGGTGGGGACTTCAGAAGCCTCAGCACCGACAGGGACGTTACGGATTTGCCGCAGCCGGACTCTCCGGCTATGCCAAGCGTTTCGCCCTTATATACGTCTATGTTTATGTTTTTCAATATCTGCGGAGAGCTGTAGTCGCCGTCAAACCACAGATTCAGATCTTTTATGCTTAATACCTTATCCATGGCGCGCCTCCTAATTGGTAGTGGGATCCAGCAGATCACGAAGTCCGTCGCCCAGCATCGAAAAACCGAAGTTGGTTATCGCAAGCGCAAGCATCGGATAAAAAACCAGATACGGATACATCATCAGCACGGACTGTCCGCTGGATATGAGCGTACCCCAGTTCGGCACTCCGGAAGGAAGTCCCACGCCGAGGAAAGACATCGAAGCCAGCGACATTATCTTTGAAGAAAGACCCGAACCAAGCGTCACGAGCAGATACGAGGAACACTGCGGAAGCACATGCATAAACATGATCCGAGGCGTGCCGGCTCCCATAGCCACCTCACGCTCGACAAATTCCTTCTGCCTTAACGACATGACCTGGGCTCTTACATACCTCGTCGGTCCAAACAGACCGGCTATTACCAGTGTCAGGATCAGATTAAAATAACTGGAACCGAAAACCATACCGAGAACAAAGATCAGCAGAATTGTCGGCAGGGAATTGATAGCTTCCAGAATACGCATGACCACCTTGTCTACCTTTGGGTAAAAACCGCATATAAGGCCTAGCATCGCACCTACAGCCATGGTAATAATCTGTGAAACAAAAGCTATCAGCAGCGAAGCTCTCGCGCCGTAGACCACCTGCGACCACAGATCGTTTCCGGAACCGTCCGTACCCATGATATGCTCGGCACAGGGCGCCATAAAACGACTGCGGATATCCGTAGTATTCGGGTCATATCTGGTCAGAAGCGGAGCAAAGAGCGCCATGAGGATCATCAGCAGTACCAGCGTGCCGCCGATAATGATTCGTCCGTTATGCCTGATAAATACGCGGATCTTTTTAAATGTTGAAATCTTTTCCATTATGTCCGCCCCCTTTAATCAAGCTCAACTCTGGGATCCAGAAGCTTATATACTATATCCAGAAGAATATTTACAAAAACGAAAATAGTCGCAAAGAAGAAAAGTATCGCCTGTTCCTGTGGATAGTCCTTTCCGAAGAGTGAACTGTACGACAGCAAACCGACGCCCTGTATATTGAACACTTTTTCAAGGACCGTAGCACCGCCGAGATTGACGGTTATCGTTCCCGAAACCATTGTGATCATAAATGACATGACATTGCGGAGCGCATGGCGATAGTATACCCTTCGGTCTGCGAGGCCCTTCGCGCGGGCGGTACGGATATAATCGGAATTAAGCACGTCGAGCATCTGCGATCGCGTGTGTCTTGCATAGCCTGCCATGCCGGAAAGGCCTATCGCAAGGCTCGGCAGAAAAGTATATCTCAACGAACCCCACAGCCCTACTTTTTCGATATATTCATAACCATACAGCGGAAACCACTGCAGTTTAAACGCAAACAGATACAGCAGACCGACACCGAAACAGAAGCTCGGAACTATAGTAAAAAGCATCGAAGTGCTTGACAGAATATAATCAAGCTTGCTGTTATGGTGCGTTGCCGCGTAAATCCCGATGGGCACTCCCAGTATCAGTGCGATTAAAGTAGCCACGATCGTAATAAGGATCGTGGGCTCCATCCTGTCAAAGATATTCTCAAACACAGGCTTTCCGTTAAAATACGAGGTTCCCCAGTCTCCCTGGACGACTCTCTTCATATACGCGAAGAACTGATCTACGATAGAGCCGTTCAAACCGTATTTTTCCTGAAGCATCTCGAGTTCTTCCTCTGTCATGTTGGCGTCTGCCTGTATCGAATACATGGGGTTGCCAGGGATCATGCGCATCAGAGAAAAGACAAGGATCAGTATCACCAGCAGAACCGGTATCGCGGATAAAAGCCTTTTTATGATAAACTTTAACAATGCGGTCTCTTCCTTTCAGATTTATTCTGTCAGATGATTTTGGAGCCCGAGATCACTCCGTAAAATCAAAGGTCTTCAGTACATACTTTTCTCCGGTAGCGGGTACGGCAGATAACTCGTAAGTATACGTACGCCCCTTTTCGAGTCTCATCTCACCGATATATGCGGCAAAAGCAGCCAGATTGAAGCTTTTTGCGGTCTTTCTGGCGACATAGTCGGACCTTGCAGTCTCGAACTTGTCCACAGGAGTAAAGAGCGTCTTCTCCCACACGACGTTTCTTTCTTCGTCTTTTATTTCGATCGTAGTACTGACCAGACGGTAATTGGTTTCTACGATTCCGGTAGTCATATAAGCCTTTCCAGTCTTGTCATTATCTATCGTCACCACACATTCCGGCTGTTTGCCATCCATCAGTTCCTGATTGGTAAGAGGTACGTAATAACCCTTAAAGAGCGAAATAAGCGGGATCTTCCTGTCTATCATCCAGGAGGTATTGTGCCCAAGGACAAGACCTTCGCCCTGCTCATGAGTTATGAGATAGCTTGCCGAAAGGTCGATGTCGCCCTCACTGTTGATCAGGATCACGGGATCCTGCGCTGCGAGTCTCGTATGGTTGGCATGTGCGCCGGTCGCAGGATCCGAGTAATATGTTGTAATCGCGTCACCCTTGTGCATGGCGGCATAGCTTCTTGCCATTTTCTGCTCGCCGTTCAGATCGCAGATCTGCTTGGTATCGGTAAGTGTATCCGCCCCTTCATAACCTCCGACAGATATACAGCCCTCCGCATTGGACTCCAGCATATTCTGAGTCCAGTGGAAGTGTGTGCTCGGAGATACTCCTGCCCATGCCCAATAGACAGCTCCCGAACAATCAACGCCCATATACATGTCATAGTTGTCATAGCCGACAGGCTTCTGAGTCGCAAAGTCCTTCAGTGTGCCATCCTCGTTGAAGCAATACAGAAAACGCTCGATAGAGCTGCATTTTCCGGTATAAGGCACCCCTTTGTAGATCTCTCCTTCTACAAAATACTGGTTATGAAGAGTACTTGTCGGATAAAGGAATGACAGGTTCTCCGACACCGTCCATTCGATAGTACCCATCCTGCGCATTCGCTGTTCGACTGTGTCGCGCATCCGCTGAGCCTCCTCGCTCAGGAATTCAGAGCTGTTCGAGTTATCGCGCCACAGGCAGGAGATATACTCCACGTTTTGTTCATCTCCGGCAAACCCGGTAAAGAGTTTTCCATCTTTCTGATTCATAGGGCCCGAGTAAGTACAGTTTTCCACCGTGATCCCTTTCAGACAGCCGCCCAATAGTCCCGCGGTCGCCTGGCCGTCAGCTTCTATGCGCAGCGACGATTCGGAAAACGAAAGCGTTCCGGTTTCCTCAATACCGACCAGACCGCCTGCCACTGCAGAAGCCTTTGCGGTCAAAGATCCGGAAACCGCACACATGTCTAAAGTTCCGTCGTTCCGCCCGGCAAGACCTCCGGCGTATCCCTTATCGACGCTGATGTTCACATTCTCAAGCTTAAGGCTGGCCACATTTCCGGCATTCACACCAAAGAAGCCCGTATAACCGTCCACACCCTCCCGGATTGTCAGATTCGATATAATAAACCCTTTTCCTCCAAAGCTTCCGGTAAAAGGCGCTGCCTGTGTTCCCACAGGTATCCACTGTGCTCCCTCCATATCTATATCCGTCAGGAGCTCGAATCTGCCATCCGGGTGATCGGCCATATTTGCCAGTCCTTTGGCGGAATAGATCTGATACACGCCGTCAGAATTCGGCTCAAGCTCATTTATCCCGGAAAAATCCTGTGCCGGTGTGCTTTCATCCTCAGACGGCGCGGCAGGAGATTCAGATGTCAATTCCTCTTCCGACGGCATTTTTTCAGGGTCCGTTGACGCAGAGCAGGCACTTGTAAGGATCAGACAAAGCAAAAGCAAAAGTGCAGTTAATCTTTTCTTCATTGATAAAACTCCTTGATCTCCGCGGGTTCTGTCACTCTTCTATTGCCGCCTTGCGGGCGACAAGATTCCGTATTTGTTCTATATCGAATTTCGGTTTTCTCTGATACGTATACAGTCCGTTTTGTTCCTGTTCCACGTCCGTAAGCTGCGTATAGCAAAAACCGAATATCTTTTTATTATCAAGCAGCGCCTTCGTTAATCCGTCGAATCGATTTATAAAATCCTCCGCATCATGAACATCCTTTCCGTAGCCCCAGCTTTTGGAATCCTTTTTTTCTCCCGGCGCCCAGCGTATCCCGCCAAATTCACTTATGAATACCGGCTGCCCTTCGTAGTGCTGACGTTCTTCATAGCAGTGTCCCTGGCTTTGAGGCGGATCAAAGATCTCGTAAAGCTGTCCCTCCGTGGCAAGCAGATCATATCTGCGTCTGAACTCTTCGGGATCCTGCTCATAGTCATGAACATCGTAAATATCTGTTTCAACATGGAAGAAGCCGCTCGTGTCTATGCAGGGACGCGACGGATCAATCGCCTTCGTGACGCGATATACCTGCCTGATCAGGTCATCATACTGGGGACGCCTGCATTTATTCCAAGTCTCGTTAAACGGACACCAGCCGATTATGCACGGATGATTTCTGTCTCTGGCGATCTCCTCTATCCACTCAGGCAGGATGCTGTAAATGGCATCGGATCTGCTGTGGTCGAGCCCCCAGTTCGGGTATTCTCCCCAAACCATATAGCCCTTCATGTCACAGTAGTAAAGCCATCGCTCCTCAAATATCTTTTCGTGCGCACGCGCTCCGTTGAAGCCCATATCCATCGCCAGATCTATATCGGCAGCCAGATCGGCATCGTCCGGTGCAGTGTATATGCCGTCCGGATAAAAGCCCTGATCCAGTATCAGCCTTTGAAAAACAGGTCTCCCATTCAGCAGAAAGGCGCTGTTCTTCATACATATGGACCTGAGTCCGTAATAGCTGTAAACTTTGTCATCTCCAAAGCTTAGTACAAGGTCGTACAGACACCCCCTGCCGATATCCCATAGATGTACTTCACTGAGCGTCACGGCAAGAGTAATATTTCCCGACGCATTGGCTGCGTTCGCTTCTCCTGCCTTTCTGCCCCCGAAAAAGGCCTGGATCTTCAAATCGGCAGTTCCCTCAAGCGATATGTCGGCTATGATGATCCCGTTTTCGATATCTGCCCGGTAGTTCGCGGATTTTATACAAACGTCAGGTGTGAATTCCAGCCATACAGTCTGCCAGATACCTGTCGTCCGCGTATAATAGCAGCCTTTTGAAGCATATTCCTGACACTGCTTTCCGCTCGGAATCATCCCGTCTCTGGTATCGTCACGAACAAAAACGGTAATGATGTTTTTCCCGCTCCTTACATACCCCGTGATATCCAGTCCGAAAGATACATACCCGCCTTTGTGAAAGCCGGCTTCCTTTCCGTTTATGTAAACAATGCATTCATAATCTACCGCGCCAAAATGCAGAACGGTTCTCCCTCTGAGAGCGGTCTCCGGAATCGTCACTTCCTTCCTGTACCACGCGCCGAGTATAAAATCTTTGTATTCTATCCCCGAAAGCCTGCTTTCAGGACAAAAGGGTACTTCAATGCTCTCAGACAAAGCAGCGTCCTCTCGGTTAAGGCCGCGTGCAAGTCCGCTGCGGGAATTATCTATTTCAAACTCCCATGTGCCATTCAGATTCATCCACGTCTCACGTCGAAACTGAGGCTTCGGATGCTCCGTTCGCAATGCCATGTTATATCTCCTCTTCGGCAGTTAATGTTTTTTTCTGCTCTTTTTCAGCAGAACCGCCGCCAGCACACCAAGAGCAGCTGCAATCACCGATGACAGACCTATGATCAGACCGGGACCCGGATCTGAACCATCCTCGGATGCTTCCATATCCGATGTATCACTTCCGGGCGCTTCAGATGCATCGGCCTCGTTCCCGCCTTCTGCTCCGCCAAGGAAAGCTGCGTCAAGAGAAGCTTCACCTCTGGTCAGCAGATAAGCATCGCCCGTCTTTTCATAATCATAAGGGCCTATTATCCAGCGCAGCAGATCATCATCCGAAAGCCTGACCATGATCCTTGCGCTGTCGCCAAGACCATCGCCGTGGATGTTGATAAAGGCATTGCCCGCGAGCACCAGGTCACCGCCGTTATTGCCGGCTATGACGGTATTGCCTTTTATCTCGTAAACGCCGGGAAGATACGATTCGTTGTCAGTCCCGTCATTGTCCAAATAAACCGCTGCGGATCCTCCCTTGTCAGTATTTCCAGTTATCACAGTGTCCGTGAGAACCACATCACCGTTCGCGTATATGGCGCTGAAACTGACGTCGGCTGTATTGTCCTTCAGTTCGCAGCCTTCAAACACAGCTCGGCCTTTCGTCCCTACGTAGCATACTCCTGCAGTCCCCGCACGGTTACCGCTTACATCACAGTTTGTCAGATTGACAGTACCGTAAGGGTCGAGACTGAAAGCTCCGCCGTTGCCTCCGGCAGAGTTGCCTGTTACGGTGCAATCCGTCAGATTCGCGACACCCTCGCGATATATCGAGAAGGCTCCTCCTCTTTCCGTTGAGGAGTTGTTTTCAAAAACACAGTTTCTGATATCAGCCTTTACATTATAGGCAATCTCTACAGCTCCCGCTCTGCCGTCACACATATTTCCGGCGACTTTTACGTTTTCCATCTCAAGGACAGATTCGTTATATGTCCTGATAGCAGCACTGCTGCGAGTTTTAATATCCGCCTTGTTCTCTATCCTGTTATTGCAGACCTCTGCATCCTTTATTACCAGGCTGAGGTTTGTATATATACCGGCGCCTGCTCCGTAGGATACGTTATCGTTGATCTCGCCGCCGTAGATCTCGGCAGCGCACAGATGCAGCCGGATACCGCCGCCGCCGTTCGGTGCAAGGTTGCCGTTAACCTTGCCTCCGTACATCATCAGCTTGCCCCCGCCCTGTACCAGGATGCCGCCGCCGCTTTCCGCGCATTCGTTATTTATGACTTCTCCGTCGCGAAGAACCAGAAGCCCCTTTTCACCGCGTACGCACAGTCCTCCGCCGTTATATTCGGTCTTATTGCCGTCGAAGCTTCCGCCCGTCATGGTCAGAGCCGCATCCGAGACATATGCTCCTGCTCCTTCTTTCTTTGAAGTGTTTTCCCTGATGGTTCCGCCGGAGATATTCGTATCACCGCAGACGTCCAGTCCACCGCCGGAGACGGTTGCGTCATTTGCATTAACCGTACCGCCCGACATATTCATGGAGCCGTCCTTTCCGACATAGATGCCGCCGCCGGATTTCCTGGCTGCATTCCCTCTGACAGTCCCTCCGGACAGATCAAGGGACGAATCTTTGTTGATATAGATACCGCCGCCATAATTCACCGTGACATTATCGAGAATCGCACCAGCAGTCATCTTCATCCTGCTCCCGTTCTGGACCATAACGCCGCCCGAAGAAGCTTTTGCAACGTTTTTACTTATCTCGCCGCCGGACAAATTGAATCTGGCTTTGTTGGATACAAGAACCCCCGCGCACACTTTGTCGGCTCTGTTTTCCGTCACGGTTCCATCACTCATATCGAGCGTACCACCGCTAACGTAGATACCGCCGCCGTCACCCTTGGCGTAATTGTTCACAATCCTGCCGCCGTCAAGCTTTATCTCAGAGCCGCTTGCAAGCATTCCTGCTCCGGAGCCCTCGGCTACGTTTCTGGTGATCAGACCGCCCGTAACTGACAGCGTGCTGTCCTTTACATATATTCCTGCCGCGTTGTTCGCGGTATTCTTTGAAATCTCGCCGCCTGTAATTTCGGCATCCCTGATGCCGACAAGCCTAAGACCGCCGGCAGATGCGGAAACCGCTTTGTTTCCGGTGATCAGACCGCCGCTCATTGTAAATTCTCCGGAGTCAATACGAACGCCTGCACCGTCCGATTTCGAGCTGTTCCCGGATATCTCGCCGCCTGTTATGCCGACTGCGGACGCAGCGCCGGTTTTCTCGTTAACAGTTGAGTATATACCGCCGCCGCCGACCTTATAGGCCGTGTTGTTGTATATTTTTCCGCCGTTTACAGTCAGCCGGCTGCCGTAGCTGTATATACCGCCGCCCATGCCTCCTGAATTTCCCTGTATCTCGCCGCCGTCCACGGTCAGTTCAGCGCCGCTGAGGAAAAAACCTCCTCCGTTGCCGTCGGCTTCGTTAAAGCGAATAAAACCTCCCTTGACGCTGATTTTTGAATTTGCAGCATATATGCCGGCACCGTTGCCCGTGCCTGTGTTGGTACTGATGAGTCCGTCGTCCATGCTTACTTCCGAACCGTTAAAGTATGCAGCTGCTGCGTTTGAAGCTCTGTTTCTGACGATACGCGTTGAGCCGGTGATCGTGACGCGGCAGTTTTTTGCAGCAAGTCCCCCGGCCGCTGCAGCATATGATATCTTCCCGTTTTCTCCGGTCGTTTCAAAGGGGGAGTTTTCCTTTATCTCGACTCCGTCTAAGACAAGTCCGGCCGGATCGCTCTCGCTCACACCCTCAACGCGGATGCCCGAGCCGTCAAGCATGCCGTGATTTCCGGACACCGTACCTCCTCTGAGTTCAACCGTTGGATTGATCGTGTTGTTGTCACGGTGCATGGCATAGATTCCTGCGCCTCCGGCCGCCTGGTTATCGGAAATCTGTCCGCCCGTCATGACGAATTTACTGCTCATTACCGCTATTCCGCCACCCATGCCGCGCGCGCCGGTAACAATATCGCCGTCTCTGGTGATCTCGGTTCTGTTGCCCCTTATCCTGCCGCCGGTCATGGTCATCTCGGTATTGTAGAGCACTATTCCGCCACCGTTTGATGACGATGTATTGTTGGATATTTCAGTTCCCGACAGCGTAAGCTTCCCGTTTGAGCCTACTCCTGCCGCTCCGCCGGATTTTGCCGAATTACCGCGTATATAACCGCCCTCAAGAGACGCACTGCCGTTATTTATATAGAGAGCTCCGCCGTTTTCAGCTGCTGTGTTTGTATTGAGTACACCTCCTGTCATCAGGAAGGTTCCCCCGCCGGTCACATAGATAGCTCCGCCGTTTTTGCCTGCGGCATGGCCGCGGATCCTGCCACCGTGCATTTCGAAGCTGAAACTGTTCTGCACTACTATGGCACCGTTTCCTGTCGCTTTGGTGCTGGTGATGATGCCGTCGTACAGGCGAAGCTTTCCGGCGCCGGTAAGCATCATCGCCCCTGCGTCATCATTTACCGTATCTCCGCTTCCGATCAGCTTGCCCGACGTATATTCTCCGTTTTCCTCCTTTGCAGTGCAGTCGCAGATATTGACCGTACTTGTACCGACTCTGAGGATACGGAGACCGGAGGCCGTCTGTTTTATACTATGCCCATTAAGGCAGATGGTGATTTCTTTTCCGTCTCCTGCGTTCCAGATACCGGTGAGGTTGACGTCACTTATAAGATAATAATGTCCGCTTGCGGCAGGAAGACTGCTATCCTCCGCCCATTCCGTCCAAACAGCACCGTCATGTCCGCACTCATCCACGGCGTGAGGCGTGTGAGAAGCATTCGATGATATGCCGAGCAAAAGTGCCCCATCTTCCGTATACAGGCTTCTGCCGTTAACATCGCTGGTAAAATATCCCTTTATCCCGTCTGATACGCCTTCGGATATCAAAGTCTTCGGGTATGCACCGTTAGTCCTGACTCCAATCTCCGCACCTTCTGAAAGCGAATCTGTATAAAATGTCTGAGAGGCACCGAGAAAAAGATTGGAAGCCTTACCATTTGCCGTGTTTCCCGTGATGCTCACGGTACCGCCCAGGGTCAGAGATTTAACGGATGAATCAGTATTACTGTAGCTGGCGCACACACCGCCGCCCATACCGCTCGCACTGTTGCCGCTGATGAGAACGTCCCCGAGTATAACCGCGGGGTTCTCGCCTTGTATGACTATTCCGCCTCCGTTTTTGGCAGTATTTCCACTGATTTCACCGCCAAGGATATCGGCCTTTCCTCCACCTGAAACAGCTATCGCGCCGCCTGCAGTTGTATACGATCCGTTGCGTTCGCCGTTTGAGACAATCTTTCCGCCGGTCATATTTAAGGTGCCAAGTACGTGGATCGCACCGCCGTTGTCAGGAGCAAAGTTACCTTTGATCTCACCCGAATACAGATTGACAGACGCGTCCTTATCTATCCTCAAGGCTCCGCCGTTTTTCGCAGTATTTCCTGTGATTATCACATCATGGATATTTAACCGGCTTTCAGCTCCGCCAAGATATATCGCGCCGCCGTTTCCGGCGTAGGAAGCTCCGGTGAGCCGTCCTGCTGTATATGTACCGTCAGACTCCGCGGCAGAGCAATCACAGAAGGTGACAGTGCCCTTTGTAATAAACGCTATTCTTTCTCCCGGGGTCTTCTGAATTATATCGAAGCCGTTAAGACAAAGCTTTATATTCTGACCGTTTTCTACTGTCCAGGCTTCGGTAAGGTTTACGGTGCAGGTAAGATAATAGCTTCCTGACGCCGTAGGGAGCTTGTCCTGAATACCCCACGGGATCCAGTTCTCGGCGGTGACTTCATGGTTTCCATGATCGGTGGAATGTGTCCCATGATATCCCTCGGGTTTATCTATTACGTGCATTAGCTTACCGTCAAGCTGAGCGATTTTTTCGCTGTCGTCTGCTGTATAGCAGGCGGCCGTGGAAGCTGATCCGACGCTTGCCACCTCGGTATATCCGTCCGGATAAGCTCCTATGCCGATTCTGGATGCGGTATCCAGAGAATCTTCCTTTACCACGCGGTTATATGCCACTACCAGATTAGAGGTTTTCTCACCAAGAGAATTATCGGTGATCCTGACGGTACCGCTTATGCTGACGGTCAGATTCGCATTGACAAATACTCCTCCGCCGCCCCTGTGGTTCGTGTTTGAAGCATCGGTACCCGTAGCAGTATTGCCTGTGATCTCCACGTCCTTCAAAAGCACGCTTCCGGCCTTCTCAACCGAAATTCCGCCGCCTCTGACGGCGCTGTTTCCCGTAATTCTGCCGCCTGTTATACCTGCCTCGGCTCCTGTATCGGTGTATACGCCGCCGCCGAAGCCCCCGGCGGTATTACCGGATATACAACCGCCATACATATTAAATGAGGCGTTTGTCACGTAAACGCCGCCGCCGTTCGTGCTGCAGGTATTCTCCGTGATAATACCGTCGTATAGATTAAAGGTTCCGTTTCCGTCAACACGCACTCCGGCGCCAGCAGAGGCGACCGCCGATGCACCGGTGATCTTCCCGGCAGTATATACTGAATCCTCGGTCTTTGAGGCACAGTCACAGATATTCAGAATGCCGCCCTTAACATAGACGACCCTTTCTCCTGAAGCAATCTGAGTGATATTGTGACCGTTCAGGCAAAGCGTGATCTCGGTTCCCTCGGATACAGTCCAGGCAGCAGAAAGCTCCACATCGCCCGCGAGATAGTAGCAGCCGCTTTCCTCCGGAAGAGAAGTGCTCTTGTACCAGGCCGCCCATCCCGTAGTTCCGTGGCCGCAGGCAGTATAACCCTCGGTCAGCGTATGTGCAGAGGCCTGGGACGGCTTTATAATCAGAGTGAGGGTACCCGCACTGTATTCGACCGCTCTGGCAGAACTATCCGGTATATAGCACGACGCAGTCGCAGCCGTCGCACCTTCATAGACCAACGTAGAATACGCATCGTTATTTACGGTCACGCCTATCCTGGCACTCCCAAGAAGGTCCTCCTGCCTTACAGACCTGTCCTGGGTCGCATTATTCGGAATAAAAAGATTATTTTCTTTGCCGCCCTTCAGGTTACCGATTATCTGCAAATCGCCGCTCAGCGAAATCTGCTTTGCGGTATTGCCGCCTGCATATACACCGCCGCCGTTTGTCGTGGCTGTATTTCCGGTGATGACCGTATCTTTTAGCAGAACCTTATTGTTGCCGCTCTGGACCATGATACCGCCGCCGTTTCTGGCTGTATTGCCGGAGATCTCACCTCCGGTTATATTGATCACAGCTGTGCCGTTCATCCCGATACCGCCACCATCATTTCCGTTATTGTGATTATCGCTGACGCATCCGCCGTGCATATTGAATGCAGCTGCCGTTACGTATATTCCTGTACCGATCCCGCTCCCGCTGTTGCCGGTTACTGACCCGCCATACAGATTGAAAACTCCGCCGCCGTCCACGCGGACACCGGCCCCTGCACCGGAAACTGATGACGCTCCCGTTATTCTGCCCGTTCCGGCGCAGTCATATACTGACAGAGAACCGCCCTTTACGTATATGACTCTCTGTCCCGGAACAGTCTGGGTAATGCTGTGGCCGTTCAGACATATGGAGATATCAACGCCCGAATTAATCTGCCATACCCCCGTAAGGGTGATATCAGCAGTAAGCACATACTTTCCCGAGACAGCCGGCAGTCCGGTGTTCTCATTAACGTTGTTCCACTCTGTCTGATTCAGATGTTCACACGGCTGTGATTCAGGCTCCTCTGCCATGACAGAAACCTGAAGGCACGAGCACACCAGCGTGATGGATAGAATAATGGAAAAAAAGCGCTTTTTCATTGGTCTTCTCCTGTATCTCTTCGGATCTGCAGTCACTCACCGGACGTGCTTCCCTCTCGCGACATCTCCTTTTTCCTGTATTGTGTAGCGGTAATTCCTGTCGCTTCACGAAACCTTTTGCTGAAATATCTGTCGCTTTTAAAACCGAGTCTGTCAGCGATTTGTTTTATTGACAGATTTGTTCTGCGAAGCATGTATTTGGCATGTGTCATTTTCAGATCAAGGTAGTAGGCATATGGCGTGACCCCGTAATACTGCTTAAACCGTTTTTTTATATAATCGTTGGATCTGTATACCGAGGCCGCAATCTCGTTCATGGTCAGGTTTCTGTAATACTTACTGTCAATGAATCTTTTGACAGTCTGTACCTCCTCAGGGATCTCATGTTCATTCGTCTCATACTGGCTCAGCCTCAGCAAAAGCTTCATGACCATCATCCCGCACTCCTCCATAACCTGGTCGATCGGTATATCCTTTTTTACGATTTCAAAGATCGACTCAAAAATAGGACTCAGGCCCTGACACTGGTGATATACGATCCTCTCATGAAGTCCGAATGACTGAATCAGCCCTGTCACTGCCGTACCGCGCAGGTTGACGAATATTTTGGTCCACGGGTCATCCGGATCGGGATAATAGGAATGCTTTGAGTGCTCCGGAAGTATATATATATCCCCTCCCGAGGGGTGGTATTCACACTGTTCCACCCACAGCGTGCCTGTCCCCTTGTACACATACTCAATAACTACCGACGCTGACGAAGCTCTGCTCATTTTGTAAGTTTCGTCGCAATACGAGATTCCGGCATGTGTAACCCAGAACGAAGGATTATGATCCGGGTACAGAAAATAATAGGCGTCCTCGCACCTGAAAGCAGAGCCTTTCATCAAATCCTCCTTGTTATGCAGCATCATTTTGTAAAAGAATTAATTTAACCCTATTTTATATTTTTCAATCTTGTGGTCACAATGTAATATCTAATTGCGTTTTCACCATATCTGATTTTCCGGTTCATTCTTTGGGTCTCCCCGTCCGTCCCGGAAAAGTGATTTCAAACTCAGCATATCCGAGTGCCGCCTGATCTGGCACATATGTTTTCAATCATATTTTATCAATCTGCACACCCGCTGGAAAATACAAAATGAAAGGTTGAACCAGACGCATTTTTCTGTCCTTTAGCCGTATTTCAAAGGTGGGTTTTGTCCCGGACACCATATCCGATTGGAAAACTCCCATATCCAATTTGAATTAGCGGCCATTTGTTGACAACGTATTTATTCTTTCCTATCATTTTTATACGACTTTATAAGCCGGGGTAACCGAAATGAAAATCAGGCAAATGACCGGGGGTTTCTATTCTCCCGCGGATTGCCAGACGGCTTTTGACAGACTCGTAAATGATAAGGATTTCCCTATCGGCGTCCAGTTTGACTGGCAGACGCTCAAATAACAGACAATGGAGGAACAGCTATGAAAGCGATTCTGATTAACGAAGACAAAAGCTTGCGTTGGGATAATGTTCCGGATCCTGTATGCGGCCCCGAGGACTGCATCGTGAAGATTGCGGCTGCGGCACTTAACCGCGCCGACCTGATGCAGAGAGAGGGGGATTATCCGCCGCCGCCCGGCTGCCCTGACTGGATGGGACTGGAGATCGCCGGTACCATCACGGAAGTCGGATCGGAAGCCGCAAAAAAATCCGCCTGGAAGATCGGCGACAAGGTCTGCGCGCTTCTTGGCGGAGGCGGATATGCACAGTACGCAAACGTCAAATATGATATGCTTATGCCGGTCCCGGGAGGCTGTTCCATGGTAGAGGCAGCTGCCATACCTGAAGCGGCCTCCACCGCATATCTCAATCTCTTTATCGAAGGCAGGATACGTCCGGGAGACACTCTTCTCATGAACGCCGGCGCAAGCGGCCTTGCCAGTATTATCATTCCCATGGCAAAAGCCTTTGACGTTCGGGTTGTCACTACCGTCATCACGGATGAGCAGGCAGAGTCCATCCGTCATCTGAATGCCGATCTGATAGTTAATACGCGCAGGCAGGATATAGTCGATGTCCTTAAGCGTGAGCTCGAAGAAGGCCGCGGCGTAGATGTGGCCATAGACTGTCTCGGAGGTGAGATCATGGGCAAATGCATCCACTATCTGAAACACGGAGCACGCTGGATCATGATAGCAGCTCTGGCGGGACAGTTCACACAGATAGATCTGAAAAACATCTACGTCCGCAACGTCAGGATCATCGGAAGCACCCTTCGTTCCCGTACTCCGCAGATGAAGGCAGAGATCCTGGCCAGCCTTGTAAGAGACATCTGGCCAAAGATCGAAAGCGGACTGATCAGACCCACCATATATAAGGTACTTCCCATCACCGAGGCTGAAGCCGCTCAGGCTATCCTTTATGAAGGCAAACATCAGGGCAAAGTCGTAATGACTGTAGACTAAACAGTTTTAATCGGAGGAAGTTATGTGCTGTATGCAGGAAAAATATCAGGGATTCGATTTTTGCATGGAGGAAAAAGACGGACTCTATCTGATAAAGGTATTTGACGAAAAAGGCAGAAAGATCGGACGCTGCAAGGGCAACCTGCTCGATGCGCGTCTGAACGGAGCTACGATAAAGGCAATGGCGCTCGGCGCGGTAAATGTTGAGCCTGAGTATCGGCGGTGCGGTATCGCACGGCACTGTTTCGCAATGCTCGGCCGTATCATCGAAGAAAAGAATTGTCCCGTAAGCTATCTGCATCCCTTTTCTTTTCCCTATTACCGCACTATAGGCTATGAGCGTGTCGCTGATCACAGAGTGATCGAATTTCCCATAGAAAAGCTCGATTTCATTCCGCGCCATGCAGCTCTTGAAAGAGTACTTCCGGAAAACGGAACAAAAGAACTCGAACAGATCTACAATGAATTCTGTATGGAACGCAATGCCATTTTTCTGCGACACGGCACCCTTCCCACAACAGAACCCACTATATGCGAGGGCTACACCAACGGAGGTCCTTTTACATATAACTTCAGAGATCCCGTTTACTATCTGACCCGCGACGAAAACGGTCGTCCCGACGGCTACCTTATGCTGCGCAGGGAAATGATACAGGAGCACCATCATCTGTTCGGTACCGTACATATCGATGAGATTTGTTTCACGTCCCCTGCCGCTATGCGCAGACTTCTCGGCTTTATCCGTATGTATGACGGCGAGGTGGATACCGTCGTGTTCCATAATACAGGCATGGCTCCCGAGGTGGAACAGACACTTCGTGACTACAAATACATCAAGCTCCAGTCTGTTCCTGATCTGTGCGCCAGATTTCACGATGTCCCTGCCGTTCTGTCCGCCATGAAATATCCGAAGTCTGCGGGGGAATTTACACTTCGCGTTACCGACTGTGAAAAGAGTCCTTTTTCAAAGAAAAAGACCGAAGGTATCTGGAAAGTCGCTTATGAAAACGAAAAGGCTATCGTAACAGAGCTGCCTGCGGACAGTCCGTGCGATCTCGAGCTGGAAATGCCTGCCCTTGCGCAGCTGATCCACGGCTTCCAATCCTATGGCAGGCAGTCCGCGATCTATACGGAGGGCGTAACACTTCACGGAGACTGTGAGGATTTCTTCCGGGCATTCCCCAATCGTCCCTGCGGTATGTATGATCTGTTCTGATGAGGTTATGAGATGAATATTCTCCCCGAGAAAAAGAAAATTCCGACATATAACAAGCTTCACAGGCTCCCGCTCGGCTCCGTCACCGCCGGTGGCTGGATCCGCGAGCAGCTTCTGCGTAATAAGAACGGTATCGGCGGCCACCTTGACGAGCTTGAGCCGGACATGATAGCGACCCCTTTTATAAACTATTCGGCTTTTAAGAGCCTGCCGCCTTCAAACAAGCCGGCAGACCCAACCTTTGCCGCGGGCTGGTCAAGTGAGATCTCCGGAAGCTACTGGACCGGTCTTGTGCAGCTGGCTTTTACTCTCGACGATCAGGAACTGAAGGACAAGGCCGCAGCCTGGGTAGATGGTGTGCTGGCACATCAGGAGAGCGATGGGTATCTTGGAGGTTTTCCTCCGTATACCGACCGTATGGTGGATTATAACCCTTGGAGCGCCGCCTGGTGCTACCGTGCCCTTCTCAGCTTCTATGAAGCCACGGGCCGCACGGATGTGTTCGATTCGGTTTATCGCGGACTTCTTTGGTTCTGCGATAAATGGAAAAACAAAAAGACTGATTATGTGGGCTCGGTCATCATAGAACCCATGATTGTCGTGTACTCGTACACAGATGACAGGCGGCTCCTGGACTTCTGCACGGACTGGCTCAGCTGGCTTGAAGAAAACTCGACATGGCAGAACAAAATCTCTCAGTATCTCTCTGACGAACTGCCCTACGGCTCAATGCACGCAGTGGCGTACGGTGAAGATCTGAAGCACCCTGCCCTCGTTTACTGCGCAACAGGTGAAGAAAAGCTGCTCGCAGCGAGCATTAACGCAGCAAAAAAAGCACTGAAACGCATAGTTCAACCCACCGGTGGTCCAAGCTCCTGTGCTGAGTATCTGAGCCCAAAGGGCGCGACCTGCGAAACCGAATACTGCAATTTCAATACGTTCAACCACACATATGCGTGGCTGGCAATGATCACCGGAGAAGCCGCATGGGGAGACAATATGGAGCTTGCGCTCTTCAACGGGGCCGAAGGCGCCCGCAAAAAGGACGAACGCGCCATAGCTTATATGACCGCACCAAACCAGCTTTTTGCCAATCACCGCTCGTCGCTTACAGGCATCGGTCCCGATATGGGGACCTACGCGCCATGTTTTCGTACTGCCTGCTGCCCCACTCAGGCCATACAGATTATCCCGGAATTTGTCAGGACTATGTGCCTGGCCGATGAATCCGGTGATCCCTATCTGTTCTGCTACGGTCCGTGCAGGATCAATTCAGACAGGTTTTCGTTTGAAGTCGATACACTCTATCCCTTCAGGGATACTATCCGTATCCATATTAAAAACGCTGACAGCTTGAAGCTCAGGATCAGGATACCCGGCTGGTGCAGTAATCCCTCTATCCGTATAAATGAAAAGGATGCTACTCTGATACCGCAGGGAAACGGATACAGTATTCCGGACGTTCTGCTCAATTCAGGCGATGAAATAGCGCTGCGTTTTCCAATGGAAATAAAAATTGAAAAAGTTGACGACAGTGCAGCCAATTCAA
>JAFSTX010000073.1 GCA_017445585.1 Lachnospiraceae bacterium
CGCCGCTGATGGTATGACCCTGGCCGTCGAACGTGCCGGCAAAAGGCATCGAAGCAGAACCGATCTGAGTCCATGCGGCGGGCGATCCGCTCATGCTGCTCTCTCCCGCTTCGCACCCGGGGTTCATGTCGATGTCAGCAGTGAGCTTGACCGTCCAGTTCGCGAAATCCCTGGTCTGAGACTCCTGTGCAAAAGCCGTGAGCTCCGACGCATTATTGATCTGGAGCAGGTTAAAGTACTCATTCTCGCTGATGGTAAAACTGCGCGCCGTTCCCTCTACTTCCTGTCCGTCCATAGTGACCCAGAACGGAGTGAACCTAAGCTCCGTATCAAATCTGTTCTGTGGAACAGTGATGTTGAAAGCGCAGAAGTACTCAGACTCCGGACTGAAATCTGCAGGAACATATTCCAGATCTCTCAATCCATCCGAACCAATGATCTTTTTTGCGACCTTTTTGGTGGTATACGCAGCCGGAGCTCCTCCGCCCACTGATATCTTTATACCCATGCTTTTGTAGTTCAGACTGTCGACGGTAGTGATCACGCGGAGCCTGGTACTTCCATCCTGATCATTTGCGCCGAGCAATGTCTGGAATTTAACAGTCAGTACTGCCGCGTCGACCTCTTTTTTATAGGCCGTCTCTGTTGCAGATGGTGTGGCGTAGGTACTGTCAGTATAGTATCCTCCGAAGATCTTTCCTTCAGATACTTCAGGCAGATCTGCCAGCACGGCAGAAGCGCCCGATGTGATAAGTGACAGTATCATGGCAAGGGCCAGCACCGCGCTTAATAGTTTCTTCATTTGCTTTTGCTCCTTTTCTGTTGATAATACCGGCGGCGCTTATCTTTATTCAATGATGATCGGCTCGCCGCCGTACTCGTCATACCCATCCAGAGTAGAAGTACAAATTATGCACTCCGTCCCCGGATCTACAGCCATAATCTGCGGAGGTAAGTACTTTTTCTTCAAAACTGCATCTCCTTTCCTGTTGATCATATTGTTACCTCTTTCTCGATCAGGGAATAACGATCTCCTCTCCTTCCCATTCTTCGAGCTCTTCGAGACCGCTGGCGCAGACCGCTTCCCAGGGTTCTCTCAAAACTGTTTCTGTTTTAGGTGACTGATAGCTTTTTTTCATTTCTGCCTCCTCTATCCGTTACTCCGTGAAGCATCTAAGTCCAGGTACCGCATCCTCCCGAACTGTCCAGTATTCCTCGAAATCAAGCCATGTATCCAGAAACAGACCTCCCTCTCCCTTAAGATCGTCAAGGGTCCTGCTGCTTACATTATCTGCGTTATTAGACGTATAGGCGCCGATGTTGCCATACCATTTGGATGAACCTATGCTTACCGAGTCATTTGCCGCAACCGCCGAAGAGGCTGTCTGCCTGCTGCCGATAAGACCACCCATCTGGCTTGCGGATATGCTTCCGGCCGAGAGCGTATCATTGAACGAAATATTGCTTCCCGAGGCAAAGGCAATACCGCAGATACCTCCCACCTGCTGGCTGGCTGCGATGCTGCCGGTAAAGAGGCAGTGTGAGACCGTAACATCGCAGGCGGTATCAAGATCACCTATCAGCCCGCCCACATAGGAGTTGCCTGCAGCACTGACGCTGCCTTCAAACCAGCACTCCGAAAGAACGGCGGCGCTGCCCTCGATATTGCCGAAAAGACCGCCAAAACGGCTGTTGCCGGATGTAGTCTTATGGAGGATCGCGTCTACATGGATCCGTTCTGCTGTTCCGGCAAAGGAACCTGCCACGCAGCCCGCATATGCTGCGGTCGTGATAATACAGCTGTTCTTCAGACTGAAGTCCCTGACGACGGCACTTTCCGCGGTCTTTGCAAACATTCCTGCCCTCTGGGCCGAAGTGTTCATATATATTCCGCTCACTGTGTGACCCGCTCCGTCAAAGACGCCGGCAAAAGGCATCGTTGCGGAGCCGATCTGTGTCCACATGATATCCGGCGCCGTTTCTGCAGACGCGTCCCATCCGGGATTTAGATCGATATCGGCCGACAGCCTTACGGTGCAGTCCGCAAAATCCCTGCTCTGCGAGAGTCTGGCAAAGGCTGTAAGATCCTCTGCCGAAGCAATCATATATGTACGCCTGCCATTCTCATCCAGCGTATAGTTGTTGTGAAAACCTTCGATCATGCACTGAAGACCCGGGACATCGTCCTCTCTCGTAATGAAGTGGTCATTGAAATCGATCCATGAAGCCAGGAACGACCCGCCGTCACCCTTGAGCTGCTCCAAAGGCCTGGAACTTATATTATCCGCAGTCTCCTGCACATAGGCTCCGCTGTTTCCGTACCACTTTGCACTTCCGACAGAGGCGCTGTTCCTGGCGGTCAAAGTGCTCTCCGCGCTCTGTCTGCCGCCCACAAGACCGCCCCACTGATCGGCAGTGATGACTCCGGCGGACAGCACGTCTTCAAAGGTAATTCCTGCTGCGCTTATTGTATTGCCGCAGATACCTCCTGCGCCGTTTTTAGCCGTAATGCTTCCGCTGAACAGGCTGTGAGTGACGATCGCCTCATCATAGGCTCCGCCGATTAATCCTCCGACCCAGGTTTTGTCGGCGGCATCTATAGTTCCGTCAAACCAGCACTCGCTGATCTCCGCCCTGCCATATCTTGTTTCTCCGAAAAGTCCTCCGAAGTAGGCCGCTCCGCCTGTTGCAGCAAGAGTCGCGTCACAGTAGATCTTCTCCGCTTTTCCGGCAAAGTGGGCAGCTATACAGCCCGCGTAGCCCGCGCTGCTGGCGATATAGCTGTTCTTAAGGCTGAAGTTTTTGAGCTCGGACTCCGCTGCAGTCTGGACAAAGAGCCCTGCATTTCCTGCGGTTTTTACATACACGCCGCTTATAGTATGACCCTGACCGTCAAAGATTCCTGCGAAATGCTTTGATGTGCTTCCAATCGGCGACCACACATTAGAAGGCGCCTCATCCCCGGCGCTCCATCCGGGATTCATATCTATATCCGCCTCCAGCTTTACAACGGCTCCCGAGAAATCCATCTGTCCGGACAGGAGTATGAAAGCATTCATCTCGTCCGCGCTTCCGATGGTATAGACGAGCCTGCCGTCCTCGTCCCTGACGGCGCTGTCCTGGAAGTCCTCCATCGACTGCTGGAGCTTTGACGTCTTTTTCTCGAGCGATCGCAGCGCCGGGACCTCAGTATCCCGGATCATGTAGTAACCGTCAAAATCTATCCACGAATTCAGGAAAAGTCCGTCTGCGCCGGTAAGCTCATCGCGCGAGCGCGAGTTGATCTTGGCAGAACCTGTGATCTCCTTCGCCGCAGCTGTGCCCGCCAGATCGGCGCTGCCCACACCGGCGCTGTTTTTGATAGTGATCTCCGGCACGGCGCTGTATCTGCCGCCAACAATGGTGCCGATTGTCTTCCCGTCAACACGCATCGTTCCTATGCTCAGGCAGTCATCGGCGGTAAGGTTTCCCTCTACGATGTAGCCGCAGATGCCGCCGCCGTGATCGAGGGCAGAGAGCGTCCCGCTGAACATGGAGTGTTTCACTCTGACCACGCCTGTCTTATTATCCATTGCGCCTATTAGTCCGCCCACGTAGCGGTTATTCGAACCGTTTACCGTACCGTCAAACCAGCACTCACTGAGAGTCACATTTCCCGTGGCCGCTGAGACAAGCCCTCCGAAACGGCTGCGTTCACTTCCGGATGCCCTGACTATGGCGTTGCTGTAGACACGCTCCATTGTTCCCGAGAAAACTCCCGCCACACTGCCGCAATAAGGGCCGTCCTTTTCAAAATAACTGTTCTCGATCCGGAGATTTTTTACGACAGAACTCTCCGCGGTCTGAGCGAACAGCCCCGTCGGATCGTCTGATTTTACTTTTTGATATATACCTCGGATACTGTGTCCCTGTCCGTCGAACGTACCCGCGAAAGGTCTTGCGGCACTTCCGATGGAAATAAGGCTGTTCTCAGGAGGATTATTCTTCCAGTCGGAGGCCTTTCCGCTGTTTATCGTAATATTTGACGCAAGCCTGACCGTCGCGCCTTTAAGGTCGTTAAGTTTTGAATACAGCGCAAAACCTGTCAGATCATTGATATCGGATATTGTGTAGACGTCGTTGCCATTCTTGTCTTTTTTTACGCTGTTTTTGAAATTCTCCAGAGCCTTCTGCAGCTGGCCCTTCCCGGAGAGAGAGCGCAGCGCCGGGGTATTTTTGTCACGGATCACCCAGTGTTCTTCGAACCTGAGCCACGTCGCGAGGAAGAATCCGTCCTCGCCGCAAAGCTGCTGAGAAGTGCGTGAATTGACCCACGCGGAGTTAGTAACTTCCTTGGGCGCAGCTGTTCCTGCTATGGTTGACTTGCCCACTCCGGCGCTGTTCCTGATCCGTATCTCGGGAACGGCGCTGTATCTGCCGCCGACCAGGGTGCCCACGGTGGAGCCGATAGTAGTGATGCCGCCTATACCGAGGCAGTCGTCTATGGTAAGATCCCCTTCTACGATATATCCGCAGATGTTTGCCACATGGTCTCTCGCGGAAAGGTCGCCGGAAGAGAGACAATGCGAGATACTGACTTTCTTCGTGCCGTTTTCCATGGCGCCGACGATGCCGCCGACATAGCGGTTCTCTTCTGCGTCCACGGTTCCGTCGAACCAGCACTCGGTAAAGGAGGCCTCACCGGCCGCGGCCGAAACTATGCCGCCGAAACGGCTGCGCTCACTGCAGGAAGCCTTTATAATGGCATTGCTGTATACGCGGTCCATGCTTCCGGAGAAGATCCCCGCCACGCTTCCGCAGTAAGGACCATCCTTTTCAAAATAGCTGTTCGTAAGCCGCAGGCGGCTGATACTGCCGTTAACGCGCGCAAACATTCCCGAAGGATCCTCGGTCTTTAATTTCTGATAGAGTCCACTCACCGTATGCCCCTGGCCGTTGAAGTCACCCGCAAAACTGTATATGGGGAACCAGGGATTTGTCGGCGCGCTCTTTTCCCAGCCGGATACGTCGCCGGAGTTGACCTTTATATCACAGGCAAGCTTTACGCTTTTACGGGCAAAATCCGTGTTGTAAGACATATAGGCAAAGCCGTACAGATCTTCGACGGAGTCAAGAACGTATTCCTTTTCGCGAACGCTGTACCAGCTCGTATCCATTATCTTCTTCAAACCTGCGGTAGATGGAACAGTCTGAGCAAATGACCGAAGCACCGGAGTATCTCCCTCGCGGATAGCCCAGTACTCATCGAAATCGAGCATGGTCCAGATGTAAGCATTTTCGCCTGTTAAATAATCGACAGGTATGGTCATGCAGCCGCCCACATACTCGGACTGTACATTATCAAGCGCCTTTATACAGCTCTCGGCAGACGCATAGGTGTTTTCAAATGTAAGCGTTGATCTGGCGCCGAGCCAGCCGGAAATGGAGCCTGCGTGCTTCTGGGCAGGGATCTCGCCGACGTTCAGACAGTCGGTGATCTCAAATACGGTGCCGCCCATGATGCCGATAATACCGCCGGTAAGCACGCCGCCGCTGATGCTTCCGGAATTCAGACAATGGCGTATACGCACCGGGCCTTCATGGTTGCCGGCAATTCCGCCGGCCTGACTGCCCTGGCTGCCTTCGGTAAGAGTTATGGAACCGTCGAACCAGCAGTTACTGATCGTAACGGTTTCGGTACCTCTGCAGCTGCCGATTATGCCGCCGGTGCTCCTGGTCGCGCTGCTTTCCATTATGGCGTTGCTGTAGACGGTGTCCACTGTGCCTTCGCAGCATCCGACTATGCTTCCCATATATGAGAAAAGCTGCGACGTATTAAGGAAGGATGAGTTTTCCAGACGGATATTCCTGATCAGACCGGTGTTTGTGACAGACGTAAACAGGCCGGTTCCGGGCTGGTTGCTGTACAGATAAACGCCGCTGACAGTATGCCCCTGTCCGTCAAATGTACCCGCAAAGCGGTTTATGGGATACCAGGGGTTTTCGGGCATATTCTCCGGAGACCAGTCTTTCGCGTCTCCGGTGTTTACTATAATATCCCCGCCGAGCTTTACTGTCCTTCCGGAAAAATTGTTTGATGCAGAAAGAATATAGAATCCGTAGAGCTGATCAAGCGAGGTCAGCATATAATCTGTCTTTCCCTTGTCATACCAGCTTGTATCGTAAGCCTTGGCCGCGCTCGTGCGATCATCTGTCTGATCTGCGAAAGCGCGGAGTATGGGCGTTCCGCCCGGCACTATAGTCCAGGTATTTTCAAAATCCAGTTCTGTCCAGGCCAGTGCGGCTTCGCCTTCAAAGCACTCTCCTGAAAGGCCGATGGGGTAAGACTGAATCTGACCTCCCCAATACCCGAGCGCAGCCGGATAACCTGAGAGGTTTGAATACGCGCTGCTCGCGGCCAGCGTAGCGTTGCCCTCCAGACGGCCCACAGCGCAGCCGATACTGTCATGACGAAGAGCCGTGATGCTGCTGAGAGAAAGCGAATCCTCAAGCATCAGATGGCCTCCGTCAAAAACTACGCCGGCAAAACCCCCGATACGGGGCTCATCGTTCGTGAATTCGTTTGTAATGACCGCGGTACACAGGCAGTGTGTGACCGAGGTTGTCTCGGATGCCTTCTTTACAACTCCGATAAGGCCGCCGCCATAGGAACCGCGCGGTCCCTTCATAAGCAGCTGTCCGTCGAACCAGCAATTGTCCATGTGGATCGCGCCATTTTCCGCTACGCCTACGAGGCCTCCGTTCTTTTCCCAGTAGCCGACCACAGTAGCATTGCTGTAGACGTTGCTCAGCGTGCCCGCGCCGTTGCTGATGATACTGCCTCCGCCATTGTTGGACCAGTTATAAAAGATACTGTCGGTAACTTTCAGATTCTTAATTACGCAGGTGTCCTTTGTATAGGCGAAGAGCCCGGTCGGAAGATAGAGCGATTTCCCGCTCCAGTATTCCACCGCGGGGTGGTTTTCGTAGTGAAGGTCAAGCGACCCGAGGTCATAACCCATCGCGTAAACGCCGCTGATGGTATGTCCCTGTCCGTCAAAGGTCCCCGCGAACTGATATATAGGGTCTTCCCACAGATATTCGGGCATTGCGAAGCCCCATTCGTCCGGAGTTCCCTGGTTCATGACGATGTCGTTTCCGAGCAGAAAGGTCTGGCCGGCAAAGTCATGATTCCGGCTCAGTTTTGACATTTCATAGAGCTGCTCAGGCGTGGTGATTACGAATTCGTCAGCGTCCTCCGTATACCAATCTGCAGTAAACTCATCCTCTCCAGACAAGGAGCCCTTAGCCGAAAGCCATCCGCCTACTCCCGCAGCGGCAGTGAGGACGGTTATCCCTGCAGCTATAAGGATTTTTTTCATTTTCATTGCAGCATCCTCCTATCTGGGCGGCTTCTGGGAATTGTACTTCCATTCCCTGGGCTCCATTATCTCTGCTGAACCCACCTTGTAAGGGAAGGTGAGCACTACGGTACCTTCGCCGTACGTGTAGCTTTCCCTGGCCCTTTCATTGATATACTTCAGCTGCTCGGTATGGTTGCTGTAACCCGACTCCCCTCCGAGGAGTTTGTGGTAATTGGGGTAAAGCACGGTATCGAGCCGTTTGAGATAATAAGTGAACTGATCGTATGTGTCATAACCGTGGTGCGACGGAAAATAGATATCCAGGTCGAAATACGCGCGGTCATAAGTATTCATGATAAATTTCTGGCTGGAGAAAAGACCGTCTCCGGGGAAGAGTATCTTCTGTCCTTCTATGTTGTAGAGAAGCCAGGTGCAGCTTCCGTTTACGCCGTGAAGATCCTCGTAGGGCTGGACCTCGGAGGAATAGATGACTTCCACAGAAAAATCGTTGAAATAGTATCTGTCCCCTATCGCCATCTCATAGAGTTCGGGCGCGCCGCCATCCTGTTTGCTCAGCATCTTTGGAAGGCCTCTGACATAATTGGAAAGCACCGTGTAATCCTCTCCCATCCGGTCGTAGTATTTAGCGGCCTCCTCGCCAAGCATGTTAAAATACATATTCTCCACATAGACCCGGTCCATCTGGTCTTTATTATTGAGGAACGCCTTGAACACACCCATATGGTCGGTATGCGGATGAGACATGAACCATGCTTCTATGACAGGCTTTTCGCCCTCTGGAACGAGGGCCTCGAGATCGTCCAGCAGATAGGGCAGCTCGTTTTCCGTGCCGCCGTCGTTGATAATGAAATGCCCGTTTTTCAGCTGCAGGAAGAAGCTCGCGCCGGTCGTAAAGAGCTCCGGCAGATAGAGCTTTGTCTGCGCACTCTGAACGTTGGCGGCGACATAGGAAACATCGTAGTTCAGGTGCTCCGACCAGGCCCCGCCCTCACAGGCGCTTATCATGGTACGTCCGGCAAGGTAAATATAGGTCACGGACAGACGCAGATCACCCTTTGTAAAAAATGTCTTGTATATATAGCCTCCGAGTCCGCCTTCTCCGTTATCCGCAAACTTCACGTATCCGTCTGCTTCAAGCTCGGAAAGATAGGCGTCGTAATCCGCCTTTGTCGTTTCGTATACACTTATTCCGTACGTACCGGCGCCGTCATCCACGGCGTATTCGTAGCGGGCGTCCGGAGCTGACATACGGGGCACATCCGCGAATATCTCATAGTCAGAGAACTCGGCAAGAGTTGCGGATGAAGGTCCGGCCGAGTCTGAAACAGACTGCGCCGCCTCGGCCCCGTTATCTGCGGCACCGAACGTCACAGCCCTCGCGCCAAAGAAAGCTCCTGCAGCGAGAGCCGCAGCCCCGGCTCCGATCAGCACTGCTTTTATGCCTTTTTTCATTTTCGCTTCCCTTCCAACAGCAATTATCAGCCCTTAAGAGCTCCCATCATAACTCCCTTGTTAAAGAACTTCTGAACAAACGGGAACAAACAGAGCATGGGTACAGTAGATACGACTATCAGGCCGTATTTGAGTACATCGCCCATCTGCGCCGCCTGGCTGGCCAGCTCCGCGTCCGACACCATGGTCAGGTCCATCTGGCTGGCCTCGAGTATCCGCCGCAGCACCAGCTGCAGGGGATGCAGCTCCGTGGGGCGCAGATAGATCATGGGCCCGAAATAGTTGTTCCACTCACCCACGATATGGTACAGGGTGATGACCGAAAGCACCGGCTTTGACAGAGGCAGCGCTATCTTTGTCAGATACTGCACATCGGAAACACCGTCTATCCTGGCAGATTCCAGCATTTCGCCCGGAATGGCAGTCTGGAAATAGGTGCGCATGATGATCACATAGGTGATATTCATACTGCCCATGATCAGGTAGCCCCAGCGCGAGTTATTGAGTCCCAGGCTCGATATAAGGATGTAGCTGGGGATCAGGCCTCCGGAAAACCACATGGAAAACACACAGATCATGGTAAAGAACTTCCTGGCCTGGAATGTTTTCCTTGAAAGTACGTAAGCCACCAGGGTGACCTGCGTCATCAGCACTATCGTTCTGCCTATCGTATAGAACAGCGTATTTGCGTAGCCAGTCCACACTGCCTTGTAGTTAAAGACCATCTCATAACCCTTGAGTGAAAAATCCACCGGCCACAGAAGCACCTTTCCATCCGACACAGCCGTTCCCGAGGAGAATGAAGACGAAACGATATATATCAGAGGATAAAGGATAGATAGCACATAAAGCGTAACGATCGTCGAAACGGTAATATAGAATACTCTGTCGGAGGTGCTTGTCATCAGTCCGCCTTTGCGCTTTTTGGTTTTAAACTTGCTCATGCTGCGCCTCCTTACCTTAGACAACCGAGATCTCGCCCTCGGTCACCTTTTTGCTGGTATAGTTGGCAATCAGCATAAGCGTTATATTGATAGCCGTGTTAAAAAGACTGACCGCGGTACCGTAGGAGAACCGTCTGAAATCGCTCAGACCGCGTTTGTAAACATAGGTGGAGATCAGTTCTGATGTGGACAGGTTAAGAGGGCTCTGCAGCAGGTAGGCCTTTTCAAAGCCTACGCTGATAAGGCCGCCCATACGCAGGATCAGCATGATCGCTATGGTGGGCATGATGGCCGGGAGGTCCACATGGAGTATGCGTTTGAAGCGCGACGCACCGTCGAGGCAGGCCGCTTCGTGCAGTTCGTTAGAGACTGCCGAAAGCGCGGAAGTATAAAGGATGGTCTGCCAGCCTACTCCCTGCCAGACGCCCGACCATATGTAGATATGGCGGAAGGACGTGGCAAGCCCGCGGAAATCCGTAGGGTATCCCTCTCCTCCGAACAAGCGGAACAGGTTTCCGTAAAGACCGGTCGTCGGTGAGAATATCAGGTTTATGATGCCCACAAAAACCGTGATTGAAATAAAATGAGGCATGTAGGCTATCGTCTGAGCGGCCTTCCTGTATTTCCTGCTGCGCATGGAATTGAACATGAGCGCAAGAATGATAGGGAGTGGGAATGTGACCAGGGAATACAGTGAAATAACAAGCGTATTCAGGAATATTCGCTTGAAGTTCGGGTCCGTAAGGAACTCCTTGAACCATTTCAGTCCCACCCATTCACTGCCGGTGATACCGTCCGCGATTCGATAATCGCGGAATGCTATCTGAACGCCGTACATAGGTCCATAGTGGAACAGGATGAACGGGGCGATTCCAATGATGATCAGAAGGTAAAGCTGGCGGTCGCGCAAAAAGTGCCTTTTAAACATCGCAAACTTTGTTTTTGAGCCGGGACCGTTTTCCAAATTTTTGGTTTTTGACTCTGAGGCCATTGAACATCATCCTTTCGATTGTTTTTGCCGTATCATCGATTGACTGTCAGCAGTCAGACTGCCGTGCGGGTGTGCAGACCGTTTATCTCCTGTCATACGCGGCCTGGTAGATGGCGATCAGGTCATTCATTCCGCAGGCCTCCATATCCGCCACATACCTGCCCCAGTCGGAATCATTTTCGGGATCGAGCTGGCCTGAAAGGAACAGTCCGAAATACTGAGACGAGGTGGTGCTCATCTTGCCGGAGATGTTCTCGCGCTCTGCTCTCTCGCCAAGGTCGAGTTTAAGGTTAACTATGGTCTCTTCCGGAGTTGGCCAGGTCTTTGTAAGCTCGGTCTGCGCATGCAGCATGCGGGCATATTCTTTTCCGATACCGGAGGTTGACGCGATAGTAAGGTAATTCAGATCTGTGTAAACACTGGGGAGAAGTGAACCCCAGGTGACGTTGTTTGAGTTGAACAGGTCGGAATCAATGATATTTATGTGGCTCATGCCGCCGAAGATGTTGGGCTCCTCCACCTCACTCCAGACCCAGTTGGTGCCTTCTTCGCCGTGGCGGCGGCGTGTGACCGCACCGTCCTCATAGCACAGGTCAAGGAAACGCATTGCCAGTTCGGTATCTTCGCAGTCCCTGGTGATGTGTCCGGTGATCAGAAGATCGCGGGGACGGTTGACTACGAATCCGCCCTTTCCTGTGGCATCGGCCAGAGGCTCAAGCACGTCATACTGGTCGAGGACCTCGCATGAGTGATTTGTATCGGTCTGCGGATTGCCGCACCAGATGCCTACCTTTGCCGTAGTGCCGTCGCCGGAGATGGTGCTCTTCGCGTCGGCCGCCGGAATATCGAACTTGATCAGTTTCTCGTCGTAGAGTTTGCACAGGTAAGCAAGCGCCTGACGGTACTCATCGCTGACCTGGGGAGCCCAGACCTTACCGTCGGTGATGTTGTAGGGATAGCTGGCGTCTGTATATACAAAGGCGTTGATCACATAGTAATAGATTGCCGGCGAAAGCATGGGCAGCTCGTCTGCCCTGCCGTTGTTGTTTGGATCTTCGTCACGGAAGGCAACCAGTACATCGTAAAGATCGTCGATCGTCTTCGGAGCCTCCATGCCCAGGTTGTTCAGCCACTGCCTGTTAATATACATCTGATTCTGCATATAATCGGAAATCGTAACGGCGCTGTAGGTGGGAAGACCGTAGATCACTCCGTCATCGGGCTTAGTGATAAAGTCCATGACGCGGTCGTATTCATCCTGGGGAAGGGCGTCCATATGCGCCTTGAACTCGGTCCCGTACTGTTCGATCAGGTCGTTGAGCGGGAGGAAAAAGCCGTCGCGGCCGTACTCGTACATAAGGGAACCGCTCATATTGGAGAAGCCCACCAGGACGTCAGGCAGCTCGTCGCCCGCCGCGCAGGCAAGAGCCAGCTGATTCATGGCCTCGCTGGCATTCGAGAAGAGTACGAACTCTATCTTTGCGCCGAGCTTGTCCTGAATATATCTGGTGAAACTGTTGTTGTAATAGTCCGTAACTACCGCAGACTGCGGAATACCTACTGTAAGTACCTTTTCTTCGTCTGCCCCGGCGCTGCCTGAAGATGCAGAACTGCTCTGATCTGTACTGCTGCCGCAGCCTGCCAGCACGCCAAGCATCATAACTGCCGCAATGAGCAGTGACATGATCTGTTTAGTCTTAGCTTTTTTCATTTGTTTGTTCTCCTCTCTGATCCGGATATCGGCAAGCAATACTCAATTGCTGATTCATCCGTATATATTCTCTCTTGCCCGGTTGATCATATCGTTTGCATTGTTATAAAAAACATTTTCGATGTCTTCTGCCGAAAGTCTCAGCTTCTGTGACACGCGTTTGAAGGCGAGCAGCTCTTCATACATGAAGAAAGTAAGCTTTTCCTCCTCGGAGCGAGGAACCTCCCGCATATGCGGATCGCCCGATATATCACCGTAAAGTCCCGGCGGAACAAGATTGATGTATACATTGTTCTCAACTACACGTCTTGCGCGCATGCGCAGGATCGGAAGATCACTGCCGAACATGACACGGCGGGGTCCGACTGACCTCAGGAGAGCTTCCATTGCCTCCTCGCAGGAGTTCGCGGAAAAGTCAAACATAAGATCCTGACACCGCGAAAGGATTTCAAATGCATCTCCTATATCGTTCCTGCAGTATGCCCGTCCGATATGCGCGATGATCAGGCCCACCCGCGGAAACTCTTTTTTCAACTCCACTATCTGATGCAGGTTGACCGGATCTTTCAGACGGCCGCTGCGCGGTATATGCAGCATCGCAATGCCCCCGATCCGGTCCAGCATGGCAAGCTGGTTCTTCGGAAAGAAGTCAAAGATTCTGATCTCTGCTTCCGGAATATACTCCGGAGCGAGATTCTGAAACGACTTCAGACCGAGAAAGCCTCCCCTGCGGATCTTTCTCTCCAGATCTTCCGGATCCTCGTCCGGAGACGAGTAATACAGCGCTGGCCAGCCGCTTTGCCTTGAGCATCCCTCCACATAGGCATTTATCGCGTCCATAGAGTTCTTCTTGCTGCTCCCAAAGAACATGGCGGTAACTTCCTTGTCGGGAAACATGAGTCTGTACGTCTCCTTAAGATCCTCCAGGCTGTTGTCGGCCGCTACCATCGCGGGCCATGACGCCGCGCGGAATTCTCCTTTACGGCGTACAAGGCTCTCCAGCCACACGTGAGTGTGGATATCCAGGATCCTGTGCGGAAGAAAACCCTGCAGCTCGTCCCTGTATATCTGACGGTCGTGTTCCGTCACCTCAAATAATGGTTTTTTGTCCATTTACGTTTCCCGTCCTCCTCAGCACTCCTCAGGCCAGACTTCCTGTTTTGCTTTTTTAAAGAGGTCTATCTCTCTCAGGTGTTTATCAAGATCCTTTGCATATGTAAAATACCAGGCGCAGGTGATAAAGCCCTTCAAATGCTCCGGAGATATTTCCTCCCTGCCCATCTGCATGTTCTGCTTTGAGTTATACCATCTGGCGAGACAGCTGCTGCCGGGGATCTGATCGAATCCGGCTTTTTCCAGCGTCCTGTAGGTCTCTGCTTCCTTTCTCTGATAGCTTCCGTCAGGGTTTTTTCTGAGAGTTCCGTAGTACCAGTTGCTCTGGACCGCATCCTTTGACATATTCCTGCAATAGTCCTCCGGATCCGCATAACACGGGTCAGCCCAGACCCAGGGCCTGGCTCCGAGGCTTGCGCAGACGTCAAAAAACAGGTTTACATCGTGCCACCAGATACGTTTCGGACGTACTATCTTCATATTCTCGGTGCCCTGATCCCATTCCTCGTCCATTCCAAGGTGAAAATACGCAGGATGTCCGAATAGCTCCGCCACCTCGCGGATAAGGTCCTCGCAGACTTTGTAATACTGAGGCGTAGAGACCATCCAGGAATAGACCTTTAGCCATGCGTCGTGCCCGGCTGAGAAATTGAGCTTGGGAAGCGGGGTCAGGCCGAGGCCGCGTATGCGGTCAAGCTCTGCACTCAGTTTTTCCTTGGACCAGGCTCCCGGGATGGAAATCTCGGGATGGCTCTCATACTCGATCGCATCTCCGATATCGATCAGCACCGTATTAAAGCCTCCGCCGGGAAGGGCGTCAATGATCCGTTTCCAGGTTTCGTCATCGGTGGTAAGATGGTCCTGCCACATTCCATTGTCAGAATTGGCCCCGGGCTCTCCCCACATATTCGTGCTGAGCTGTATCAGGTAAGCCCACATCAGGTCTTTGCTCATATCTTTTCTCCTATTCCTCGAATACGCCGTACGAACAGAGGATATGCTTTCCTATCGCATAGAGCAGTTTTTCCGCCTCGAGCTGAAGCTCAAAGGTAGGGTGGCGGAGCCGCCGGTCCGCCTCATACCTGCGGCGCGGGGCCTGACCGTTCTTATAGTCCAGAATCCGGACCGCTTCAAAAGTGAAGTATCCGCTGTAGCCGATCTCAAGCAGGCCATGCATCACTCCGTCAAAGCTGACCGTTCCAGAAAGCGGGAGCGCGTGCTCATCCGCCCGTCCGCCGTTATCATGTATATGCAGCCCGCGCAGCTCGCTGCCGAGAGCAATAATGCTCTCGTACTGGGGACCGTCGAGGTTGCCGTGGCCGGTGTCCCAGACCGCATGGAGCAATGGATGATCCGCAAAATGAAGAAAATCTGCGAGCTCCTCACCCGTGGACAGACACCAGCAGCCCTCCGGCGCGTGCGCACGCGGTGAATTCTCTACAAGTACGTTTACGCCTGTGCTCTCCATGGCGGGGAACAGACGGCTGTAAAACTCCAGGTTTTTCTTGTAAAACTCTTCCTTTGACAGGCCTCTGCATGATCCGAAATGAACTACGGTCTGAGGGATGCCCATCATAGCCGCGATCTCTATTGACCTGGCCGTGATCTCCACGAGCTCATCCTGACGGACCGGGTCGAGCGGGTCAATGTTGTCCGGAGAATGCATCTGGATGAACTTCATACCAAGGCTTTCGGCGTATTCCATAAGCCTTTTTGTCCGATCTCTCCAGCCATCGTCGTAAAGGAACTCGCGGTTGGCGACGCCGAAATCCACATATCTGAAGCCCGCGTCATGGATCCCCTTAAGGCACTCCTCCCATGAGGAGGCATACATGGCAAAGTCACCTGTCGTAGTCGCAAGCTTCATCTTCCGATCCCTTCTCCCTGGGTAAAGGCCTGTTTTACATAACCGTCCTCGGCATGCTTTTCCTCTTCCCAGAGCCTCGCAACCCGCTCATAAACCTCCGCGGGGATTTCCGGCGTGCCCGATTTACACGTGGGAAGCAGCATTTCTCCTGCTTTGTCCGGATCGGTGCAGGCGGTATCAGAGCGCCATTTTTCACGCAGCCTCTTATCGCGCAGATCCGGGATCTCCGCCGGGGCGCCGCCGGCCAGAATAGAGCGGTAGGCAAACATTCCCGGCAGGAACATATCCATGGCCTCATATACATCTATAATGTCAGCTTCCGGATCACCCTTTATCTTCTCTATAAAATGCCACATGGAGTAAAAGTCCGAGCCCCCGTGGCCGAAGTTTTCACATTTGTCATCCATTCCGCGGCGGGGCGTGTAGTTTCTTATTTCACGTTTGGCATATTCGCCTTCATAGGCATCGCTGTTTACATATATACGCCTGTGCTCGCCCTCGCCTGTATCCTTTCTGGCTGTCTCCATCCGGCCCTTGCTGCCGTACATGCTGTACCAGATACTGTTTTTGTACAGGCCTCCGTGGACGCTGCGGACGAGAGCGCCGTTCTCCAGTTCCACCATCTCGATGCCGTAGGTGGCGCTCCGGGCACCCACTCTGAGGCGCCTCTCATTCTGTATGCTCTCGAATCCGGTCACGCGGACAGGCCGCAGGCCCGTGGCGTGAATGATCGGACCGAGGGAATGGGTACAGTAGAAGGTAGAGTACATCCTGTTGCGCCAATGATCCGGCTCGCCATAGGTAATGCTGGGCCAGATGGTCTCTCCGTTGTGGATATATTCGCCCTCGGCATATTCCAGCTCGCCGATCTCACCCTCTTTATAGAGACGCTTCATTTCCCATGTACCGCCCATATAGCAGTAGTTTTCACCGTAGGCGTAGATCATGCCGGTCTCTTCGACCGCCTCGATCAGCTCCACGGCTTCCTTCATGGTCTGTACGGGAACGACCTCCGAAAAAACATGTTTTCCCGCCTTCATGGCTGCTATAGCAAAGGGCGCGTGCTCGTGAGCGTAGTTTGCCAGCACAACCGCGTCCATATCGTGCTTTATAAAATCATCGAAGCTCTCATAATAAGTGATTGGAAGGTTGCCGTGAAGGGATCTCTGCACCTCCAGCGCCTCGATGTTTTTGTCGCAGATCGCCACGACCTCGGCATTGTCCGCAATGGCGCAGTAGTTTATCATGCTGCTCCCGCGATAGGCTCCCATCACTCCGACCCGGATCTTTGACATATTCAATCATCTCCCTCCGCCGCGGCTGCTTTTTGCGCGGCATCCATTTCATCCCTGTATACTCCGGAAGCGATCCCTGCTATCACCGCGGCTCCCGCAGCTCCTGTAAACGCTCCGGAAGCGGCCGTCACTTTGACGCCGCAGATCTGCTCTATCAGTTCGATCCAGAAAGGGTCTCCCGACGGGCCGCCCGCCATAACTGCCTTATCCGCCCTGAGTCCATAAAGCGCCAGAGCGTCAAGCCTGTCCTTAAGGAGATGTACTGCGCCCTCCATGATGGCGCGGGCTATATCGTACACATGTGATGCGATCAAAACTCTCTTTCCGGGATCAGCGTTAAGATCAAGACGCAGACCCCTGGCTCCCGGACGGCTGCGCCGGGCAAGCTCCGTAAGCATGGTAAAGTCCGAGCCGGTTCCATCGATATAGGCCTTCATATACTTCCTGATTTTTACGGACAGAGATGAGAGAGAACTCATCACTCCGCAGCATCCGCCACTGCCTGAAAGGAAGGGATCTACAAGTGCCCCGGCAGCAAACCCTTTTTCCGCATCTGCCGCGGGCAGAAAAACCACCCAGGAGGTGCCGCAGGATAAAAGCATCTGTCCCTCCTTCAGGATCCCTGCTCCCCTGGCTGCCGCGGGATGGTCGAAGCTGCCGAGTATCACGGGTGTACCTGCTTTCAGATGACAGCGTCCGGCGATTTCCGGGAGTACTCCTCCCAGCACAGCGCCGCATGGCATTATCGGCGGGAGCTGACTCTCTCTAAGGCCAAGCCTCTCAAGTATCTCACCGATATACGTCCCCGTATTCCGGTCGATCATATAGTACGTGACGCCTGCCGATGGGCTGATGCCCCATTTCCCTGTGAGCTTAAAGTACAGATATTCCGTGCTCATGGCCGCCATGCTGCACATGCCGATGAGTCCGGGTTCGTGTTTTTTAATATAACTGAGCTGTGAAAGCGGCATCGCGCGGTATCCGAACGGCCAGCCTATCTGCCTGTAAAAGCTGTCGTGGTCCAGATCTTCGAAAAGCTCCCGGGCCTCTTCGTTTACACGCCGGTCCTGCCAGCTGATTATATTTGTCATGGGGCGTCCGTCGCTGCCGAGCATGACGAGATTCCCGCTTGCCGACGCGGCGCACAGTCCGAGGATCTCTTCTCCATCCGCAGCCTGAGCCAGCTCACCTATCGTATCCAGACAGACCTTAAGGTAGTGCTCCGGTTCCATCTCTACCCGCCCTTCGAGCGGTGAGACATAGGAAAAAGAGCCGAAAGCCCTGTGCTTTATCTCTCCCTTTTCATCTGTAAGCACCCCCTTTACGGAGGATGTGCCTATATCAAGCCCTATAAGGTATTTCAAATCTGAACTCCTTTGTGATCTTTCTGCATTTGGCAGGCCCTTTTGCCATCCGGCATGACATCCCTCTGTCTGCTTCAGATAACGACTGTCTCCAGTCCCAGCAAAGCACCGAAGAATCTGAGCTCGTCCACCGTAGTTCCGTAAACAAAGGCGCTGTGGTGGGTCGCCCCGTTCATACTGAGCTCCTTCAGAAACTCCGCGGTGGAAGCCGCCTTTTCCGGTTTCATCCAGCCTCTTATAGAAGCCGGAAAATTATCCGACTGGAACCCCAGCATTCTTGCAGGCGCAAGGAGCAGCTTATAATCACTTTGTCCACGGCTGACATTTACAAACACGCCGCTGCCGCCCTTCATGCGGGCGTAGGCACAGTATGTATCCACAAAACCGCCTTTATAGGCAACTTGCGGCCTGTTATCAGCTATCCTGTAATTCATCTCTCCCATATGGCTGAGAAAAAGCATACCGTTCTCCCAGTCCGGACAGAAGATCTCTATAAAATTCGTCTCGGGAAAGCCCCTCAACAGCGCACCTACAAAAGCGGAGGTCAGGCCGTCGCCTTCGCCGGCATAACCGATACCGCGTTCCATGGCCTTGCAGCATTCGACAAAAGGAAGCTCCTTTACGCTTCTGAAATTGACTGAAAAGGCGCCAAAACCGTTATCCTCTATACACCTTCGAAGTCCGAGTCCGACGGTAAGGCTGCGTCTGTAGCCATCAATATCCGTGCCATCCGGAAAGTCAAAGCGCTCCCGATCGAGGGCAAGCTCTTTTTCCACATCACTGTTCTCCGGCTCCCCGGCATACCTTGTCAGGATATCTGCAGACAGATTGGTTATCTCTATCCCAAAGCGATCCCTCAGCTCTGAGGGCTCTACTGAGAAATCTCCCATTCCGGGGAAGCTTCCGCCAAACAGTCCCACACGCATGCCTCGCAGGGAGCGCGCGGCTACCGCAGCACGTACGTATCCGCACGCCTCACCCACGACGTCCGTAAGGCTCATATGGCCTGCAGCGATGGCGTAGGGCTTGCCCCGGCGGGCAAGCATACTGCACATATCCATCACTCCGTGGATTCCGTGGTTGTACATTATCTCTCCGGGATCCTGCTCATTGGTGAAGTTCAGCGTCTCTGTCGTATCCAGAACCACAACGGGAAGCTTTGTCCGGCACAACGCGCCGACTGCCTCCAGGGAAGGCGAATACGCCATATGCACTGTGACGATCGCATCTGTCTTTTCTTTTTCAAACAGGTCTACGGCCTCTTCAAACTCGCTCCTGATCCGGCAGAAATCCGCGGTACGGACCACATTAAAGCCGCGGCCCTCAAAATCAGCGGCGATCCTTTCGTAAAAGGCCTGCATCCGCGGCCTCACATGAGGGCTGCTGATATCGTAGATATCTATATACAGAGGCAAAAGTCCTATCTTCATTCCTGTATGCTCCGTTTCAAAATACATAGCTTTACGCCGAATCTATTCGCCTATTATCATCACCTGAGCAGTCCTTGCGCGTCCTCTGGTGCTGTCAAAATCTATATAATAGATATGCCCGAACTCGCCAAGATCCGCCTTGCCATCCTCAATAACTATTGTTTCGCTGCGTCCGATGATGGAGGAACGCAGGTGGGCGTCAGTATTATGACAGCCTCTGGCATCCTCATCATGCTCCTTTGCAAAGGCGAGAGCCTTTGGTCCGGGATGGAGATACATTCCCTCGTATCTGCACTCGGGGATGAGTTTCTCCATTACATTCACCAGATCCTGCTGAAGCGTCTCGAGTCCTGTCATGGACATATCGAAGGCACACTCCTGTGTAATTACGCAGCAGGTGGTATGGTGGGAATAGACCACGGCAATGCCATCTCTGACACCCGATCTCTCTATGATCTGCCTTGTCTGCTCCGTCACGTCGTGAAAGCTGTATGCTCTATCTCTGGACTGAAGTCTGAAGGACTCTCTGTATACCATCCTCTTTCCTCCTCTTAAAATCTCTCATATGCAGAACCTGTCTGTTTTTCAGGTCATCTGCCGCTCTCCGGGTCGCTCCGATCATCTCGTCTATCATTGCGAACGGATCATAGGCGTTCATTATCCCGGATGCAGCTCCTGCGGCCTCGGAACCGGCCATGATAAAGTCATAAACCTGCTGCCCGCAGGTGATACCGGCCGCCTGCTCCACAAGTATCTTCGGGTCTATCGCTTTTATCGCTTCTATGGAGCCTTTCACATAATCCATCGGACTGGTTCCGTTGCCGCCTCCTATGATGGCTGACGGCTCGGGATTGATGATGTCCGGATGAAGGTTAGCTATAGCCCTGGCCTCATCCAGCGTATCCGCGCAGGCAAATACAAGCATATCCAGCTCTCTGGCACGGTCGATAGTGGCCTTCATCTGTGGAAGGCTCATGGGCTTTTCGCAGTGATTGATCACAACTCCCTCTGCTCCCGCATCTCTCAGCGCCTCAGGCAGGATATCCGCCATGCCTCTGCCGGGCCTCAGCGTGTCCATGTATGGGGCGAAGATGATCAAATGCTTCGTATTCTCGGCAACACGCCGGATCTCTACAGCGGGACAGATAAAAAGCACATCTATATCGTATCGCTCCGCGGCTGCGTCGGCTGCCAGGGCATATTCCAGCAGTTTATCACCGTAAACGTAATTCTTTGTTCCTATTTCAAAATAGGGCGTTCGTATCTTCCTTTTCAAAGCCTGATACTCCTTGATCTGTTTTTGAGTCCGCCGTCACTGCGGCGGCGAACATGAATACTTTGAGGGATTATCCTCCATACGTAAATATTAGCTGCGGACAATTTGTTTGTCAATATTATTTTTCATAATTAAAGCAATTATTTTGCAGAATGAATATATTGATTTGTAAAACGAAAGCGTATTTTTCTGATTTCGAGCATAAAATATATTTTCAAAATTTTTTGGTTTTGTTTTCGTAAGTTTTGTACGATGACGGAGATATGCCGGACTCCCGGCGCATCTCCCGCGCAGCGCGCGTCTCAAAAGTGCAGGACTATCTCTCATTTCGAAACACGTCGGAAACACGCGTTTTAATATAATTACACCATAAGAACTCCATTTTCAGACGTTTCGTAATATCAACTATTTTTATTGAAATTACCGAAAATGATTTCAAAAATCAATTTTACAATGTATTGACTTTCGTTTTGTAAAGTGATATTCTTGTATAGTTTTATAAGAGTGAGTGAAAAGCTTCACATATTATTTATTGGGTTTTACACAGAAAGCATCAGAAAGGTTCATATGTCCGGCAAGAGCGACAAACAGAATTTAAGAAAAGAATACATCCTCAGCAAACTGCGTGAGGATGGGAAAGTGTCTATTGAAAAACTCAGCAAAGAGCTGAATGTAACTTCCGTCACTATGCGAAAGGATCTTAACATGATGGAGGAAGAGGGACTTCTTATGCGTGTGTCCGGAGGAGCCGCTCTCCGGCCGGAGGGATCCCCATCCTACACTTCAAAAAAGACCACGTTCCTTAAGGAAAAAATAAAGATAGCGAACGCCATCGCAAAGACAATCTCTGATGGCGAAACGCTTTTTATCGGTACGGGCACCACATGCCTGGAGATAGCCAAGGCACTCCGCGACCGCCATTCTCTGAGCATAGTCACGACATCACTGGACGTAGCTTCCATACTGAAGAACGTGTCGGATTTCCGCGTTGTCCTGCTTGGCGGCGAGCTTAATCCCGAATACGGCTTTACATACGGCAGTGATACCCTCGAGCAAATCTCCCACTACAGAACAGACTGGTCCATTCTTTCCATAGACGGCATCAGCACCGGCGGCGGAGTCACAAACTGTCACTCCGAGGAAGCGCCTATCGACCGGATGATGATCGCCAATTCAAAGCGCGTCATCGTAGCCGCTGACCACTCCAAGGTCGGCAATGCCGGCTTCTACCGGGTCTGCGATATATCCGACGAGCTGATGCTCATCACCGATTCTGACGCCGACAGGAACGAGCTGGCTGCCATAGCTTCTGCTGGTGCGAGAGTGGTCACAGTCTGACGGTCATAAACTATCTGAGTGAGTTCGAATCCCTGCGTCCCGTTGATTCAGTATCTTTGTTGTTTTTATTTGTGAAAACTCAATTTCAAAGACAGAAGGAATAACGTATGGCAGCACATGCAAGCTCACTTGCGCACACAAAAGCCGCAGCGACAAATTCTCCGCTGCGGCAAAACTATAATCGATCATTAAACTGATCTTACAGTCTCTCTTTTTTCTCGATATCCAGGAAATACTTGTAGGTGTCCACGGTCAGCTCGCCGGCCTGATTACTTATTATAAAAGCGGACCCCACTTTTCATCTTCATCCAAATCGGAGGATTCGAGAGAATCCAGGTCAATCTCCTCTCCGGAGCTCGAATCGACCACAATCAGTCCACTTGCCTGAGGCTCTATGGCTGCGTAGGCATCGGCCGAAGCGCCGTATACATATATAGCCTTTACCATTGCCGAGAGAGCCGTATCTTCTGAATCAGCCTTCGCTGCAACATAAGAATTCACGCTGTATCTGATGGTGCTGTACTCATTGCCTTCGCTGTCGGTCAACGATACCGTCCATACCGTATCGTAATCGGTAGCTGACAGACCGCCGACGCTCACATGATATTTGCCGTCATCCTCCTTTTCACCAAGCATGAAAACCGCAGGAGAACCGTCTCCGGCTGTAACGGTAAGTCTGTCCGCCATGGTCGCATTTGCCTTGAATCTGATGCGGATGTAATTTGATATCAGCAGCGACGCAGAGGTAATCCTATCCTCTGCAGTACCCATAACGACGATCTCGGTATCCGAAGCCGGCGAGGTAAAGACCTGCGTCCTTTCTGCAGCAACCCATGCAGGTGAATCCGCAGGATCATCAGTCCTGTAATTCACATAATTCTGTGCCGCTGCTCCCAGAACAAGAGCATCCGCCATCAGAGTCTTCAGTGCGGCATACTGCTCTCCGCTGACTCCGAGAGTCGCAGGGTCGGCAGCATAGAGTGTCTCAAAATATCCCCTGATACTGAATGTCTTCGTATCGAGGACTTCGGTTCCATCTAACAGAGTTATGGTAATCTCATCAATCATATACTGGGCATATATCCCGGTAAAATCAAAGCGCCTCACTCCGTCAGCAACCGTCCCCTCGGTAGTCTCTTCTCTGCCTGCTCCCTCGAATCTAACCTTAGGAGCGGAAACGGAGGAATCCGTCTTCGCAGTGACGTGCAGAGTAAAATCAGACGCTGCCGAGATCCACGCAGTATCAATGGTACCCTTCGGATCAGCCTGAGCACGTAAAGCTCCCGGAGCGAAAAGACCGATAATGAACGCAAATAAAATGATCAGTGATATTTCTTTTCTTTTCATAGATATCTGACTCCTTTTTTTCACGTACCATATACACAGATGCCCGTTCTGGTGGCCATGACCCTAAAAAAGGCTTTCTGTGGAACACATTTATTAATAAATATGATAACCGAAGGCAGTCCGAATGTCAAACATTTCTTTCTCAAAGAAATCTTTTTATTCTTTTATGGATAGATATCTTGAAATATTTCTTTCTTTTTGAAAAGTTATTGCTTTCCGATGCGGCTGTAGCGGCTGACCCTCTCGTCAAGGTCGGGGCAGAGTCTGCGGCTCTTTTCAGAGAACATGGCGTCCTCTATGTCCGCGGTAGCCGCCTTTTCGTGGCCTATCAGCGCCCAGGTGGCCTCTCCCAGATGCGCAAAAAGCGGATCCGAAAGCGCCTCGCAGATAAACTTCTGCCTCGGAGAGTTGATATCCTCGCCGGAAACCTGAAAGAGCCCGTGGCTCCTCGCCAGCTCCATCACCCTCTCCAGCTGCTGCCTGCTGTTGCGGCTGGGCATATACGTCACGGCGTTAAAGCCGAGCTCCGTGATCTCGTCAAAGAGGAGCTCGAGATAATCGTCCTCAAACTTCTGGGACTTTTTATCTCCCGTAACGGAGCTTCCCACGTCGCCCAGGTACGCGTAGCAGAGTATGCATCCAAAGCGCGATGCGACCCTGACTATCTCCTCTGCGCCAGGGCATTCCTCGTCAGCGTCGATATAAAAACGCTCGACGAAATTGCTCTTGAGCACGCCCAGGACGTCATAGAGATAGTACTGCGGGGTGCTGCGCCCGGCCAGGAGCCTGTCGGCGGCGGAGCCGGAAAGCGGAAGCCCGAGCGTATCTCCGAGGAAGCTTACCAGCCGCTCGGGTTCATTAAACCTTTCCGCCATCTTCAGCGCAAGCGCATAACACAGATGTCTCTCGGTAACGCTGCCGCCTTCGGCATGCTGCGAAAGCGGAAGCACGTCTCTTTCAAAATCCAGCGTGATCCCGTAGGAAGCGAAGATCTCCGAAAGTCTGGCTGTCATGGCGCGGTTGCGCTTATTCCTTTTCTCCCTGTAGGGGGCAAAATAATCGTTGAGCGCCTCGATATTCTGGTGCGGCACCCCGTGAAGCGTGCAGTAGGCCACGGACTTCTGGTCGGGGTTGTTGATGCGGCGTCCGGCAAGCCTCGTGCCGCTCATATCCACTCTGCACTCCAGCCCGCAGGTAACTGGCATGCCCAGTATCTCTCCGGCCTTTATAAACTCGCGGGCGCCGCTGATCGAGTCGTGATCCATGATCCCGGCCGTCACCAGCCCTGCCTGCCAGGCCATATAAAGCGCCTTGGTCGGGGAATACGGTGAAAAGGAATATGTCGTGTGGATGTGGTTGTTTACATAAGAGGTCGTCTCCGGCGCGGGAAGCAGCCCCGCGTCGGTGTCCTTTTTTATCGCAGCGAGCGCTTCCAGACGCTCTGCGGCGCTTTCGGCGTTCAAAGCCTTTATCATGTCCATTGCATATCTCCTGTCATGAAAAATCGTCTTTGCCTTTGGCAGCGGATGATCCGCAAAAGCAGCCCCTTGGGCAGGGTCACTTCAGCATCTCCTGGCCGCCGGTCACGGGCAGTGCCTGGCCCGTCTCGTACTTCTGCTCCACGATATAAAAGATCGCCCTTGCGACATCCTCGGGCAGGCAGCCGCGTCCGAGCGGTACCTTTGCCTCATAAAAGCGTCTCACGTCGTCCACCGTCTTTGCTCCAGGAACCTTGCCGGCTTTCAGATACTGGACAAAGAGGCCTCTCTCCGGATCCGACCAGAGCGGACCGTCCAGGAAATTGCCGGGGCAGACCGCGTTGACCTTGATCCCTGCGGGAGCCAGCTCGAGCGCAAAGCTCTGGGTCAGACCGATACCGCCGAATTTGGAGCCTGCGTAGGCGAAGTTCCTGTTGGAGCCCGAAAGTCCCGACTTGGAATTGACCTCCACGATATCCATCATGTACGCGGGATCAGCCTCATGCTGCAGCTTCATCACCTCGCTCGCGTATTTTACGCAGAGGAAGTAGGCCGTGTAGTTGACCGAGGTCACGAGCTCAAATGCCGATTTCGTCATCTCCGGCAGTCCGCCCGCTCTGACGATTCCGGCGTTGTTTACGAAAATATCGAGTCCGCCGTAGCTGCGCACGCACTCTCTGACCATGTCCTTTACCGAATCCTCGTCGGTGACGTTGGCGGAGACTGCGAGCGTGCGGCCCGCTCCGCAGGCAGCGTTAAGCTCGTCGGAAAGAGCCTTCGCGCCCTCAAAATTCATATCCGCGATGACTACGTACGCGCCTTCACCCAGCATCGCGCGGGCGATGCCGGCACCAAAGCCCTGAGCGGAGCCTGTGACGATCGCTACTTTTTCGGCAAGTCTGCCTGCTCCCGCCGGCGCCGCTCCGACCTTGCTCCTGTAGGATTCGACCTCCCAGTTCCTGATGAAATCGGTAAGACGGGCGCTCATATGGCGCGCTCCGCCAAAGGATGAGGCGTACACGGCTATCTTGACAGCGTCTGTAAAGACTGCCTGAGCGGTAGCGGCTTCCTTATAATTTTTGCCGCAGGCAAACATGCCGACGCCCCTGAGAAATACGATCCTGGGCTCGTAGCCGTACTCGGCTCTGTATTCTTCCAGAGCACTGTCAAGCTCGTCCGCGGAATCAAGGAACATCGCGGCGCAGCGGCAGTACACGATATGGTCGGGAGTAAAGCTTCCGGCAAGAGGAGCAAACGCGGCGCGGCTGCTGCAGAAGCGCTCGATCTCGCGGCTGAAGCTGTAGCGCACGATATGGGGCGCGCCAAGTTTCATGCGCAGAACGGGCGCAAAAAGCGCGGCCTGCTCTTCCCTCTCATCTCCGGCCGGTATCTCGGCTGTATCGGGCGTCTTCTTGATCAGCTTGTCCAGACGTGCAAAAAAATCCGCGACGAGCCGATCCAGCGCGGAAACGGTATTTGCCGCAAAGAAAATACCGTGATTCTGGAGTATCAGTATCTCGGGATTCCTGCCGTTTGCGGCGCAGAACTCCTCCATCCTCTGCCTGCAGAGAACGGCAAGCGTATATCCCGGTTTCGTTTCCTCTATCCATACCGCATTTTTAAAACTGGCCGCGGCGATCTTTCTGCCGTTTTTTCCGCAGGTCATACCGTTGACCCTGGCGGGGTGGACATGGAGGATATATGTCTCATCAAAAAGATTGTGGAGCAGCGTCTCCACGGAAGGGCGTCCGCTCTCGCCGGGAAGCCTGGCCGCCATCATATCCGCAAGGACCTGAGCCTCGCGTTTCTTCTCGTCAGCGGGGTATTTTTTGACCATGATCTCGCTGAGCGCGGTTCTGGAAAGCTTTACAAAGCCCTTTTCGGTGATGGTCGCAAGCGACGTCCCCGAGCCCTTGATGCAGAGCGTATCGCCGCTCTTATATGAAGTATTTCCGCCGCCGGCCAGGACGTATTCGGGGTCCGATCCGTAGCGGTTGGATATCTCTACGATGTGCTTTAAACTCATTTTTTGTCCTCTTACAATATCGGAGGCATGGCCAAAGGGCGCATGCCTCCATCTCTTAAAATCAGGCTGTTACACGCCGCCTTTGGCGCGCTTCATTTTTTCTACCGTGGTGAAATTGTGGGTGGCGACATGGCCGGGCAGAGGAAGGATCCTCTCGTGGATGGCGTCGATGATCCAGTCTGCCTGAGGGAAGAACATGTGATCCAGCTCGTAGCAGGGCGTGATCCAGTTTCTGGAGCCGACTACGGTCACAGGGCCGTCCAGATAGTCAAAGGCCAGCTCGCCGATGGTCGCTGCCATATCCTTCATCACGGAGTTTCTCTCTACCGCGTCGCCTACGATCACGCAGCGTCCGGTCTTTTTGATCGACTCAACGACCTTTGTATAGTCAAAGGGTACGATGGAGCGGGCGTCGATAACCTCGGCGGAAACGCCGTATTTCTCCTCGAGGATCTTTGCGGCCTCCATGGCGCGGTAGATGACGGCGCCGATGGAAAGAATGGTGACGTCCTTGCCGGGACGCTTGATATCGGGCTCGCCGATCGTGATCTCGTATTTGCCCTCGGGAACTCCGCCTTCGTGGAACTCCTCAGCCTTGTCGTAGATACGCTGCGACTCAAAGAAGATCACGGGATCGGTGCCGTTGAGCGCGGCCTGCATCAGGCCCTTCGCATCGTAAGGCGTAGCGGGGAAGACGACCTTCAGTCCGGGGATATGAGCGGTCAGAGCCGTCCAGTCCTGGGAATGCTGAGCGCCGTACTTGGATCCGACGGAAACTCTCAGGATGATGGGCATCTTGAGGATGCCGGCAGACATGGCCTGCCATTTTGCCATCTGGTTAAAGATCTCATCACCGGCGCAGCCGATAAAGTCGGCGTACATCAGCTCGACTATGACGCGGCCGCCGCACATGGCGTAACCTACTGCGGAGCCGACTATAGCGGACTCGGAGATAGGCGCATTGAAAAGCCTGTGATAAGGTATGGCCTCCGTCATCTTCTTGTATACACCGAAGGCGCCTCCCCAGTCGCGGTTCTCCTCGCCGTAGGCGATAAGGGTGGGATCCTCGTAGAATTTATCGATGATCGGCTCAGCCAGACCGTCGCGGATATTAAAGGCTTTCATCTTGGAGACGGGCTTTCCGCTCTCATCCCATGCAGTGCGGATCTTGGTGGAGAGCTCCTTGATACGAGGGCACTCCTCGCGGGGCAGAAGCATCTCGCTCTCGCGGTCGGGATCCATGCTCTCGACGTGAAGGTTGGAGAACATCAGGGACGAAATGGCCTCGGGATCCTTTTCCAGATCCATGCGGGGCGAGATCTCGTCGTTGATGGCCAGCTTCATGATCTCGGTCATGCGGGTCGTGATCTGCTCGCGCATAGCAGCAAGCTCGTCCTCCGTGGCGACCTTGCCTCTGCCGGAGGTAAGCTTTCTGCCGAAGGCGGCGATAGGATCCGCATCCTTCCAGGCCTGTATCTCTTCGGGAGTACGGTAGGTGGAGGAATCGGAAGGCGAATGTCCGGAAATACGGTAGGTCACTACGTCAAGCAGCGCGGGGCCCTTGCCGGCAAGCAGCAGCTCTTTCTTGCGCTTTACGGCGTCGATCACAGCAAGAGGATCGTAGCCGTTTACACGCTCTGCATGCATTTCCTCAGGGTTGAAGCCTGCGCCGAGCCTTGCAGCAAAGTCAAAGCCCATGGTCTCGCCTCGGGTCTGGCCGCCCATTCCGTAATGGTTGTTGAAGATATTGAACAGAAGCGGAAGTCCCTCTCCGGAGCCCTCGCCCCAGAGCTTCTTGATCTGGTCCATAGTGGAGAAGTTCATGGACTCAAGGACAGGGCCTCTGCCGCAGGCGCCGTCGCCGAAGTTGGCTACGACGATGCCCTTTTTATGGTTGACTCTCTTGTAGATCGCCGCGCCGAGTGCCGCGGGAACGCCGCCGCCGACGATGGCGTTGTTGGGCATGATGCCGAAAGGAATAAAGAAGGCATGCATCGATCCGCCCAGACCCTTGTTAAAGCCGGTCGTACGGGCAAAGATCTCAGCCAGCGCGCCGTAGAGCAGGAAATCTATAGCCAGCTCCTTTACGCTGCCGCCGGTGTTCATGTGCTTTTCTACTACGGAAAGCACGCTGCCGCCGAGGAATTCCTTCATGATATCGTAGAGCTCCTGCTCGTCCAGCTGATGGATGGAGGAAAGTCCCTTGGCCAGGATTTCGCCATGGCTGCGGTGCGATCCGAAGGTCAGGTCCTCGATGCCGAGGCTGTAGGCCTCTCCTACCGCGCTGGCTTCCTGTCCGATGGACAGATGCGCAGGGCCGGGGTTGTTGTACTCGACGCCGTTGTAGCTGCTCTTGGTCTTTACCTCGTTGAGCATGGTCTCGAATTCATGTATGATCGACATATCGCGGTAGATACGAAGCAGATCATCGCGCGAATAGATCTTTTTCTCTTCGGCAAAGCTCAGATCGTACTGGCATACCGGGATGTCTTCAAAGTGGATAAAACCTTTTTCAAAGGCCTTTTTGGGATCAACAAATTGACTCTTGGGCATTGTTTTTCTCCTTTATTTATTCTTTCTGGCTATCACCTTGCGGACGGCCTTGGCGACGTGCCCGGCGGTAAGTCCGAAGCGCTTCTGCAGGTAGCTCTGGGTACCGACCTCGCCAAACTCATCCTCGACGGCTACGTGCTCGATCGGCACGGGGCAGCGCGCTCCAAGGACTTCGCTGACAGCGGAGGTAAGTCCGCCGTAGCGGTTGTGGTTCTCGGCAGTCACGACGGCTCCGGTCTTTCCGGCCCACTCGCAGACCGCATCCACGTCGATCGGCTTGACCGTGAACATATCGACCACGGCTACCGAGATGCCCTCTTTTTCGAGAGCCTGGGCGGCCTGCATGGCCTCGTGGATCATGATGCCGGTAGCAAATACCACGGCATCGCTGCCCTCGCGGAGCGTGATGGCCTTGCCGATGGGCGTCTCGCTGCCCTCTTCGTAGACCTTGGCGTATGATTTGCGGCTGACGCGTACATATTTAACTCCGGGAAGATCCACGCACTGATGAAGCACGCTCTCGAGCATCGTCGGATCGGTGATGTCGATGACAGTCGAACCGGGCAGAGCGCGGTAAAGCGCCATATCCTCAAAAGGCATGTGCGTGCCGCCGTTCATGCTGGCGGTGACGCCTGCATCGGTGCCGAGGATCGTGATATCGTTCTTTGCATAACCGGCGGAAAGGAACGCCTGGTCATAGCAGCGGCGCGACGAGAAGCAGCCGAAGCTGTGCACGATGGGCTTGAAGCCCTCTGCAGCCAGGCCGCAGGCCACTCCGATCATATTTGCCTCCGCGATACCGCAGTTGATCGCGCGGTCGGGATGTGCGGCGCCCCACTTGGCGGTGCCGATACAGTTCATCAGATCCGAATCCAGATAAATCACATCAGGGTCGGCCTCCGCCAGAGCGGGAATGGTCGAACCAAGGACCTGCTTACAAAGTCTGGGGTCAAGCTCTCCGTTATATACGATCTTTATCATACTCTTAACCCTCCAATTCCTTGATCTCTGCCTCAAGGCGCTCTTTCCAGATCGCCAGATTTTCATCGGTAACCGGATAGGTGTGGTTCATGGCAGTCTCGGCGACTTCCTTGATACCTGCGCCCTTGACGGTATCCATGACGATCGCGTAGGGCTTGTCTCCGCCCTTTCTTGTGCGCTCGAGCGCCGCGGCAAGCTCATCCACGTCATTGCCGTTGACCTTTACGGTATCAAAACCAAAGGCCTTGAACTTTGCTTCAAAATCACCCATATCGTGTATGTCGGCGGTCCAGCCGTCCAGCTGACGCTTGTTCCAGTCGAGCAGGACTACGAGGTTGCCGAGCTTTTTGGCCGAAGCAAAGGAGAAGCCCTCCCATACCTGGCCTTCGTTTGTCTCGCCGTCACCTACGATGAGGAAAACGCGGCTGTCGCGTCCGCGAAGCTTCTCGCCCAGAGCCATGCCGCAGGCAAGCGATACGCCCTGTCCAAGAGATCCCGTAGTCATGTCGATGCCGGGAGTCTTGTTCCTGTCGCAGTGGCTGGGGAGTCTCGTGCCGCCCTGATTCAGGGTGCGCAGCTCCTCATAGGGGAAAAAGCCTTTTACCGCCAGCGTTCCGTAGACCGCGGGGCCGGCGTGGCCCTTGGAGCAGACGAGCTTGTCACGCTCGGGCCAGGAGGGGTTTGCGGGATCGACCCGCATCTCGCGGCCATAGAGCACAGCAAGTGCGTCAGCTATGCTGAGCGCGCCGCCCGTGTGGCCGGATCCGATGGAATTGATGGCTGTCAGCGCGGCGATCCTGATCTTTGCCGCCAGAGCCTTGAGTTCTTTTGTCTCAGTAGTCATTTGAAATCAGTTACGACTCCTTTCTTTATTTTAGAAGATCGCCTCACGGAAGGCCTCGCCTACCGTAGGGTGCGGGAATACATACTTCTGTATCTCAGAGAGGCGCATCTCGCGGCCCACCATCATGGCGATGCCGTAGATGATCTCCGAGGCATAGCTGCCGATCATGGCAAATCCGAGGATCCTGCCATGTTCCTTGTCAACTATTATCTTCATGATGCCGTTTCCGCCCTCATTCTCGGCAAGATAGCGGCCGGAAAAACGCAGCGGGATCTTTTTGATCTCTACATCCAGGCCCTTCTCGCGGGCGGATTCCTCGCTTTCGCCTACGCAGGCGACCTCGGGGTTGGTGTAGATGACCGAAGGGATCGCATCATAATCTACCTTATCGGCTATGCCCAGCATATCTCTGACGGCAGCCTCGCCCTCGCGGTAGGCTGTGTGCGCCAGCATGCTGCGGCCGTTTACATCGCCGGCGGCCCAGATCCCGGGGACGCTCGTCCTGCAGTGTTCGTCTGTAACCACTGCGCCGCGCCGGATCTCCACGCCGAGCTCCTCAAGTCCCAGCCCGGCGGAAACAGCCCGCCTGCCGATGGAAATGAGCGCCTTGTCACCCTTTACCTCGCAGCTCTCGCCGCCAAGCTCATAGGTGATCTTTCCGTCTCTTACGGAAGTTACCTTCGCTCCGAGGATAAAGCGCACGCCTCTCTTTTCGTACTCTTTTTTCAGCATACCTGAGATCTCGCGGTCCGTGGGGCCGGCGATATGATCCAGCATCTCGAGGACAATGACCTCGGTGCCGATGGAATTGTAGTAGCTGACCATCTCAAGGCCTATGACTCCGCCGCCGACCACGAGGAGCGTGCCGGGCACTTCCTTCATGTCAAGGATTTCTCTGTTTGTCACGGCAAAGCCGCTCGCCAGGGAATCCTTCAGTCCGTCGATGGGCGGAAGCGCTGCCTCCGAGCCGGTGCATACAAGGATCCGCCTGCCCTCGATCACCTGATCTCCGGCAGCTACCGTAAAGACGTCGCCCTTGCGTCCGGTGATGCGCGCAGTCTCCTTGATCACATCGATCCCGCGGCTCTTCATCTTGGAGCCTACGCCCGCGACGAGGGTCTTTACGACCTTGTTTTTACGGTCGATGATGGCGGGATGATCGATGGACGCGCCGGTAAAGCTGACGCCGTAGGGGGCGCTGTGCTTTGCGTAGTCGTAGATTTTTGCGGAATAAAGCAGAGTCTTGGTGGGGATGCAGCCTTCGTTCAGGCAGGTCCCGCCCAGAGCTCTCTTTTCGATAACGCAGGTCGACAGTCCGCCTTCGGCGGCCTTTTCCGCTGCGTTGTATCCGGCGGGGCCTCCGCCGATAACTATCAGTTCATACATACCGGTCCCTCCTATTTCGCCAGGAGCAGGTCAAAATGCTCCAGTCCGTCGCAGACTTCCTTGAGGAAGCGGGCTGCGGGCGATCCGTCTATAACTCTGTGGTCCACGGTCAGGGACAGACCCATGGCCGGATAACTCACGTCTTTGCCGTCCGCTCCGGTCTTTATGCGGCGTGTTATAGAGCATACACCCAGGATAGCCGTCTGAGGCGGGTTGTTGATGGGTGTGAAGCTCTCGACGCCCAGCGAGCCAAGATTCGTGACGGTAAAGCTGCCGCCGGTGAGCTTGTCGGGATTGATGCTGCCGCTCTTGGCCTCGGCGATAAGGGTCTTGGCCTCGGCTGAGATCTCGTTGAGCGAGAGCGTATCGGCATGCATCAGCGTAGGCACCAGCAGTCCTCTGTCGGTATCTACGGCCACGCCGATATTCGCGTGCCTGAAATAGCGCATCTTATCATCCACAAAGTTGGCGTTTATATCTCTGTATCTGAGCAGCACGCGCGATACCGCGTAGAGCACTATGTCGTTCAGGGTGATGTTTTCCAGACCCATTTTCTCCGCGCAGGCCTTTACCTGAGCGCGGTACGCCAGGATCGCCGTAGCATCGAAGCTGGAGTTCATGGTGAGCTGAGCCATGGAAGAAATCGAACCGTGCATGGCCTTCGCGATGACCTTGCGGATATTGGGAAGCGCTTCCTCGTCGTACTCAGGCCCGTCGGCGCATACGCAGGCGGCTGCGGCAGGAGCGGGAGCAGCTGCGGAAACAGGAGCCTGACCCGCCAGGAAGCCCTGATCAAGAGCCTTCTGAATATCTCTTTCTATAATGCGTCCCTCGGGACCTGTGGCAACGGCGCGCGAAATGTCCGCGCCGGTCTTTGCCGCAAGAGCTCTGGCTCTCGGGGATATGGCGCCCTCTGAGGAGCCCGAAGAAACCGCGGCGGCAGGAGCGCTCTGAGCCGGCTCGGCTGCCTTGGGCGTCTCGTCCTTTTCGGGCGCGGCAGCGGGAGCATCACCCGCGGGAGCCGCGGACGCAGCCGTAAACGCGGAAATATCCTCACCGGCCTCTCCTATCACGCAGACATTCTCCAGACAGGGAACATCATCGCCCTCTTCGTGGAAAACAGCCAGCAGAGTACCCTCTACGGTTGCCTCTTCTTCAAAAGCGGACTTGTCGGTCTCATACGAAAAGAGAACATCACCGACCTTGACGCTGTCGCCGACCTTTTTGTTCCAGGCCGTAATAATGCAGCTTTCCACACTCTGTCCCTGACGGGGCATGATTACTGCAAATGCCATAGATACACCTCCTTGAACTCGATATAAAAACTTGTTTCAGAATATGTTAATTGTTAAGCACGCCGTCAGGCTGACTGCCCGCCGGCCTTCTCTTCCAGAAGAATCCTTTCAGCCTCGACACACCACAGACCGCCGTGAGCCTTGCAGATCTCATCCAGACGCGCGAAAAGAGGATCGGTCCCGCCGAGCTTTTCAAAATCGGCGATAGCGGTCAGAGGCAGGTCGATATGGGTATAGATGAGTTTTTTGCCGCCGGGGATGTGGGGGAGATTCAGAGTCGTCTCAGGTACGCAGTTAAGCCCGCCGATATGAGTCACAAGGACTGCGGGATTCAGCCTGCCCTCCGACATCATCCGGAGCGACTCTCTCATATCGTCCTTATTGCCTCCGGAGGTGCCCACGATATGGGTCCCGGCATAATGAACATTATAAAAATTGAATTTTGCGGAGAATGTGGGATCCGAAGGACCCGAGAAGAAATTGAGGCAGCCGTCGCGTCCGAGGAGCGAATCAGCCAGCTCCACAAGCGCGGGGACCGGCGCAAAGACGAGCACGTCGTCATACATTTTGCCGCCGCTGGCCTCAAGCATGGCTGCTCTGGCGTCAACACCGGCGGTATTGAGATAGGTGAGCCTTACACCCATCCTCTCCGCCTCTTCGGCAGAAAGGAGCGCAGACGCTCGATCCAGACGATCCTGAGCAATATCAGTTACCACTAAAGTGCCGGGCCTGCGGTCACAGTGGATGATGTAATCAATAGCCGCAAGTCCCATGGGGCCTACGCCGGCGATAATGCCCATGACGCCGCCCTCGCGAATACCCATCTCATGAGAATAACTGCCCGCAGCGGTATGATACATGGCATGGAATGTGCCGGCAACGCAGCTGTACGGTTCGGCAAGGCTTCCACAGAAAAATGCATCTCCGTCATATTCCAGAAGACAGTCCAGTTCCATGACTTCATTCGGGATTACAACATAGGTGGAGTCACCCCCGATATACCGGTATGAGTATCCGGGCGCGGCGAGAGAACCCTTGTAATTCAGAGCAGTCTGAACAGAGAACTTCTGTCCGAGTTTATACCTGTCGGCCCATTTGCTGCCGATCCTGATGATCTCTCCGCAGAACTCGTGTCCCATGATGGTCGGGTGTTCTGACACATCAGCCGGAACTCTCTTGTGATCTTCTCCCTGAATGGCCGCTTTGTAGGTAGACATACAGATGCTGTCCGATACTACTCTGGCCAGAATCTCATCGTCCTTCATCTCCGGAAGTTCAAACTCATCAACTCTGAGATCGCTCTTTCCGTGAAGTCTGACCGCTCTTGTCTTCATGTAGTCATGCTCCTTTGCCCAGCGGGCGATATATTCTTTCAGCCCGCTGTCCGCCGCACCTGAATGCGGCGGACATAACGTACGGGCTTTTATCTCTGCTGCTGCAGAGTATAGTGAACATCGAAGGCCTTCTCCTCGTCGGTAAACTTGTGAAGGGTATCGATAGTCTCACCGCCGTTCCACTTGCGGTCCTCTACGTCATCGGCAGTTCCCATGACAGTGACGTTGAGCTGGCGGTGACGGGCTCTTACCTGATCCCAGTCAACGAAGTAGATGTGTGCAAACTCTCCTCCGTCCAGGACGCCGTCCTTTATCGTCATGGTCTCGCTGCGTCCGAAGAACACCGAACGCAGATGACCGTCGGTATTCATGCTGGTGAAGTCGCCGGGTTCATTCACGTATCTGCCGAACTGAGCGTGGATGGGGCCGGGATGGCGGTAATCGCCCTCTTCCTTATAATCGGGAACGAGCTTTCTCATGATGTCGAGCAGGTCGTGCTGAAGAAATTCCAGATCGAAGGAATCGATGTCATGGCTGCACTCCTGGATCATGACAGAACAGGTAGTATGGTGGGACGCGATCGTGACTGTTCCGTTTTTGACTCCGGAAGCCTTTACGATCTCGATTATCTCCTTTGACACATCGTGAAACGTGGGGATCCAGCCCCTGCTCTGAAGCTCAAGCTCCTTTTGATAGACTTTAAATTCCATAATGATCCGCACCTCCTGAGGTTTTTCTTAATGATAGATTTTATGGAAAGAAAAGTCAATATTTAATTATCTAAAAGAAGCAATTTCTTTTTAACGAAAAAGTTATTCCTTTCTTTTTGAAAAGTTTGCCTTTGACACCGGATATTCCGGGACACAGGCAAACCATTTCTTTTCTATATACAGGTTTTTGGGACCGCCGTCAAAAAGCTCAGCGAAAGATTAATTATCGGGCAGGCAAAAACGGCTCGCAGAGCCATAGAATAATATACGATTTTAATGCGAAAAAATCAAGATGATAATCGTCATAACGGCTTATTCGGATCCGCAATACTCAAAAAAAGATATGCGGGAATGTATAGAAGTGCTGAAATGCCATACTTACTAAAATACCCGGAGCAGACATCAGAAGACATTGATATGATTCCCCTAAAGTAGACAATGGAAATATCCAAAGTCTCTTTTAGGGGATTTTTTATGTCAAAAAGAGAGCATACTACTGAATGGATGATTGCCAGATTAAAGGAATACCTGAACGGTGAGGGATCTTACCCCTCACTTTCTAAGGCATATGGGATTAACCCTGAGACTTTAAGAGACTGGGTTTTAGCCTACAATGCATACGGTGAGAGTGCGTTTATAC
>JAFSTX010000074.1 GCA_017445585.1 Lachnospiraceae bacterium
TCAAAGGTTCCGCCGTTGATGGTCGCGGTTCCTCTGAGATAGTTGTAGTAGTTGTTGTTCGTCGTAGTAGATCCGCTGAACGTTCCGCCGTTGATAACAACAGTGCTGCCTACGGGGCAGTAGATATTGCCGCCGGAAGGACTATTGCCGAAAAACGTGGTAGATACGCCGTTTGAAACGGTTCCGCCGTTAATGATGAGGGTACTGCCGTCATTTGCGCGGATATTTCCGCCGTATCTCGCAGTTCCGCCAGTGATGAGAGTATCATCGCCGCTGATAGTCAGCGTACCTTTGTTTAACAGGATGTTGCCGCCGCTGCTTGAGATACCGTTGCTGATAGTACCGCCGCTGATGGTATGAGTGCCGTTTCCGAGATAGATCATACCGCCGCTGGTAGAAGTCGTGCTCAGAGGCGGAAGCTCGGTAACCGTACCGCCGGTCATATTAAATGACGTGCCGTCTGCGGCATAAATAAGATTTCCTTTAAGAGTACTTGTTTTGGTAAAACCGTCATACGTTCCGTTGGTGACGTAACTCTTTACGGTGCCGCTGACCAGGTTGAACGTACTGCCTTCGCCGGTCAGATAAACTGCCCTTGAAGTAGATGTGCTCGTAGAAGTGGCATTATAGTATGCCTCAAGCGAGCCTCCCCCGACACTGTCGATAAGAGTAAAGGCACCTCCGCCCTGAACAGTAATGAAGTTTCTGAAGGCCAGCGATCTGAGTCTGTATCCCGCGAGGTCGAGGGTGATATCCTCATCTCCGAGCACATAGAGATTGGATCCGCCTGCGGCAGTAGTACCGACAGAAATATTGGCTGTGAGCTTGTAAGTCTTTGTACCAAGGGACTCGCGGGTATTGCTTCCCAGGGCTGCAACCACATCTTCAAGTGAAGAAAGCTCGATCTCGCCCTCCGCGCGGGCTTCCAGTGCTCCTGCTCCACTGACGGTCAGCAGAGAGAGCGCCATAGCCGCTGTCAGAACAAAAGCAATGAGTTTTCTGATCATATACTGTGTCCTCCTTACTAAAAGACAGTGCCTACGGAACAGGTGCAAGCCCCTATTCCGGAATCACTGTCTTGCATAAAAATACTTATACATATGAATTCAAATACGTTATTAAGTTACAATTTTTTACAAAAATTGTCAATAGGAAATGACGAGAAATATACGAAAGGGAAACCAAAAAAAGCGGCGCCATACGGCGCCGCGTGAAGGCCCTGACCAAAAAGGGCCGGGAGTTTTTTGATAATCTACGCTTCTTCCGGGTTCGATTCTTCATCCAGCGGATCGTCTTTTCCCGAAAACATAACCACATCCGGCAGAGTCAGACCGATTATGACAGCCTCCGGCATATTATATTCCTGCATGTTGTTTCCCTCCGTTTTCTAATACACAAATGCGAATTCTTTCAATACATAGTCTTCTTCATTTGCGAGGCGGGCGGACAAAACATAATAATAGGTGTCGCCGTGCTTCATGCCGATCTGTGCCAGATAAGGTGCAAATGATATCAGATCGATGCTGTTCTCGTTTACCCGCTGAGTCGTGGCGCTCTTGTACATGTTCCAGCGGTATGTAGCCGTGTCCAGCGTAACACTGCCCATCAGTGACCCGTCTGCGTCATCGCCCTCATGGATGGAAACTGTGACTGACTGCAGGCGGTATTTCTCAGAGGTCACCACACCGTCCGTCAGATGAAGGCGGCCGGTATTATTGCTGCTGACGCTGACCAGGCCATCCGGAAGCGGATCCTGCGAGCTGTACTGGGCAACGGTCAGCGGGATATAGTAATTATCGTACAGTTCTTCAAAGGAGATCTCGCCGTAATTCCAGATGATCTGTGAGGGGGAAGAAACAGAGCTGTCGATATCGATATCTGTCTCGTTAAGTTGAGACTTCCATTGTCCCACATCTGCCCCGCGGCCCGGGCCGCCGTTCTGAAGGACGGTGACCGTCCCGCCGGTGATTTCGTCATTGGAATCCCTATTAACCCTGACGGACTCCACCATCATGCTGTGTCCGTATCTCGTCTCAACGCCGTTCACTCCCGCGGGATATGACCCGGCGAGTATATCGCCGCGTTTCACCTCGGCATAGTACTTGAACAGTTCAGCCTTCTTTGCCTCGTCACTTAATCCCGAAAAACTGTCGGAAATAATCGTAGAGGTATACTCTTTTTCCGTAGAATTAAAGGGGGTTAGTCCATCTACCGTAAGGAAGCTCAGACCGGTATTATTGGCCGGCATCATCTCGCGGACAGTCTTGAAGCTGACGTCAGCGACCTTGGAAACAGCCCAGTAGATCGCTCCGGAGCAGTCATTGCCCATCAGGATGTCTATCGTGTCGTTACCGCCGGGCGCGGAAGTGTACTGTACCGGTACCCAGGGCTGGAAATTCGTCAGAACACCATCCTGATTCTTATTTGCAAAGCTCCTCGTGAATCTTTCTATGGAGCTCATAGACTGGGTATAGGGCATACCGATATACGTCACGCCCTCCCGAAACACGAACGGCCCGATAACTTCATTTGAATGGTCATAATACACTGTTTTGGACGGCGTCCACGTCACGGTCGCCATCTTCCACATCATATTCCAGACCTTTTCCCGAGGGCTGTCTCCGGTAGATGCGGCTGCATCAGCCCTGACAGGAGTCAGGCACGCCGTCAGCATTGACAAAACACAAACAAATACCGCTATTGATCTTTTTTTCATGCCGCACCTCCTTAGTTGCCGCCAAGCGCAGACACATAGGCCTTTGCAGACATCTCATAATCAAACATTGCTCTGACCAGAGCGCCGATATCCTCATCATCCCACATACGGTTGATATATGTATTGACACTGTAAACGACTGTCGGGTCTGCCGCTGCACTGCTGCCGAGTATCAGTCTGTACTGCCTGCCGTATTCGAGAGGAGTCATGGGGGCAGTCGCGATCCTGTATTGGCCGGTTCCGGTCGCTTTTACGGAAAACGGCACATTGGCCAGATTGCAGAGTTCGTCAAACGTGCCACTGAACTCTTCAACATCGGCCCACTCCGTCTCGCCCGCATTTTTGAACTGAAGTTTCGGAGATACAGACGCGCCCGCAGATGCTTTGAACGTAATACTTGTCTTTTCGCGGAACTCGAGATTCGCCGCTCTGACCTGAGCATCCCCGCCGTTATTAAGCACTTCGACACTGTCCGAAGGCCGGACGTTCGCGGACACGTAATTCTTTACCCAGTTCCGGCCAGATGTCGGAAGCGGAGCCTCCGTTTCCGTGTATTTCTGACTTTCATCTCCAAAACGGAGCATATCAGCCAGAAGATGAATCAGGGCTTTCGCCGCAGTGCTCTTTTCCCGCTTATAGTTCTCATAGAGTGCATCCGCGTATGCCGCTATGCTGAAGCCGTCTGCAGAATACTTCTCATTGCCTTCTCCGTCCGTCAGAACTATCTTTATCTCAGTCGTCATGTCCTTTGGCGACATACCGATCAAAGTGCACTTCCCGCCCTTGAACGAGACTCTGTCGTTCGGTACGGGCGTATCGCTTCCATCCAGGTAGAACCTTACGCCCGCGTCTGCGTCGTCAGTGTCCACATAGTAGGTCAGCGAATACGACTCACCTATCGTCAGCTGCACGGACGAGACGTCATATGTCTTTCCGCTGGTCTCATCAGTCACGGCAGGACCGAATCCGGGAGCGGCAGCCCCGGGAGTAACTATATAGCCGTTCTTCGATGGATTGATCGTCGAAGGTCCGAAAACGAAGCTGTCTATATCACCGCCCTCGGGGATATGGAGGCTGATGGCCGCTTCCCCGCTGAGGTTTTCTCCCTGAATGGCGAGGATAGCCCGCTCCGGGAAGCCGCCTTCCTGCTGCGAGAACCACGAACCGTCGTTCTGTGTAAGCGTGATGTCGGCAGAGGACTCACCCTTCGCGACCGCCATGGCATCCATCTGGATCTGCCACATATTATATGAGGCGTCAATAAGTGTTTTGCCCTGAACGCTGGAATTGTCCAGAACCAGCGTGCCAAGAGTAGTGATCGCGCGGTTATTCGCGTCCACAGCTCTGACCTCGGCATGGTCAAGCACGATCAGGGATCTCTCCGCACCGCTGATAAATGCCTTCTGCGAATCACGATCCGGAATGGTAAACTCACCCTTGATAGTGCACACCGAACGCCTGCCGGCGAAGATAGCCGGCTTGTCGTCGGGAAGGTTGGCAAAGCTGTTTGTACCCTTAAACGCTATCGTACCCTCCCGGTATGAAGCATCCGCGGACGAACCCTTGACCGCTATGACGGATCCACTGGTACCGTCTATGCTGCAGCTGTCGAATTCGCAGTCTTTGATCTTTACACTTCCGCCCAACGTCACCTCGATCGCACCGCCATAACTGCCGGAAGTACAGTTTTCAAACCTGCATCCGTCAAAAACAGCTTCATTCGATGAGGCCACATAGACAGGAGCCTCTCCCGTAGTCGTGACGCCGCTGAAGGTGCAGTTCCTGAACGTCGCCTGCGTGCTGCCCTGGATCGAGGCCACTATACCGGTAGATGTGCCGGAGAGATCACGGAAGCAGACGCCGTCGAGAGTAATAGTCCCTGCGGAAGCTGCAAGGGAGCCTATCATTGATCCTCCGCGGGATACACCGGCAGCCGCGATAAAGCCTCCCTGCGTAATGCCTTCGTCAAAAACGGTGAGCGCATGACCGTCACCGTTGGGTATTCTGATTACCCATGCGGAAGCTGATGCGGCATATATCTGCTTACCGTTCAGAAAGAGATGCAAATCGCCGGTGATATTTGTCACTGAGGATGAAATGACATCTCGAACCAGATAGTAGCCGTCATAGCCGGCGGGATCATTCGTGGGCAAACTTGAGGCACTGACCCACGGTTTGTAGGTCCCGGCATGTTCACCTGACAGCACAAGATCCTGTGCTGCGAGCTCATCCAAAACAAGCATTTCGTTCTCTGCCCTTATCTGTTTACCGTCGGCCGAGGTCCAGATATATGTACCGGCAAAAGCATTTTCACCCGTAAGCTCATATGAGCCGATCTGTCCTGAGCTGATAGAACCGGAGTTGATCTGCAGGAGCGTGCCGTCGGTGGGATCCTTTACGGTCAGACGTGTTTCTTCCTTTTCAAGGAAAATATTCGCGGGAGCCTTTGTACTGCTGCTGTTGACGTTTCCGGCAAATATGTTCGTACCTTCAAAAACATTGCCGGTACCGTTGAGTCTGAGAGCCCCGCTCGGTGCGGAAGAGTTGCCGTCGGTATTTCCTGTTACCTTGCAGTCTTTCATCGTCAGGGTGCCGGTGGCTGCAGCTGTTTTATAAATTACCGATCCGCCGTTAGCTTTATTGCCGGTAAAAGAGCAGCTATCAAAAAGGACGTTTCCGGAAGTCGCCAGATAAATTCCTGCACCTTTTGAGCTTGTGTTTCCATATACTCTGCAATTTATCATGGTTAGAGCGGTGTCACCCTGAATTGATGCGACCGAAGCCTGAGAACTTGCTGATATATTAAAGATATTAATATCTCTTAACTCAATGGAACCCTTTGAATTGCCTACGGTATCGTTGGCATTATATGAACCGAAGACCGGAGCATTGTTCCTTGTCTCACTCGTTGTAAAGCCACCTTCACTGTCAGGATAATCAGATACGCAAAGCGAATAGTTCTTATCACGGCCAATCACAAGTCCCCATTTATTGTTCGTAAGCGTGACCGTCTTCCCGTTCAGGAAAAGATTGAGGTCGCCCGAAAGAGTTCTCTGCGCTCCCAGAGTAACATCTTTTTTCAGATAATAACCATCTGTTTCTGCACTGGTCGGATTCTCGGTGGGAACGTCCGACCCTGTATACGGCTCATACACTTTTCCGTCATATGTCAGATATGTGGTCGTTACCAGCTTATCTTCATCATCGTCCGTGCCCTGTTTCAGGAAAACATCATTCTGATTTGTCAGAGTAAAGCAGGAACTGCTTATTCCTGCCGCATTTGTTACGACAGGTGTTCCATCTGACGGTCTGGCGGCAAAGAACAGACTGACTTTACTGTCCTCTTGAAGATGGTTATTAGTATCAACTTCCAGTGTTTTCCCGGAATTCATCAAGATATCGACATTCTTCTCACCAGCACTATTATAGTTATCGTTAATACTGCATTTGCCTCCAAGGATAAGCTTTCCTATACCAAAGCAAACAGCGCCGCCGTCCGAAGACGTCACCTGATTATCACTTATTGTCACGTCAATTAAAGAAACTACATTTGCAGACGAACTTGTTTGATAAATACCGCTTCCTTCACTCGCGTTATTATTAACTATTTCCGTCCTATAAATATTCAGATTGGTTTCAGCGTCTGCCCAAATACCGCCGCCTTTTCCGCCAGCACTGTTTCCACTCAACACACTGTCCTGAATCAAGAAATCAGAACCGCTGCATACCCTGATTGCTCCGCCATTGTTGCTAACAACATTATTGCATATTTCACAATCGCTTATACTAAGAGTGCTGAGCTTTCTTGCATTTATCGTACCTGATGCAGTAGCAGTATTTTCGCCTATATATCCTCCAAAGAATCGAGCGTTTCCAGGCGTTGTAGTGTAATCGACGATAGAATCACCTGACGCACCATATATTGAAATAGCCGAACCTGTGCCTGCTGTATTCCCGGTTATTCTTCCTCCATACATGCGGAAAGACCCGCCGTCCTTACTTTCCGTTCTCCCGAGAACATAAACTGCGCCGCCTTCACTGCCCTCAGAAACATTGTCTGTTATGATGCCATTATAAAGGTTGAAGATCGCTTTTTGACTTATTCTTATGCCTGCACCGAACGTGCTTCTTCCGCCGCAAATCTTTCCAGAAACATCTCTGCAATCAGTAATGGATAAGGTTGCACCTTCGCTTAGCAGTATCATTCTGTGTGATGATCCTTCGGAAGATGCAATATTATGTCCGTTCAAACAGATATTTATTCGAGTGTTTTGTGGAACTGTATAGACTTTCGCCAGCTCCACCGACTTTGTCAGAAAATAGTTTCCCGACTTTGTGGGGAGGGAGTCGGTGTCTGTCCAGGCAGTCCAGGTAAGAGCTGTATGATCACAGCCTTGTTCGGATCCGGTGCCGCACAGGCAGTGGTTCTCGTGATCGCAGAGCAGCAGCCGTGTCCCGTCCGGCACTACGACCCGTCTGCCGTTATCACTGAAAAAGCGGTCGTCGTAGCCAAAGGCGTCGGAGTCGGTCGATGTAATATAACGGATGCTTTGGTCCTCGTTATTCCATCTCTTATCATCCATGGTGACGCCTATTCTCGCGTCATCGGCAAGGTTTTCGACATCAATATAATAATCGTATTCCCTAAGATAAACATTCTGCGCAACAGATTCTTTGCTTGTGTTGTCACAGATACGTGTTGAACCCTTTATCGTCAGTGAAGGAAGTCCTGCTGAGGAGCTGTTGGTCAGGTGGACCGCACCGTATCCGCCGGTAGCGTTGTTGCCTGTAATTACAGCGCCGTCGATCACCATGTCTGTGCCGTACCCTGCTATCGCACTGCCGTTTTTCGCAGTATTGCCCGTGATCGATACGTCCTTTAACAGCGCTGTGACCTTACCCGCAGCAGCGCCCTGGCAATATATCGCGCCGCCTTCATTGTCAGAGATATTATTTACTATCTCACCGCCGGTGATATTCAGAGTCGATCCCGCTGCCGCGTAGATCGCGCCGCCGTTCGTACCGCTGTTACCGGTTATCGTTCCTCCGTACATATTCAGGGTACAACCTGCATCTATATATATCGCGCCGCCGTTCGTACCACTGTTACCGGTTATCGTTCCTCCATACATGTTAAAGACAGCAGAGCCGCTCACATAGAAGGCACCGCCGGATCCGGCGCCGGTACCTCCGGTGCCTCCGGTTCCGCCGTGGACAGCTCCTGTCCCGTCCTGGAACTCGGTCAGGTTGACCGTCCCGTTCAAGGTTGCGATCCTGGAATAATGCCCCTCTTCCGGAGTAACGGTAATATTATGTCCGTTCAGGCATATTGACACATTTTTGAACGTCTGCCTGACGGAGCCGACGTTAAGGTCGGCAGTGAGATATACATACTTCATATCGCCCGAATTATTCAGCGACTCACCGGTATACTCTGTCCAGCTGAAATGCTCATGTTCGCACTGATCGGTGCAGCCGTACAGACAGTGATACTCGAGCGTATTGGCCTTTAGGCTCTCCTCGCCCCTGGCCTCTACCGTCTCCCCCGCTCCGGTTACCGTTAGCAGGCTGAATGTCATCGCAAACGAGAGCACCAATGCAAGAATCTTTCTCAATCTCATACAGACCTCCGTTCTATAAAAAACAGCGATTCGAAAAAGGGTGTAAGCCCCTATTCCGGAATCGCTGTCTTACAAATAATGCGTATATAAATGATTTGTACTTTTAAGTTACAATTATTTACAAAATTTGTCAATAGAAAGGGCGAAAAAACTCCGTCAGCCGATTACCGATCTGGCAAAATCAGCAACCGCAGCGAGGTCATCGGCGTTGGGTCTTCCCTTATGAATGCCTTTGAATTTCCCTCTGCAGTGAAACTCCCGCTCATCCATGGGGATGCCGACTTTATCTGCCTCAGCCTTGACTTTTTTATACGTGGAATTCAGCATAGCTGCCGATCCGAAATTCACGATCCGCCCCACTTTGCTTTTGTCCAGTTTTCGGATAAACTCCCGCACTTCGGGATCTATACTGAACACGTAATAGGAATTTCCCAGGAACAGTAGATCTACCGGCTCAGTAACAGGAGAATCGATGGGCAGAGCTTCCGCGCCGACAGCTTCGGCCACCGCCTCTGCGAGGCGCTGAGTATTTCCCGTTTTTGTATAATACCTTACCGCGATCTTCATTTTTTGCTCCTCCTTCCGCAATCATCGGCCCTGCTCACACGTCGCCTTACAAATCTCAGCTGGCCTTCATGCTCTCAATACCGGTTTTTTAACCCATATCTGCAAACAAGTATAAAATGCAAGGAAAAATCCGTCAACGGAAAGATTGGGGTTAAAATACGCCGACTGTAGATTCGACTGTGGATTGAGGTAAAAATACGCCGACATGTCAAGGCGATGAAGCAAACGGCAGATTCATTTCGTCAGATTCAAAAAGCGGCGCCCTGCGGCGCCGCATAGAGGCATTGACCCGTAAAAAGTCAGAGATCATTCTTCAAACTCTTCATCCGTGGGCAGATCGATCGAATCTGCCAGAACATACCCAATGGAGGCAGCGACCTGCTCTGCTTCAGGATCACAGTATATTCTTTTCATATCAGCTCACTTCCTTTCAATAAACGCCCGCATAGCTTCTTAATTTGAAGACAGCACCGCTTCGGCGGCTTTGCCGTAATTATAGATGGCATTTGTGAGTTCACCAACGGTCGGAGAAGTGTCATCGCCCTCGATGAAGTGTGAAGTATTTCCGCTCTTTCCGTAGCAGTAGGAATAAACGCTGTATGTTATAGCGTGAAGGACCGTTGCGGTATCATTTCCGTCAACGATACTGACTGTATAAATGTCGTTGTAGTTGCCCGGGGCAAAGCGGTTGATGCTGAGCAGTCCGCTTTCGGAAAGGGTATAATCGGCTCCCTCCTCCAGCACGTTTTCACCGCAGAGAATCTGTACGCTGTTTCCCGCCTGCTTTCTGACATTGAATCTCAGGCTTATCCGATCCGCGATATTCAGATAAGCGCTCAGGATCTTATCGGTCGCGGGTGAGGTGGTATGGCTGGTGGTTTTCTTCTGATTGTCAGCACTTAGCGGCAGATCGTGTGTCGAACAGACATCCACCCAGTCTGCCTTTGAAACAGCCGTTCCCGGATTGCTGTAACCCTTTGCGGACGCATACTGCTGCAGCAGATCCGAGTAGACGACGAGGTTGGCCATGAAGGTCTTCTGTCCATCCGTAAGGGCGGTCTCCCCGCCGGCGACCAGATCATCAAAGTAATCCAGGATCGTGTAATCCTCGCATTTATTATCGATCACCGTATCGCCTTTCTTAAGGACCAGACCGAGAGGCGTCGCTATACGGTTAATGTTCTGAACGGTATTTCTCACATAAGTGCCGGAAACGGAGAGCTCTTCACTGACCGTCCGACCGTTCTCATACTCGACAGTCACCGTATCGCCTGTTTTCAGAGCTGCTTCTATTCCGATCTTCGCGGTGACCACGTCCGATATCTCGCCGGCTATGGTCGCAAATCTGGCCGCGGTAGCGGACTGGTAGACAGAAGCTCCTTCACTTGTAAGAGTGTCGTTGATATAGACAAAACCCAAACTCCAGACAGGCTGCGTACGGACTTCCCCATCACTTGTTCCCGCAGATGAGCTACCGGAGATCGTTCCATCGAGCTTTGCTGTTCCGTAGACCGCATTTGCGGTCCCGGAATTCAGAGCACCGACGTACAGGGCTCCGCCGCCTCTTCCTGCATGACAGTTCGTAATGGAAGTAGAATCATCCATGGTAAGTTCGCACTCACCTGAAACATAGATAGCGCCGCCATCAGTATTTGCATAGAGGTCAACAAACGATGTTCCGTTCTTTGCACGAAGAGTGCTCTTCGTTCCGCTGTTTCTCTCAAGAAGAACGCCGGCTACGAGATTTCCGTCAGGAGTCTCGGCATTGTTTCTTCCGGTAAGAGTAACGCCGTCAAAAACAGCCTCCGTACTTCTGAGATACATATTTCCGGCAGTTCCTGCCGCATAATTTCCGCTGATGGCCGCGCCGGTGATATTTAACGTGCAAAGTGTGGTGTAGAACAATCCGCCGTTTCCACCTGCATTATTTCCGGTGAAGGTCGTGCCGGTAACGTTGATCGTGCTTTCGCCTGCAGCGTGTATAAAGCCGCCGTTTCCGTCAGCATGACAGTTCGAAACAGTACCGCGGATCATATTCAGTGTAGAACCTTCCGAAAGCGAAACAGCGCCGCCGTTTCTCTTTGTTGTGCTGCTGGCTGAAGCGGAGAATCCGGTTATGTTCAGGTCTTCAAAGGTAACAGTGCTGGCATTTCCGCCTTCATCGGAATAGATCCTCGCAAAAGCGCCGTCGCCTGCGGTATATGAGCTCGAAGAAGCTGCATATGTTCCGTTTTTGATGGTAGCTGTAACACCTCTGAACGAGAATGCTCTGGTAGACACCGTTCTGGTAAGAGTATGCTCATGAAGATCGATAACAACGGTAGATCCGGACTTGAATCCAATATTCAGGCTGCTGTCCGTAGCGTCTCCGAGAACGTCAAGAACGATAACCGCGTTTTCTTCAGTTACGCCCGCAGCTGCCGACAAGGCGTCCTCATATCTTGTATAACCGACAGGTTCTTCGCTGCCTACAGTCAGAGTAGCGGCATAAATGACTTCTGCTCTGTGCTGTACGGTATAGAGACCTTCGGCAGGTGTGGCGGCAACGACTTCATAAGCACCCTTGTCCTGAACATAATCAGAAGGATCTATGGAGTATACGCCGCCGGTGAGATTGGTTCTGACATTGGGGTTGCCGTTTGTAAGGGCGTTTGATACTTCCGTGTAGTTTCCGGTATAAGTACCGCTGTCTATAGTGATAGCAGTATTCGTGTTGGAATATACGAGAGTCTTGGTAGCATAAGGCGACTCAAAGAATACTCCGCCGTCGCCCACACTGTCGGTAATAGTGAAAGTAGAGTAAGCCCTGGCATTTATAAAACCTCTGGAGGAAGCAGTATAATGAAGAGTATGACCGTTAAAATCAAACGTGAAGTAGGTCATGCCTGTCGTCTTTCCGTCCTTGGTATTGATCCTGGTGGAAAGCTCGAAATCCCGAAGGATCATGATGTCCGTATCTTCGGTAGCGGCTTCAACCATAGCGGCAAGCTCCGCGGCCGAGTGCGCATACGTCGTTTCTTCACCAGTCGTAAGAGAGGCAAGCCTCTCTGCCTCGGTATAGTTCGTATAGAAGTCAATCGTTCCGGACTCGGTTACGATATACTCATCGCCAGCCTGATACTCGATCTGGCCGCCTTCGGTCGTCGAATATCCGTTAAAGGTAAAGAATTCACCCTTGTCAGGGGCTGCAGGCAAAGCAAAGGTACTGCCTTCAGCATAAGTGCCGGACAGAGCGGCATTTTCAACACCGTCGATATTTACGGTCACTTCAAGAAGCGTAACAGCAGAAACCCAGGCATAAAGTGTGATACCTGAACTAAATTCAGCTTCCTCGCCTGCTGCGGGAGCAAGCTCGGTAAGATCAGCGTCATAATACCAGCCGCCGAACGTTCCGGAAGCGGGAGTATAATTGATTATTTCTACCTTGGAGCCGTGAGTGCCTGTCTGTGAATCAATATCTGTGCCGTCCGGAAGCTTGTACGTAACGGTATATTCTTCCGAATCGTCTACAGTATAGGGAGCCGCCGCATTCGGAGTGTCTGCACATTCGCCCGTGGCAACTTTTCCTTCACCGAGGGTCGTAATATCGGTCGGCTGCTGTGCAGTGAACCATCCGCCGTTGACAGTAAAACCAAAATTGGTGTCTTTGATCATATTGCCAAGGAAAACGCCTCCGTTGATCACAACGTCGGTGCCGGAGCGAAGAACGCCGTCAAAGGTTCCGCCGTTGATGGTCGCGGTTCCTCTGAGATAGTTGTAGTAGTTGTTGTTCGTCGTAGTAGATCCGCTGAACGTTCCGCCGTTGATAACAACAGTGCTGCCTACGGGGCAGTAGATATTGCCGCCGGAAGGA
>JAFSTX010000075.1 GCA_017445585.1 Lachnospiraceae bacterium
CGTTTTCTCGGTTATCATTGTTTCCATCATACAGCTCCTTATCTTTATTTTGTGGTGAATTAATAATAAGGTTTTTCTGTATGATGGGAAAGAGGCGACAGCCTCTTTCTTCATTTTTGCCTACATAAATTTTACTCTAAGAAAAAGAAGCCTTTTATCAATGAAAAAGAAGCCGGTATATCCGATTGAAATATCCGTTGTAAAAAAATACGCGGGATGCTAAAATAAATAAGTAATTTTTTTAACAAAGTGGGTGCGTTCTTTTCGCAGCCGTGTTTTTCTGGAGGAAAGATGGAGTTCAGATTTAAAGATGGTTTTCTGATGGGAGTTTCGTCCGCGTCGACGCAGATCGAGGGCGGAGAGATAGAAAATAACTGGCTTGACTGGTACCGCAAGGGCCACATCCACGACAACACCAGTCCTGCGGTGGCCGACGATCACTGGAACCGCTGGGAGGAGGATACTCAGCTCATGATCGACATGAAGCTGCAGATAAGCCGCTTCGGTATCGAGTGGGCGCGTATCCAGCCTGCGGAGGATCGTATCGACAAGGCTGCCATCCAGCGCTACCGCAAGGAGCTCATGATGCTCCGCGATCATGGGATCAGGCCGCTCCTGACTATCCACCATTTTTCAAATCCGATGTGGTTTGAAGAAAAGGGAGCTTTCCTCAAGAGGGAGAATCTTCACTATTTCCTGAAATTTGCAGAGCTTGCGGTCAAGTGCTTCGGCGATCTGGCAAGCGACTATATCACCATAAACGAACCGAACGTATATGCATCGAATTCATATATGTGGGGCGAGTGGAATCCGGGACACAAGTCCTTTAAGGAGTACGCGGCGGTCCTGGAAAATTTTGCGTACTGCCATATCAAGGCTTATCAGATGATCCACCGTGTACGCAGCCGCATGGGTTATTCGGATACAAAGGTCGGCTTCGCCAATCACCTGAGGGTGTTTGATCCCAAGAATGAAAAGAATCCCGCACACAGAGCCGCGGCAAAAGCGGCAAAATGGGCTTTCCAGGGAGCGATCACCGAGGCCATGACGCTCGGCCGCTTCAGGCTTCCGCTTCGCGATCACTGGCATATAAAGGAAGGTCTCTATACCGATTTCAACGGTATCAACTATTATTCGCGCTCTACGATAGAGGGACTTCATGACGGAGTCAGGGAGCACAGCCCGATAAACGACCTTGGCTGGGAGATCTACCCCGACGGCATCGTGCGCGTGGCGGCAGATCTCATGAAGGTAGCGCAGCTTCCTATCTGGATCACGGAAAACGGCACCGCCGACACGAACGACAGCTTCAGACCCCGCTATATCGCCGAGCATCTTAAGGCTATATCCGAGTCTGACCTGCCCTTCGAGCGCTACTATCACTGGTGCTTCTGCGACAACTGGGAATGGCTCGAAGGCCAGAGTGCCAGGTTCGGCCTTGTCCACGTGGATTACGACACCCAGAAGAGAACGGTCAAAGATTCGGGCCGCATGTTTACCGAGATGATCGAGGCCGGCGGAATGACTGAGGATATCTGGGACAGATACGTAAAGGACGTGGAGTACAATACCAATGATTAAAAAGATCGAGAACAAAGCCGGCACTTTCTGGCTTTTGTCCAACAATAACATGTCGGTCCTGCTCCAGCTCTCGCTGGGCAAGCTTCTCGCGCTGCATACGGGCCATATCATAGAAGAGGATGACACGCAGGCCATGTGCATCCCCGCTTCTACCGGATGGGGCACCGATATCATCTATACGAGCGGAGAAGCAAAGGGGTGCCTGGACACCATACCTCTTGCGTGGAGCCAGTACGGGCTCGGGGATCTGAAAGAGACCGCGCTTACGCTCGCCACTGCGGAGGGGGAGAGTATTGCCGCTGATTTCAACTATGTTTCAGACGAGATCGCGGACGGCGTCATTCCCATGGAGGGCGCCCTGCCTGCGACGCATTCTGCCTCCATCGATCCGGGCGAGAGCATCAGATTCGTCTTTGACGTCAGCGCTTTTATGCCGGATCGCCGCACCGTTCCTCTGAGTCTCGAGCTGATCTTTACCGTCTTTGATACGGCGATCACCAGAAGAGCGGTGCTTCGCAACACTTCCTCCGATACGGTGCTGATCAGGTCATTTTTGTCGTCGCTGACCGATCTCAAGGGAGAGTGGGTCATGACCACTTTCAACGGGCAGTGGAACAGCGAGATGCACGTGGAGACGCTGCCGGTGGGCATATCCGCGCTCGTCAATTCATCCAATACAGGTTTTTCTTCAAACAGACACAATCCGGGCTTTTTGATGGGCAGGCCGGAGACCACCGAGAACCACGGCGGCGCCGTCGGATTCAATCTGGTCTATTCCGGAAGCCACTATTCATGCGCCGCCAGGAGCATGCAGAATTTCACCAGAGTAGTCTCGGGCATCAATCCGGCGGGATCGGCCCATGCTCTTGCTCCGGGCGGATCCTTTGAGACGCCGGAGGCTGTTATGACCTGGTCCAATCACGGCTATAACGGAGTAAGCGCCCTGATGCACAGGTTCGTACTGGATCACATCGTGCCTGAGTACTGGTCGCGCAGGGAACGCCCCGTCGTCTACAACAGCTGGGAAGGCAGCGGGTGTGATTTTACCGAGGGCAGCCTTATATCTCTGGCAAAGAAAGCCATTAAGATGGGCTGCGAGCTCTTTGTACTGGACGACGGCTGGTTCGGCGCGCGCGATAACGACAGAGCCGGACTCGGAGACTACTGGGTAAATAAAAAGAAGCTTCCCGGCGGGCTCGAAAGACTCAGCGCAAAGCTTCACGCGATGGGGCTGAAGTTCGGACTGTGGTTCGAACCGGAATCCGTCAATCCGGACTCCGACCTCTACAGGGCTCACCCGGAGTGGGCGCTCCACATCACCGGAGAAAACGACCTCTACGGACGCAATCAGCTCCTGCTGGATCTGCGCTGCGAGGACGTGCGCGAATATATAGTCAGCAACGTGTCCCGTATCATCGACGCCGCAAAGCTCGACTACGTGAAATGGGACGTAAACCGGAACGGCAATCTTCAGGGCAATGCCGCGCATGAGTATATCCTCGGATTGTACGATGTACAGAGGCGGATCTTTGGACCGCGCCCCCATATCCTTCTGGAGAACTGCGCATCGGGAGGCAACCGCTTTGATCTGGGCATGCTCTGTTTCTCGCCGCAGATCTGGGCCTCCGATGATACGGACCCCATAGAAAGACTGGATATCCAGAACGGTTACAGCTATCTTTATCCGCAGAGCTGCTGCAGCGCGCATATATCTGCCGCGCCGCATTCGCAGACGCTCCGCAATACGCCGCTCTTTACGGATGCGAACGTAGCTTTCTTTGGGTCTTTCGGACTGGAGCTGGAGCTTTCGCATCTGGTGGACGTCGAGAAGAAGGCGCTGAAAGCGGCGGTGGATTTCTATAAAGAGCACAGAAAGACTCTGCAGTTCGGGCAGCTTCTGCGTACGCGCGCCCCGGAGGGCTCCGTGTGCTGGCAGGTGACTTCGGCTGAGGAGACGATAGTGGGAGTGTTCCAGAAGCTGACTCATGCGGGAGCCGGATACGAATGGCTCTACGCAAAGGTCCCCTCTGGCAGATACCGGGTCGCCAGCCGGCCCCAGACCGTCAGAGTGGGGCAGTTCGGATCGCTGCTTCGGTACGTGCTTCCGGTATCGCTGAACCCCAACGGGATCGTCCTGCGCACGGCCGACCGCCACTACAGGATGAACGACGGGCTGCATGAGTTTACCTGCAGCGACAGAGGTCTTGCCGCGGGCATCCCGATGAACTGCCGGTATTCCGGCACCGGTTACGATCCCGCGCTGCGCCTGCACGGCGACTTCGGATCAAGCGTATACGTGATCACAAAAGCCGAATAGCTTTTCTGATATACTAAATGATTCTGTGCACGGGCCGGCCGCGCCATGTGACGGACATGGAATCAGTGAGAATCAAGGAGAAATCGAAATGGACAAGAAAACCACAAAAAGGAATCTGTGGATGTTCCCGCTGGGAACCGTTGGAAGAGACATGATCTATCAGCTCTTCAACAACTTTATCCTCACCTTTATCCTTTTTACCAAGCAGCTCACCGTAGGACAGCTCGGTGCGATCACGGGAATCATGATCGCGGCGCGTATATTTGACGCGCTGAACGATCCCGTCATGGGCAACATCATCGACCGTACCCGCACCAAATGGGGCAAGTTCAAGCCCTGGCTGCTGATCGGCATCCTGACGACTTCGATCGTCGTCTATCTGGCATTCAATACTGATCTGCAGGGATGGAGCTTCGTTGTATTCTTCGGCATTATTTATTTCGCGTATTCCATCACCTATACGATGCATGACATATCGTACTGGGGCATGGTGCCTTCGCTCAGCCGCGACGCGCACACCCGCAACCAGTTTACTTCCAGAGCGAATCTTTTCGCGGGTATCGGCGGAACGCTGGCCTCGGTTCTTATCCCGCTGCTTACCACGGGCGATATGGCTCTGGGCGGAAACGCCGCTTTCGCTTTCGGCAGGGTTGCTCTTATCATCTGCGTGCTTGCGCCGCTGTTCCTGTGCTTTACGATCTTTGGAGCGAGAGAGGACCGCAGCTATGAGAAAGAGCCCGCTCCGCCCATCAGCTTCAAGAAGATCATCTCTGTGCTTAAAAAGAACGATCAGCTGCTTTGGATGACGCTGATCTTCCTGATCCAGCAGGTCGGACAGAATATCGTGCTCGGCGGCGTCGGATCCAACTACATCTACTTTGAATTCGGCTATCAGGGCGGATACTGGTCGCTCTTTACCACGGTCGGCATGGCCGCGACTGCTTTCCTGATGGTCTTTTATCCCGCGATCTCAAAGAAGATCGACCGCAAGCCTTTTATGGCCAAGATGCTCATCCTTGCGACGGTCGGCTACGTGCTGATGTTTGCGACGGGCGCTTTCATGCCGAGCAGCATGGTCAAGTTCTGGGCTATAACCATCGGCTATATGATGGTCAACTTCGGCTTCTACAGCTACTATCTGATCATGATGATCTCTATCCTCAATACCGTCGAGTACAATGAATACAAGAACGGCGAGAGAAACGACGCCATCATCGCATCCATCCGTCCGTTTGTTACAAAGCTGGGCAGCGCGGTAGTAGTCGGCATCACTTACCTGACCTACGTTATCTTTGGAGTTACGACTTATACAAACCAGATCTCCGAGTATGAGCAGCAGGTCAACCAGGGGCTTATCACCGAGGAGGCCAAGGCCGCCGGTATCGAGCAGGTCATTTCCCAGATCACCCAGGGGCAGCGCTTCGGTCTGCTGCTGATGATCACTATAGTGCCGCTCATTCTCATGATCCTGTGCTTCTTCCTGTATAAGAATAAATACAAGCTTGACGAGAAAGAGTACGACCGTATCTGCGCCGAGCTTGAAGCAAAGAAACAGGGCTGAGCACTTATTTCAAAGTAACAGCTTATGCAGATGGCCGCGATCGAAAGATCGCGGCTTTTTTTGCGCTTGAAAAGTCGCTGCCTAGATGAATGAATAGTGATGACTACGTTGTCATATTTTTGATCCATTAGGCATTCAGGAATGTGAAAAGCCTAAAAAATGCCGAAAATACGCGGATCTATATTGCAAAAATACAACGTGGCAAAATTTTGCAAAAATACTTGACAAACTCTTTGCGATAAATTAACATGAAAACGTAATCAGAAATAAGGGGTTATCATGCAGGAATCATTGCCAGTAAAGATCATCGAAGGTTTGTCTGACCGGCAGGTCATACAGAGAAGATCAGATACTGCCAGACCGCTCATCAGAGGCCTGCGCAGTCTGCAGGACGCAGGTATGCACGTATACTTTCGTCTGACAGATGAACGGAGCGAGAGAGCGATTACCGAATGGATTCCTGTTTGCGAGCACAGAGACGGTACATGGGAGATCATACCCGAGATACCGGTCGGCGGTCCTTACCGGGCGGAGACGTGTCTGAGGAAAGACGGGACGCGATTTGAAGATGCGTTTGCCGGTGAGATGCGCAGACACTTTTATGTCGGTGATAATTATCTCATCGCCGGCCAGAGCAATGCAGCAGGCTATGCAATGGATCCGGTTTCTGATCTGGCTCTTCCGGGAGTTTGTCAGCTGCGTCTTAACGGCAGATGGGATATGGCGTCACATCCGATTAATGAAGGTACCGGCTGCATATACGCTAATCTGGACGTGCCCCGGACCGGACATTCTCCCTGGCTTCGCTTTGCGGGTGAGATGGTGCGCGCGACTGGCATTCCGACAGGGCTGATACCTTCAGCGCTCGGAGGATCTCCGATGGATGCGTGGGTGCCCGGAGGTGTGCTGTACGGGAATGCGATGCGCATGGTGCTTGATGCAGGCGGAATATGCGGAGTGCTGTGGTATCAGGGCTGCAGTGACGCTATGGATCTGAGATATTCGGATTACGGGGACAGATTCCTGGCCATGGTACGCGGGATGCGATCCGACCTGGATATGCCCGAGCTGCCTTTCTACACATGTCAGCTTAACGGTTATGCCGGAGAAGAAGATCCCGCACAGGATATATCGTGGTCTGCCGTCAGAACGGCACAGGAAGCTGCAGCGCAGACAGACGGAGTATATATGCTTGCCACCTTTGGTATGGAGCTGTATGACGATATTCACAACAGTGCTTCATCCAACCTTATCATAGGCACTTTGATGAGCCGGATGGTGCGGAGCACGCACTTTGCCGAATCCGATCCGTATACCGGGCTGCGCGCCGTCGGAGTGCGCAGGATAGACGGCGGCCTGGAGATAGAGCTCGGCTGCGTAAGAGGCAGCCTGACTGCAGGAGAGAATACGGCACGAGCTTTTACGGCATACGGTGCGGACGGACAGATCGCGATAGATGCGGTTTTTATCAGAGACGGACGTATCGTGCTGGCAGGCAGGGGTTTGGACCGTGCGGAAACCGTAACATTCGGACAAGTCCGCAATTCGATAAAAGCAGGTATAACGGATACAGGTGACGGAAGAGTTCTGACTCCTTTTGTATATCATATTTCGGAGAGCATACTATGAAGATCTTTTATCAGCCGCAGGACGGTGTCTGCGGAGACGCGATCCCCTTTTATAATACGTCCAGGAAGACGTATGAGATCTACTATCTGCATGACTTCCGTGATCTTAGCATACGCGGCGAAGGCACCGACTGGCGCCGCCTTGCCTCGGACGAGCCTGGGGTATTCAGGGAAGAGGGTGAGATGATCGTACGCGGTGATGCACAAAGCCGTGATCTTTTCTGCTATACGGGCTGTGTAGTTGAGTATGAAGGAACGCTGCATATCTTTTATACCGGACACAACTATCATCTGATGGAGTCCGGCGGGCGCAAAGAGTCCGTGATGCACGCCGTCAGCACAGACGGGCTGCACTGGGAGAAAAAGCACGAGCTTACATTCTACGCGCCTGAGGGCTGCGGCATAGAGCTTAACGACTGGCGTGACCCTTATGTCTATTACTGCGAGGAGGAAAAGTGCTGGCGCATGCTGCTCTGTACCCGCAAGCTGACCGGTCCCGACCGCCTTCGCGGCGCTACGGGACTCCTCAGGTCCGATGACCTCTGTCACTGGTCGTACTGCGGTAGCTTTTGGGAACCGTCGGACTGCTGGTGTCCGGAATGCCCGGAGATCTTCAAATGGGGCGATCGCTGGTATTTTATCTATTCTACCTTTACCGAAGCAGAGGGGCTCAGGACCTACTACCGCATATCCGACAGCGAGAACGGCCCGTGGAGGGCGCCCGCTTATAATACATTCGATTCGAGAGCCTTTTACGCCGGCAAGACGGCGTGCGACGGAGAGCACAGATACATCTTTGGCTGGAATCCTTCCAAGACAGGCGACGTCGATGCGGGAGTGTGGCAGTGGGGCGGATGCCTGGTCACACATGAACTGATCCGTAATGACGACGGTACGCTCTCGGTCAGGATGCCTGATGCATTTAAAGGGTTTTTCGATGAAGGCAGCGGGATGCCGTTCGTTCCGTTCCTTAAGGAGCTCAGTGACAGAAGCGGACAGACTGTTCTCAGTGCGGATTCGGGCTTTGCAGCTGCGATGGGTGAGAAGATACCTGAACAGTGCATGATCACAGCCGAGATCATGCTTGAGGAAGGCTGCCAGGATGCGGGCCTGTGGCTGCGTGCGGACGAAAACGGAGATGAGGGATACTTCCTCAGACTGGACCATGCTCACGGCGTGCTTGCGTTTGACAGGATAAAGCGCCTGTGCGAGCACAATGAGCACGAGAGACATGTGCAGATAGATACCGGAGTCTGGCACAGTCTCACCGTGCTGGTGGACAAAAGCGCCCTTACCGCGTATCTGGACGGCCACACGGCGCTTTCCGCCAGGATGTATGATTATACGGGCAGCAGGATGTTTATCACTGCTTCAGAAGGCACGGCGGTATTTCGCGACCTTAAGATACACAGACTTGTGAAAGGATGCGTGGATGAATAAGATTCGTCTGGCAAAAAAGAATATCATAAGAGACTGGAGGCTGTATCTGATGCTGCTTCCGGCCTTTATATGGCTTGTCGTTTTCTGCTATGTGCCGATGTACGGCATACTCATGGCATTCGAGAATTACAAGCCGAGCCTTGGCATCACCGGCAGCGAATTCGTCGCTCTGAAGTACTTTAAGATGTGGTTCGAGTCCAATATCTTCGGCACGGCCTTCGGCAATACTCTGAGGATCAGCCTCAAATGCCTGATATTCGGTTTCCCGGTGCCGATCATATTTGCACTGATGGTAAACCGGCTTAAAAGCAGCCGTTTCCGCAATATGGTCCAGAACATCACCTATATACCGAACTTCATTTCCATGGTGGTGCTGGTAAGTATGATGTCCATATTCTTCGCGCCGAACGGGTTTGTCAATATCATCGCGGGCGCACTTGGGTATGACGGGATCATTACCTATTCGAACGGCGAGCAGTTCGACCTGATATATGTCCTCAGCGGTATCTGGCAGGCTATGGGATTCAATTCCATAATCTTTGTCGCGGCGCTCTCGGGGATAGATCAGGAGATATATGAAGCGGCGAGACTCGACGGGGCCACGAAGCTCAAGGAGATCATTCATATCGACATACCTGCGCTGCTTCCGACGATAATGATGATGCTGATACTTAACATCGGCAGTCTGCTGAGCGTGGCTCATGACAAGGTCCTGCTGATGCAGACCGGTACAAATATCATGCAGACGGAGATAATCTCCACTTATGTATACAAGATAGGTGTGGTCAATACCCAATACGGATATTCGACGGCCATTGGTCTGTTCAATGCTGTGGTGAATTTCGCGCTGCTTCTGGCTGCAAATTATACCAGCCGCAGGAGCACCGGATCTTCGCTTTTCTAAGGGGGGTGTGTACATGAAAAAGACCGGACACAGAACCTCGATCAGAGAGAGCAGACAGGACGCCGTATTCAACGTCATAAACGTCGTTGTGATGGTCATAGTGCTGGTGGCGATTCTCTACCCGCTGTATTTTATCGTGATCGCCTCCATATCTTCGCCGAATGCGGTAAACGGCGGCAGAGTGCTTCTGTATCCGCAGGACATCACCTTCTCCGGATACAAGCGGATCCTGGAATACGAGCCTATATGGAGAGGCTACCTTAACAGCCTGTTTTATACCGTAGCTGGCACGCTGCTGAATCTGGCGGTGACTCTGCCGGCGGGCTACGCGCTCAGCAGGAAGCATCTCTTTGCGAGACGCCCGCTGCTGCTGCTCTTTGCGTTTACCATGTTCTTCAGCGGCGGAATGATCCCCACATATATGGTGGTCAAGAATCTCGGCCTGCTCAATACCGTATGGGCCATGCTCCTTCCCGGGGCCTGCTCCGTATATAACATCATCGTCACCAAGACTTTTATGGAGATGAATATACCGGCAGAGCTTCTGGATGCGTCCAGAATCGACGGATGTACTGATTTTACCACTTTCTTTAATGTGGTCCTGCCGCTCTCGAGGCCCATCATAGCGGTCATGACTATGTTCTATGCGGTGGGACACTGGAACAGCTATTTCGACGCGCTGATCTATCTGGATGACGAGAAGCTCTTTCCGCTGCAGCTCGTGCTGCGGGAACTCCTGCTCCAGAGTCAGGTGAGCGGGGCGATGACCAGCGGCGGTATGAGCAGCATAGCAGAGCGTGCCGTAATCGCCGAGCAGATGAAATACGGCGTCATCATAGTGGCGTGTATACCGATGATGATCATGTTTCCCTTCGTGATCAAACATTTCAAGAAGGGCGTAATGATAGGAAGCATCAAGGGCTGATACTTCATTTTTGCAGGAGGAAAATATGAAAAAAATCATAGCGGGATTATTGCTGATCAGCGTTCTTGCCGGGCTGTGCGCGTGCGGCGGGTCTTCGGGCGGTGAGACGGTAACGACTGATGCTGCCGCAAGAGCTGAAGAGATAGCAAAGTATATGAATACAGAGGGCCTGCCCATCGTAAAGGACGGTGAGAAGGTCACGCTTACTGTTTTTGCCGCGCTTAATGCCAATGCCACAGATCCGGAGGATATGCGCTGGACAAAGTATATCGAGGAGCTTACCGGCGTGGATATAAAATGGCTTTCGTACAATGAGTCCATAGCGGGAGAGAAGCTGAGACTCCTTCTTGCAAGCGGAGAGGATCTGCCCGATATATTCATGAACAGCGTAAATAAGCGCGAGGTGGTCCAGTACATGAGCGAGGGTATCTTCAGACCGCTCGACGATCTGATCGATGCTTATATGCCCAACCTTAAGGCCGTCTACGAAGCCAGACCCGAGTACAGGGAGGCTTCGGTAGCTCCTGACGGGCATATCTACGGAGTGCCCTATATAGAGGAAATGTACGGGCTGGGCATGTCTCCCGGACCGATCTATGTATACAAGCCCTGGATCGATAAGCTCGGTATCGGCATCCCGACTACTCTCGATGAGTTCCGGCACTATCTTGAGCTGGTCCGAGACAACGATCTGAATGAAAACGGTGAGGCCGACGAGATACCGTTCAGCTTCCAGTACGGAGGATATGACAGCTATGAGGGATATCACTGGATAGTCTCGTGCTTTGGTATCAATGACAACTTTATGCATCTCGGTGTCAAAGACGGCAAGGTAATAAATACAGCGATGCAGGAGGGCTTCAGGGACGCAATGGAGTACATCCACGCCATGGTGGAGGATGGGCTCATAGATGCGGATTCCTTCTCCGCGACCATGTCGGGCGATCCCAGAGCGCGTGTCCTGGCCAAGATCAACAGCAAGGAACCTACGCTCGGCGCAGTGCAGATGTTCGACCCCATGGGCGAGGTCACGATCAGCGATGAGAGACGCAGCGACTACGTACCGCTTCCCAGACTGACAGGTCCTAACGGCGACAAATCCGGGATCCATTACAATCAGGACGAGATCACGTCCGCTACACGCTGCATCATCAGTTCTTCGTGCAAGTATCCCGAGCTTGCGGCGAGACTTATAGATCTGTGCTTCGATCCGGAGCAGTCGGTATATCTGAACTGGGGAACTCTGGACTATGTGTATGTCAAGGATGAGAACGGAGTCCTTCGCTGGGATACGGATGCAGACGGAGAACCAGTGCTTAAGGAAGGCTACGAATCGGTCAACGAGATGCGCTGGGCTTCCACGCCGGTCTACGGCGGCCTTGCAATACTGAACGATTATTATGACAAGGTAGTGGAATATCCTCTGGATGCAGCACTGATACTGGCCGGACAGAGAGCTGCCGGCAGTGAAGAGTATCTGGCAGAGCTGGAGTATCTGCCGGATCTGTGGTACACGGAGGAAGAAATGGAGATACTTGTTCAGAACGAGACCTACTGCAGCAACATTGTCAATTCATATGTGGCGACCTGGATGCAGAACGGAGGCGCTGCCGAGCAGTGGGAGAGCTTTATAAATGAGCTCAAGATGGCAAATATAGAGGCTGTGCTGGGAGTATATCAGGCTGCCTTTGACAGGTATCAGGCTAAGTGACGGACAAAGGAAAGTCCAAATGGGAAAGTCCAAATGAAAAAAGTAAGACATACGATTCTAATATCCGTTTTTCTGGCTGCATGTACGGCGTTTTGCGCCTGCGGCGGAGCAGGTGAGGCTCCCACGTCTGGCGAAACCGTTACCGATACTGCCGCCGGGATCGAGGATGAAAAAGAATACGGCTCCATCGGTATCATGGACGGGATGCAGTACGACGAGAAATACGGCAATCTGATCTCTCCGTATACAAGGTGCAGCATCCTGCCGGAGGCAGACAGTTACTTCTGGCTCGACGGAGAGGGAGAACGGATCACTGAATCCATGACGTACGGATCCGCATTTGAGGATCAGAAAGCTTCGGTAAGCATATCGGGCGGCGACGGGACTCTCGAGACGGTATATACTGCCATGGACGACGGGTCGATGGAGCTTGTCCAGAACCTTTCCGCCGGTCAGGGCGGCATTTCGGCCGTGGCATGGAAACTGACCGTACCGATGAAGTACAGCGTTATCATTCCCGCCTGGAACGGGATCTGTCTGGATGCGGATCATCCCGAGATCTATGACAAGCGCACCTATATCTCATATCCGAGAGAATGGCAGGCAGAGATGTTCCTGATCCAGGGAGAACGCGGCGGCATGCTGGTCCGGGCTGAAGATGACGGGACACAGTTCAAGGGCCTGAACATCACGAACGACGGAGAGAACTTCACTCTGGAGATCAGGACAGTTCCTCAGGCTCCTTTTACGCAGTACACAGGTTTCGAGACGGTAGTCTGGAAGATGATCCCCTATAAGGGGACCTGGCAGGACGGTGCCGATCTCTACAGGCAGTATCTCGACGAAACCTTCCGCCTGGGAGAGCTTAATGCCCGCGAGCCGGAATGGGCCAGGGAAATCCAGCTGGTATGGATGGACGATCTGGACAGCAAAGACAAGCTTGTCATGCTTGCAAAGGAAGTGGATCCGTCAAAGACGCTGATCCAGATCCCCGGATGGCGCAGGGCCGCGTATGATACCGAGTATCCGGACTATACTCCTAAGGCAGGTATAGTCGATCTGATAAAATACGCCAGGTCACTGGGGTTCCGCGTCAGCCTTCACTGCAATATGCTGGGCTGTGCTTTCGATTCTGAGGAGTGGAAGGAAGGCATCAGCGAAGAGGCTTGTCTGGATGCTTTTACCGGAGAAACGATCGTGGAGGGTTATACCGCAAACGGCGTGGACTACCGCTTCGGACAGATCAATCAGGCTTCCGTGAAATGGCAGGATCTGCTGGTGGATATATATACCGAAATGATCCGTGAGACGGGAGCGGACTGCATCCATCTGGACCAGAGCCTGATCTGCTTCAATGACGGCCGCGGCTATGTGAACGGGATGACTACCATGCAGGGCAACGTGGAGCTTCAGAGACGTCTGGCCGAGGCGCTTCCCGGGATTGCTTTCAGCGGAGAAGGAATAAACGAATACAATATGCGCTATGCGGATTTTCTGCAGCAGCACGTATACGGACTGGACAGCAACGCTCAGTCCTGGTCAAATGAGTATTTTGAACAGATAGTGCCTCTGGTGACCTATCTCTTTGACGATTATGCCAGGCAGTATCACTATCCCGCGCTTCCCACTGCTGACGAGGAGAATCGGGATTATTATCTGGCATGGTACCGCGCGGGTAACGCTGCCGCAGGTCTGATCCCCTGTCTGTACCGTGAGTCAGTGCTTTCTCTGACTGAGCCCTCGGAGGTATTTACAATGGTCCTGGACGACGCCCGTTTCAGGATGAAGAATTCGCCTGTGATCAATACGGGCGAGTGGGGCGAGGACGCCGTGATGTCGTGGGTGCTCACAGACGGCACTGTGGCCGAATGGAGAGCCACCGATGAGGACCTCTCTTTCTATCCTGATGCTGCTGTAAACGAGCCCACGTCGGTATTCGTACAGGGAGTGGAAAGCTACCGCACCGACAGGGATCTGAGCGGGTGGATTCTGTATGACGAGACCAGACTCAAGGGCCTGCGTACCGAGTCGTCGTACATGCTCTCTCAGAGAAAACGCGATGATAACGCGACGCATATTCTCGAACTGGAGGACAATCTGACCACCAGCAGTTTCCTGGCTGAAAAAGGATATACAGCCGTGGCTCTTGAGGAGATCGTTCCCTCGAACAAGAGAGTTGAGGATTTCACCAGATACGACGGAGAAATCAGAGCCGGAGAGGTGCTCTACAGCGGAGATGAGCATACAGTGGAGCCGTTTTCATCGATTCATTCCTTCTGGATCACACTCCCCTCACAGGGACAGGTGAGACACATGGGAGATCGGATCATGTTCCATCCGCCCTGGCAGACTGAGGAGGATTCGATCGGATATACATGGATGGAAGCGGACGTTGCACTCGAAGTAGTGGGCAATGCATTCTTTGAGGCTTCGTTCCAGCTGGCTACCGCCGAGAGTGCAGCCGGCAGTGACGGAGTCATCTTCAGAGTGTATGCCTGGGAAAAAGGCGATGAGGCCAGAAACGGTATGGTGACGGAGGAAGTCACATGCAGGAATGAGATAGGCATTCCGGTGAGTCTGGATCTGACGGCTTTTGAAGGAAGTACGGTCACGATACGCGTAGAGTGTTATACAGGTCCCACGCCTCGTAATGACTCATGTCATATGGTTTCTCCGAGAGTAGTCCAGAATATGGGCAATGTGACGCGGCTGGTCAGCTATACGCTCAAGACCGAAAAGGAGATAAAGGGTATCGTATCCTATACGGGAGAAGCTTTTTACGAAAAGACAGGCGATGATCTGTACAGGATCACGTCGGACATCGGAGATGTGGTATTCCTGCTTCAGGGAGAACGCAGCCTGTCAGGCGTCCTCGAGCTTAACCGGACTCCGTTTGTGGCAGTTATGAAAATGGCCTCGGGAGAGACCATATCGCCGTACGGCAGCTTTGTCCCTGAAAAGATGGTGGCTGAGTCGAATTATGAACTGAGATACGGACTCTTCCAGCATCCGCCTCAGAGCGGGGTCTCCAGGGTGAATTACCTGCTTGTTCTGCCTCAGAACCGGTCGGTTTATTTTAGCGGAGCGCCGGCCATGAGAAGAGGTTCTGCAAATTCTGACGGGGTGGTCTTCTCTGTGCAGGTCAACGGCGTCGAGGTATCCTCGATGCGCAAGATCGGCGCAGGAGGCTTTGAGGAGATGCGCGTGGATCTGTCGGAGTATGCAGGGAAGAGCATCCTGCTTACGCTTCAGACGGACAGCGGGGCTACAAGTGCATACGATTATGCTTTTTGGGGAGATCCCAGAGTATATGTAGGATAAATGTATTTACAGAAAGGAATGGTTGCACTATGAAGGTCTTAATCAGGAAACGTTTGATGTCACTGATCATGTCTGTGTGCATGATTGCGGGTCTTCTCTGCGCGATCGCGCCGACAAAGGCGCAGGCAGTGGATACCGGAACCGCGATCACTGCTGACAGCACAAAATGGGGTGCTCAGGACAACAATGGCTGGTACTACATGTACAAGCTCGCTGACGGAAGCTATCATGAGATGAACTTCTATGACAGTTCTGACAGCATCGACTGGAGAAAAAATGCTTTTGCCAGTGATCTGTCAACTACTCAGGAGATGTTCTTTATCCAGCAGGGGGCAGTGTTCTACGGGGAAAATGCCACCCGTCCCGTTTATGCCTACAAAGCGCCCGCTGCCGGTGAGATCACTCTGCGTATGCAGACCCACAGCACCACGGATATGCACATGCAGGTCTATGTGGGCGGGACCCTGCAGCAGATAGGCGGCGCGGACAACCTGACGCTGACTCAGACCGGCACGCTTCCCGGAGCCATGACTCTGACGGAGCTTCAGCTTACGGTAAAGAAAGACCAGATGGTCTATGTGGAGTTCTACAGCACGAATATGAGTGCGCAGCGTCAGGCATGGATCAACGAGTATTCGGTGGTCTATAATTCGATCAATGAGAACGAAGATCCTGTCGATCCTGCGGAGGAACTCGTCGGCAGGATCCAGAGTGCTGACGTCTCAAAGTGGGGCACTCAGGGAAACAACGGCTGGTACTATATGTACAAGCTCGCGGACGGCACATATCATCAGATGAACTTCTATGACAGTTCTGACGACATCGACTGGAGGAAGAACGCCTTTGCCAGCGATCTGTCCACCACGGTCGAGATGTTCTTTATCCAGCAGGGAGCAGTATTCTACGGTGAAAACGCGACTCGTCCCGTGTTTGCCTACAAAGCGCCTGCTGCAGGTGAGATCACTCTGCGTATGCAGACCCACAGTACCACGGATATGCACATGCAGGTCTATGTGGGCGGGACCCTGCAGCAGATAGGCGGCGCGGACAGCCTGACCCTGACCCAGACCGGCACGCTTTCCGGAGCCATGACTCTGACGGAGCTTCAGCTTACGGTAAAGAAGGACCAGATGGTCTATGTGGAGTTCTACAGCACGAATATGAGTGCGCAGCGCCAGGCCTGGATCAACGAGTATTCGGTGGTCTATAAGTCCGTGAGCAGCGGCAGCGGTGCTGCAGAACCCGGTGAAGAGCTTATAGGTGTACTTCAGAGTGCTGACGTCTCAAAGTGGGGCACTCAGGCCAATAACGGCTGGTACTATATGTACAAGCTCGCGGACGGTACATATCATCAGATGAACTTCTATGACAGTTCTGACGACATCGACTGGAGGAAGAACGCCTTTGCCAGCGATCTGTCCA
>JAFSTX010000009.1 GCA_017445585.1 Lachnospiraceae bacterium
GCTATACGGCGGAGCAGCTTACGGCGGCGCTGAAGGCTGCAGGGTTCTCTGAGGTCCGGACGGATCACCATTCTTCAAAGCTCTGGATCACCGTGCTGGCAAGGAAATAAGGGAGGCCGCAGAATAGAGCGGCTTCAGATACAGCTTTTGCTGACAGGAATATAGAAATGAATTATTTGACATTGCATAGCCGGGCACTTACCCAGTGCTCCGGCTTTTTTTGTCTCCTTCTTCCGAATGGGCACATATGCGGCAAATTCTCCGAAGTCTTTGTCTGGAGAGCGATTTTGTATCCCTTCTGTAACCGGTATCTGATATAATGTCAATATCCGGGAACAGCTGGAAAATTATGACGAGGCGGCGGCAATCATAGACGAGCTTGGGAACAAGGATTATTCCGCTCAGAATGCTGTCATTGACAGCTATGATTTTGAGACTGCCACGGAGGAGCAGACGGAGGCATATCTGCAGGCAGTCGCTGAGATCAGTACCGACGCGGAAATTCTCTCTAACGCCGTGAAGGATGCAGCCTGCAGGGAATACCTGGAAAGCACCGAATATGCGGAAGGCGGAACACTTCTTGATCTGTTTACAATGCCTTATGATGTGATCGATGAAGATATCACACAGCTCTATCCCATCGTTGCCTCCCTCTCCGACGGTCAGAGAGCCGGTCTCGAGCTTCTGACACTGGAAGACCTGGTAGAACTCGGCATCACGGATGGAGACGGATATAAAGACGCTTCGTATGATGAACTGGAGACCGTGTCCATCTATGACGGCGTTAACAGGGCTATTTATGAGCCGGGCGGCGTCGGACTTACCAGTGACGCTATCCGTACGAGAGCATTGGAGGACCTGGCAGTTGACACTAATGGTTATCTGAGCACGCTTACCTATGCCATGATTGGTGTTACAGCCGCCAGCGCTTTGGCTTTTGCAGTTACGTTAGGTATAACGATCCATACAAGCAAAGCGCTCAAAACAGCTGTCAGTGCGATAAAAACGTGTTCTGCGCGTGTGGCACAGTGCCAAAAGTCGGTGGATTCACTGCTGAAAATGGTAAATAGTTCAATTCTAAAAGGGGATAATCCGGAAATTACAAATTACTATATGAGTAATTTGATGGAAGTCAATGATAAATTGATAGCTGCAGAAAAAGCATCAGTACGTGCGAAGGCGTTTGCCGGACGGCTTCAGGCTAAAAGCTCTCTCTGCAACAAACTGTCCACCGGTATCGGCGTGGCTTTGATCATCCTCGTCGCGATTACTACTTACCTGTCCTGGAAGGATCTCAAGGATTACTATAAAGTCGATTATACACCCATACCGCGTTACATGTTCGGTGTAGGCGCGGCAGAGAACATCAACAATACGCTCTACGTCTGGAACTCAAGCGCGAAGAGCATTTATGCGTATTATAAGAAGGCTGCGGAAAGCGATGTCAGCAAAGCCGGCTCCGTCTTTACTGCAGGCAGCCTCGCTCTCTCAGGAGGTGCGGGCATTCTGCTCGGCTCGGCCGCTTCCGGCCTTCTCTTCCATGTGTCTCAGAAGAAGAGAAGGAAAAGGGAAGAAATGGCCTGATATGAGTGGAGAAACATATATGAGCAATACAGATAACAACTTTGATCTGCAGGAATACCTGACGAAAGGCGTGGAGACTGTCATCGCCGATGCCATCAGGGCAACCTTAAAGAATCCCAGGGAAAGCGCTTTTATGCTGAAGTTTGCCGCCGCAGGCAAGGCGGCGTCGAAACGCCGCAGAAAGCTGGAAGACGAGGGAGTACATGTCCCTTCTTTCCTGATCGCCAGCATTACCAGCAAATGCAATCTGCACTGCGCGGGCTGCTATTCGCGCTGCAGCCACGCTACAGTTGATGCGGAACCGGTCAGTCAGCTGACTAATGAGGAGTGGTCCCGGATCTTTGACGAGGCGGACGAGCTGGGGATCAGCTTTATCCTCCTCGCAGGCGGTGAGCCGATGCTTCGGCGGGACGTCATCGAGGCGGCGGGAAAGAAGCCGGGCATCATGTTTCCGATCTTTACGAACGGAACCTTTATGGATGAGCGGTATTTCGAGCTCTTTGACCGCTGCCGGAATCTTCTCCCGGTAATGAGTATTGAGGGCGAACGTGAGATCACGGACGCCAGACGAGGCAAGGGCATCTATGACCGCTTGATTGCCAATATGGAGGAGCTGGACCGCCGCGGACTGATCTTTGGCGCGTCGGTCACGGTGACGACAGAGAATATTCACGAGGTCACTTCCGAGGACTTCCTGAAATCCCTTTCGGATCGCGGATGCAAGGTCGTGATCTTCGTGGAATTTGTCCCTGTTACAGAAGAAAGCAAGGAACTGGCTCCCGGAAATAAGGAGCGGGAATATCTGACTGGCGAGATCAAGAGGCTTCGCACAA
>JAFSTX010000076.1 GCA_017445585.1 Lachnospiraceae bacterium
TAGAGCAGAGGACTGAAAATCCTCGTGTCGCTGGTTCGATTCCGGCCCTGGGCATTTTTTATTGCTTATTAGTCCCATGCCATTTATAATTATATAATACACTGCGTTTAAGGAAAGGCCGTACCGTGAGTACTGTTTTTTTGAATCTTGTTCCGCATCAGGATGATGAGCTGATTACGCTCGGAGTAGAAACTATCGCCTCGATCCGAGAGAGGGGCGAAGAGAATCATGTCCTGATATTTACAGATGGGTCGGCCTCCGGAGTGCACAGGCTCCTCGCAAACGGCAGGGAGTGCAGTCTCCACGGCGGTACTCACCACTACAGGATGAGCAGGGAACGTTTCGTTGCAGCCAGAGACAGGGAGTTTACGGACAGCTGCAGGCAGATCGGATACAGCCGTGCAAATATACATTTTCCAAAAGAGCGGCTCAGAGACGGAGAGATGGATACAGATGGCGCCTACGGCGTCCTGAAAGGCTTTCTGAGCACCTTTAGAGTCAAAGACGGTGATCGTCTCGTCCTGCGCACCATATCGCCTTACGGGGGCCCTGAGCAGCATAGTGACCATACATCGCTCGGATGTGCGGCTGTCAGCGCCTATAAGAACGGGCTTGTGCAGGGACTGGAGCTCTATCAGGAGCCGTATTGTGTATTCGGACTTCGGGAGACTCACAAAGAGGCGGCTCTTGGAGTAAAGATGGCTGACCGGCAGACAAAGGAAGTCTTTGCAAAAGCATGCGCAGCCTATGGCAAATGGCGTCCGCTGCTGGGAAGGTTCGCGGTTGGAGTGCATTCGATGCCGGATTTTTTCGAAAAAAGCACAGAGTCTCCTGCCTCCTATGCGATCGGAAACGTGGACGAGATGATAGAGCTTAATGGCTGAAAACTGATAAGGCGGCGAAAAGGCTGATGGAATGGCATATTTTTGATAAATGCGTCAGGACCGTTTTCGATCCGGAATTATTCTCGGGTCCCGACTATATATATAACAGACCGGATCTGTATACTGATGACTACGAGACGTATCTGATCATCTGCGGCAGGCAGAAATACGAGGCAGAGGTGACGTTCAAGGGAGAGGAAGCCAGGCCTGCAGTGAGGCTCATGCCTCTTCCGGACAGGGCACTGAGTCTGCTTGCAAAAGCGGTCCTGCGCGATCATCCGGAGATAAAAAAAGTGGTCTTTGAGCAGACTTACGGCAGGGTCGGAGAGGTCAGGGATACGAATCATTTCAGAGTGATATTCCCTTCGACGGCGGACGAGCTCATGGAGCGGCTGCACCGTCACGAGCGCAAGAATCTGCGCAGGCGGTTCAAACAGCTTAACGAGGATTACGGTGAGACGCATTTTGCTGAGTATGAAGGAGATGCGATCCCGCAGCAGCTGGTAGAGACTTTTTTTCGATTTAAAAAAGCTTCGCATAACCGCGACTATCCGATGTCCGCTGCTGAGTATCTCTCATTCTATCATGTGACGAACGCCTACGCCCTCATGCTCGGTGAGCGGGTGATAGCAGTCAGATTCACATGCGAGCAGTGCGAGATCGTCAACGCAGAGAACTTTTCTTATGATCAGGAGTTCGCGCATTACTCCGCAGGACTGCAGATATATAATTATACTTTGTGCAGGCTCGTGGAAAAAGGCAAGAAGGAGATCTTTCTGGGGGGAGGGACCAATGCCCAGAAGTATCTTTACGGATCGATCGAGGAACAGACGCATACATGTATCGTAAAGCGCCGCGGCGCCTGACAGGTCCATGTTTAAAATGCATAAACGCCTGTGGATAAGTGAATAAAAAAGCCGTTTTTTGTGGAAAACTCTTTGCTTTCTGAAGTATTTTTTTAAAAATCAAACGATTTAATGTCGATAGATCGCGTAAAAACGTGGTTTTGAGTGTCAATATCTGATATTGCTTTTTTTTCATAAACATAGAAGGATAAGGGTGAAATGGGCAGGATTTTTTATGTCATGGGTAAAAGTGCTTCCGGTAAGGACAGCATATACCGTGAGCTTATAAATGATAAAGAACTGTCGCTTAAGGGTGTGGTAATGTATTCAACGAGACCCATGAGAGCAGGAGAGACGGACGGAAAGGACTATCATTTCATCTCACCGGAGCGTCTCTCACAGCTCGAGGCCGACGGCAGGATCATAGAAGAGAGAACATATGATACCGTCTACGGTCCGTGGACTTACGCCACTGTGGATGACGGGCAGATAGATCTCTCGTCCGGAGATTACCTGATGGTGGGCGTGCTGTCCGCATATATCAGAATGAAAGCGTACTACGGAGCGGAGAACATCGTTCCGCTGTACGTGGAGGTCGAGGACGGAGAGAGGCTGATGCGCGCGATCAGGCGCGAACAGGCCGGGGTGCCCAAATATGCCGAGATGTGCAGGAGATTTCTGGCGGACAGCGAGGACTTTTCCGAAGATAATCTCGCGGCGGCAGGCATAGAAAAGCGATATGACAATTCTGATCTGCAAGCGTGCATCGAAGAGATCCGAACTATGATCGTGAATCTGAAGAACGGTGAGAAATGACAAGAAATGAACTTGAAAAATATCTTCTGACCATGGCCGGCAGCGGCAGGGTGGCAAATTCCATACTGCTGGACGGCGCAGTCTGCGCGGAGGACCGGGCGGTGGCCGAGCGGTTTGTCGCAAGGCTTATGGGGACGGTCGATCATCCCGACGTCATCAGGATCGAGCACGAGAAGCCGAATCTCATCTCGGCGTCTGAGCTTAGGCGCCAGGTCTGCGACAATGTGGTGCTGAAACCTTATGCCAAGCCTTATAAGATCTATCTGCTGGAAATGGATCTGATAAATGTACAGGGTCAGAACATATTGCTTAAGACTCTGGAAGAGCCGCCGGAATACGCGATCTTTATACTTTTATCTTCCGCTGCTGACATGCTGCTCGAGACCATACGCTCCAGGTGCCTGATCCTTAAGATAGGAGAGGGAGAGAGAAGCGAGGATCTGCCGGAGGAGACCGTAAAGCAGATAGCCGACATAGCAGAGGCGCTGCCGTTCTCCGATATGGCCGGAGGGATCAGACTCGCCAATGAGATCGTGCAAATTAGTGATTCTGAAAAAGCGACATTTGACGAAATATTTGGTATAATAAATAAAATATACAGGGATGCGCTCGTGGAGTGCGGGCGCGGTGGCAAAGGCAGGTTGGCACAGCTCGGCGAAAAGAAGCTGCTCTCGATGCTGGATGCAGTCAGGGCCGCTTGCGGCCGGGTGGCTGCGGGAGTGAACAAAAATCTCGCGCTGAACGATATGGCGTATCTGCTGAGGGAAAAATGATCTATCGGATCCAGAGATCCGGACAGGAGAGAATATGTCAGAAGTTATAGGAGTTAAATTCCGCTGCTCGGGCAGGCTGTATTATTTTGGACCGGCAGGCGGCACATATGAGAGAGGTGACCGCGTCATAGTCGAAACGGCCAGAGGCCGCGAGATGGGTCATGTGGTTGCCGGCAACCGCGAGGTGGATGACGAGGAGCTCGTACTCCCGCTCAAGGAGGTCATCCGCAGGGCTACTGAGGAGGATATAGCCAGTGCCGCTTCTTTTAAGGAAAAAGAAGCCGAGGCTTTCAGGCGCTGTAAAGAAAAGATCAAAGAACGCGGGCTGGAGATGAAGCTCGTAGAAGCTGAGTACACTTTTGACGGAAGCAAGGTGATATTCTATTTCACTGCTGACGGCAGGGTGGATTTCCGTGAGCTGGTCAAGGATCTGGCGTCCATGTTCAGAACCAGGATCGAGCTGCGGCAGATCGGCGTGAGGGACGAGACTATGATACGCGGAGGGATCGGCTGCTGCGGCAGATGCCTGTGCTGCGCCGGATATCTGAATGATTTTGTATCAGTTTCGATAAAGATGGCAAAGGAACAAAACCTTTCTCTCAATCCCACCAAGATCTCAGGTGTGTGCGGCAGACTCATGTGCTGCCTCAAGTACGAGGAGGATACTTACGAATTTCTTAACAGCCAGCTGCCCAGAGTGGGAGAGACTGTCACCGATAAATTCGAGGGCCTTAAGGGAACGGTCACCGAGCTTAACGTCCTGCGTCAGAAGGTTAAGGTCAAAATCTCGCTGAGCGAAGACGAGACCGAGATCCGTGAATATGATGCGGCCGATCTCCGCTTCAAACGTAAGGGTGGAGTCGAACCCGAAGAAGAGAACGATGTGACCGCAGCCGGCGATGCGGATCTGGCTGCTCTCGAGGCCATGGAAGAAGCTGACGAGCAGGAGAGCGCTGCCGAGGAAGAGGAAACCGGACGCAGACGCCGCAACAGACGCGACCGCAGGTACCGCGGGAGAGGCGAGCACCATGATAACGGAGCTGTTACGGAGGGCGGCCAGGACGGACATCAGAAGAATCGTGAGAGAACCGGCGGCGAAGACCGCGGTAGGAATACCAACGGCAGAAGAAACGGTCACCGCGCCGAAGATGCAGTCGGCGGCCAGAGCAAAGCCGAAGGCGGCAGAGGCGAGCGCCGCAGCAGGGGCGACGGCGAAGGATCCGGCGAAAACAAACGTCCGCACAGGCCTTTTCACAGAAGAAACCATAAAAATGATCATGCCGAAGGCGGCTCACAGTAAGCCGGAGCGGGACCCATGAGCGTTTTGATCAGACCGGGTGAGAGAATCGATGACCTGCAGAGGAACGGATACCGTATAATCCAGGACCCGCAGCGTTTCTGCTTTGGGATGGACGCTGTGCTGCTTTCGGCTTTTGCTGCTGCGCAGCCCGGCGAAAGAGTGCTCGATCTGGGGACCGGGACCGGAGTGATCCCCATACTGATGGCAGCGAGATATCCCGGAACGAAGTACGACGCGCTGGAGATACAGCTTGACATGGCGGATATGGCGCGGCGCAGCGTCGAATTGAACGGCCTGCAGGATTGCATCACAGTGTCCTGCGGTGATCTGAAGGAAGCTTCGGAGATATATGGCGCGGGGAGCCGGGACGTGATCACCGTGAATCCTCCATACATGAATGAAAATCATGGATTGACCAATCCGTCGGATGCAAAGGCCATAGCCAGGCACGAGATCATGTGCTGTCTGGAAGATGTGATCAGAGAAAGCTCTGCGTGCCTCAGGAGCGGCGGCAGATTCTATATGATCCATCGTCCGCACAGACTTGTCGAGATTTTTTCTTTGATGAGAAAATATCATCTGGAACCGAAGCGTATGAGACTTGTTTTCCCCAGGGAAGACGACGAGGCGAAGATGGTCCTCGTGGAGGGAAGCCGGAGCGGAGGCGCATGGCTCAGGTGCGAGCCGCCTCTCATAATCTGTGACGCGAAGGGCAATTATACCGCGGAGGTCCGTGATATATACGAGAACTGAACCGACGGAGATACCTATGAAGGATAAAAGTACAGGAACTCTATATCTCGTGGCCACCCCCATCGGCAACCTCGCGGACATTACCTACAGGGCCGTGGAGATCCTGCGGGCCGTGGATCTGATAGCGGCAGAGGATACCCGCCACAGCCGTATACTGCTGGATCACTACGGAGTCAGTGTACCTGTTACAAGCTATCACGAGCATAATAAACACGAGAAGGCGGAAGTGCTGTTGGCAAAGCTGCGCAATGGCGCGGATGTAGCGCTGATTACCGACGCCGGGACGCCTGCCATCTCGGATCCCGGAGAGATCATGGTGAGTCTCTGCAAGGCCGAGGGCATCCCTGTAACGTCTCTGCCGGGTCCGTCAGCTGTCATCACTGCGCTGACTTTGTCCGGGCTTTCCGCAAGAAGCTTTGCATTTGAGGGCTTTCTGCCATCTGATAATACGGAGCGCGCAGCGGTGCTTGAGAGACTGTGCAGAGAAGAGCGCACAATCGTGCTCTATGAGGCGCCTCACCGTATGAAAAAGACGCTGGCGCTGCTGCTGGAGACTCTGGGCGACCGCAGGATATGCATATGCAGGGAGCTTACCAAGGTGCACGAGGAAGCGCCTTTGATGCTTCTGTCTGAGGCCGCAGCGCTCTATGAGGAGCAGGAACCGAAGGGTGAATTCGTGTTGGTTCTGGAAGGAATGGATATGGCTAAGGCCGCCGAAGAAGCCCGGTCGAACTGGCAGGAGATGAGCCTGGCAGATCATTTGCAGCTGTATCTGGACCGGGGACTTGACAAGAAGGAAGCAATGAAGAAAATGGCTGCAGATCGTGGCTGCAGCCGGAGAGATATCTACAATGGACTGCTGGAGGACGATTAGGGTCTGCCGCAGTGGGCCCGACGTCCGTAGTATTGATCAGAAGGAGGTAACAGTATGGTAATTTGTGTATATGGCGCTGCCAGTGACAGAATCGGTGAGAGTTATATAAAAGCTACAGAGAAGCTTGGCCATGAGATGGCCAGACGCGGACACAAGCTTGTCTTCGGAGGCGGGGGAGTCGGTAATATGGGCGCTGCGGCCAGAGGTGTGCACGAGGGAGGCGGACACGTCACGAGCGTCGTGCCCAGGTTTTTTAAGGAAGAAGGAATCGAGCAGCTTTTTGAAGAGGCGAACGAGACCATATATACTTACACACTCAGCGAGCGCAAGGATATCATGGAGAGTACTGCGGAGGCGTTTATCGTGACTCCGGGCGGTATCGGAACGTTTGATGAGTTTTTCCAGGTGCTGACTCTGATCCAGCTGGGGCAGTATGATAAGCCGATCGCGCTCTACAATACCAACGGCTACTACGATCCCATGCAGCTGGTCATGAAGACAGCCGACCGGCAGGGTTTTCTCCGTTACGGCACCGACAAGCTCTACGGCATCTTTGAGGATCCGGGCGAGCTGCTCGACTACCTCGAGGCAAATGCAGGCAAGAGGGTGCACGAGAGATAAGATCTGCTGAATAACAGTACTGAAAAACACCGCAGGATGGGCCTGCGGTGTTTTTTTGACTGGGTGAAGGAGCTACTTCCAGTTGATTACGCCCGAGACCGGTGCCAAAAAACCTGCATCATCGGTGACCAGCTCATAGCGGCTGCCCGTATAGCCGTCCAGAAATCCGGAGTCGGCTTGATAATACTCGCCGCGCTCGGTATCGTATATGCGGTCGTAGCCCATAATATTGTCATGCTCCTTCTGAGAAATGACATCGTAGGTACGGCTGCTGCTTTCCCAGGTATCCATGATCATATCACTTATCTCGCTGTTTACGCTCATGATGTACTGCGAGGTCCTGTTGACCTGCGCCCAGGCCTGCTGACGCTGGGTCATAAAGCTCTGCGTGAAATTGATCGAGCCCAGGATCCGGTCAAGGACCGGCGCCCAGCTGGTGAATTCATCGGTAGGAGCTGTCTCCATGATGACGTCGTAGGCCGCCATCGTGCCGGCGTCCAAAGTCCCCGCGCTGTAATCCCAGAGATTTCTTTGAACGATCATGGGAACGTCGGAGAGCGTCACTGTAAAGAGACCTTCCATCTCGTTCCCGGTCGCTGCCGAGACAGCTCTGGCCGAGATGATGTCGCCGCCGAGCACGCTCTGACCGAGATTTTCCATGAGTGTAAAATCAGAGTAGCCGTACCAGCCGCTCATCCCGTCGAAATAGGCTTCCGTCGTAAAATCGGTCACGATGGGACCCTGTGCGAAAAACGACTGAGGCCCGTAGTTATTCACGTGCCAGTCGTGCGCCTCCTGGGATTTTACCATGCCTGAGGTGTTTAAGTTAAAGTAAAGCATGCGGTCGGGGACCCGGGGATCGTAGACGGTGATGGCGTAGCTGATCAGATCGACCGCGCCGTTAGGTTTAAGACCGGTTTTGACCTGCCAGCCCTGAGGAAGATCAAGCGTGAAATACCCCGACGGATCGGAGTAGGACGAGAAGCTCACCTGAGACACCTCGGAGGGCGTGATCACGGGCTCTGCCTCTGTGAGGGCGGGAGTTGCCGCGGGAACCGTGGATGCTGAGCCTCCGGGCAGGGTATCGCCTTTGATCTGAGCCTCGGACGTGCCGTTTTGTATGATGACCGAACCCGTGGGGTCCTGTATAATGGTCATTCCGGGACCGCCGCCGCAGGCTGAAGCCGAGACAAGCAGCAGCGCAGAAAGCAGACATGAAACAACAGTTGCGGTTTTCTTCATATTCAGCCTCCTTGAAAGGTTTGATCTATATTTCAGAGTATATAGAAGATAAGCATGTTTTGCAAGAAAAACAAAAACACCGGCAGAGCTTCAGTCTGCCGGTGTTTTGAGATATATGGAGTTACTTTACGTTGTCCATGGGAGTGAGCTTCAGATACTCCTCCAGAGGCGCGTCGTCCAGGACCAGCTGAATGATCTGGCGGCCGAGAGGATCGAGCTCGTCGGTCATGAACTGGGGAAGCTCGGCCTTAAAGAAATCGGTAAGGATCTTCGCGCCCTTGTCATATCCCTCGCGTCCAAGCTTACTCTGGAGCTCGGGGCGGAGGAAGGTCTGACGCACGTACTGTCCGTCGATCTTCATCTCATCGAGAGAGTAGCCGAAGATCGGATTGCCGGCAGGCACAAGGTGTCTCATACGGACCTGGCCGATACGGCGGGCCAGATACTCGCGGCTGAGCCACTCGCCCATGAAGCCTACGCGGTAGGCGCCGATGTGCTGGTTGGGGATCAGGACGTTAAGAGTATTCGGGCAGTCAAGCAGCTGATGGAGAAGCATATTCGCCTGAGTAACTTTTTTGCCCGTGCAGAAAGGCCAGTAAGAGCCGACGCCCTCGCCCTTGAGCGCGTTGCCGGAATCTGCTATGGAAGGATTCTTAAAGCCGCGCGGCGCGATCAGACGCCAGATCCAGGCGATGGATATGGGTACGATCTGGAGCATGCCCATTACGCCGTAGTTGGGGTTGGCCAGGGTCGAAGGAGGCATGCGAACACCGAAGGAGCGGACATTTACCTCGATGGGCTGATCCGCAGGAACGATGTTTTTGACCATGTATCTGGGCAGGATCATGCGCGGATTCGCGCAGGGCTTGCCGTTGGATTCGATATAGTGCTCCCAGGGCAGGCAGGTGGAACCGGGCACGCCGTCCATGCTGAAGAACTCGATAGGCTCGCTGGGATCGACGGCGATGCGCTCATACTCGGGGTTGCGGCCGTAGGATACGTCGCCGTCCATACGCAGGAACCAGCCCTCCTCGGCATCGACGATCATGAGATGGCCGTCGTTGTGTCCGAAATCCTTGTGAGCGAGGACCATATCGTCCGCAATGGGGTGGATCTTACAGGTCTCGTTTACAGCCAGATAATAATTCTCCTGGGAAACCGTGTGGAAGCCGAGCAGGATACGTCCGTCAGACTCGCGCTCGATCTCCTCGAGCATCTCGCTCTTGCCGCCTCCGGAAGCGCCCTCATGCATAAAGACGACCTCGTTCTCGTAAGGCGTCTCGATCATGGCAGCGGAGGCGTGGTTGGTGATCCAGCCCTCGTGCTCGCCGATGTCAAGAAGTATCGAGAACACGCCCTTCTTTGCCGAAGGACCGGGGTAAAGGTTAAAGGAAAACACTTCGTGGAGCTTTTCGCTGCGGCAGTGAACGACGACCTGCTTGCCGTTGAATTTGGTGTGACGGAAGGGCGGAGCCACATAGATGATCGATCTGGGGGTAAAGCCCTTGCGGATCTCATCCACGCTGACAAAGCCCTGCATATTCGCCAGGGAGAGCGCAAAGAAAGCGGCATTCTGAGGGCAAATCATCAGGCTGTCATAGCCGTAGTAGCGTCCGCCGGCATGGAAGGGGAGTACGATGAGCTGCTGTGTGCGCAGCCACTCGTAGGTCTCCATGCGGAGTTCCTGAAAATCATAGCCGTAGACGTCTTTAAAACGCGGCTTGTCCGTAGGCAGGTCATCACCGATGCGCATGCAGTCAGGATCGCGCTTGCGCATGTAGTCTTCCATGAAATTGACAACAGGGCCGTTTTTGCAGCGGGTAACGTCGACTTCCTTGACCGTGCCGATGCCCGGGACCAGATAGGTCACGTCATAGCGGTCGGAATGCGAGGGCCCGTAGCAGAGCTCTTCGAGCTCTTCCTTCGTCTCCGGGAAGCATACGCTCCGGCAGCCCTTGAGGACCGACATGAGATCTTTTGATAAGTTGAATTTATCAAAATAAGAATTTGTAGTCATTACAAACCTCCTTACTGATTTTACGAAAAGCAGGTGCATTTTATCATTTATATTGCAGGAATTCAATGCTTTTGACAAAAATGTAACGAAAACATGGTAAAAATCGAATATTACCATCGAAAAAAGGCATTAAGATATTTTTCGATGGATCGTTTTCCCAAAATGCGCGTTTTTTCGCGCGATACGTGCCAGAGGCAAATCATCTGTCCATGCAAAAAAAGCACTTTACAAATCGGCGTAAGCCGATATAATGGCATCACGGTCTCAGTTCGAGGCTAAGAGAGGAACCCGGGCGCGGTATCTGCCCTCCGCCCTTCCGGCATCAGTCCGGAGCCTCCTCTTGAATAAAATCTTATCTTATTCAATTCCCGTTTACATGCTAAAACGCGTGTTTTTTGTGCAGTAGGCAAACTGTCTCTTTTTGTACCCGAAGAGTCGGTCTGCCCGCGAGGTATCCTGCTGTGTCTGCAGCAGGCAGTGTTTCTATCCGGAGGTGTCATGCGTAAAAGGATCTTCGGTATCTGTGATACCGACAAAAGTTATATCAGTGCTTTTTGCAGTTATCTGAACAGGAGAGAGGCCGGCCGGTTTACAGTGATGGCTTTCTCGGAGCCGGAGATGCTCGAGTCGTACCTGTACGACGGCAGATTTGACCTCCTGGTGGTGTCGGAGAGTTTTATTGAAGCTTCTGCCGGTTCCACCGGAGATGCCGCTCTGCCGGAGGGAGCTACTTTCATCCTGGCTGAAGAGAAGGAACCCTGTGATTACATGTATCCTGCCATATACAAGTACCAGTCGGCAGAACGGATCATATCGCAGGTCCTGTCGGCTTTCTCCGGGAATGACGTGTCTTCCCGCAGATCGGGCAGGGTCAGGATCATAGGAGTCTACTCTCCGTTAGGGCGCTGCGGTAAGACGTCACTCGCTCTTGCTGCCGCTTCGCGCCTGGCTCTGAGGCAGCCTACGCTCCTGATCAGTCTGGACGATCTGCCCGGCCATGACGAACTTCTGCGTCACGAAGACAACTGCGGACTGTCAGATCTGCTCTACAGGTTCTCTGCCTGCGGAGAGCTGGATACAGGGATGCTTCCGGAGAGTGACGGCGGTGCTGTAGTGATCGCGTGCGCTGATTGTCCCGAAGATATCAGACAGACGGATCCGATGCTGATATCGGGACTGATCGAAGCGCTGCGGGATCTGGGCGTCTACAGGAATATCGTGGTGGATGCGGGCTGCGCGCTGCCGGATCCGTCGGCTGTGCTGAAAATGTGCCGCGAGATATGGATGCCGCTGCCTGATGATGCGATATCTTCGGCAAAGGCCGACGCATGGCGTATGAGGACAAAGCATTGCACAGACGAAACGGTGGAAAAGATAAGAAAGATCGGACTCTGGCCGGAGGGAAGCGAAGCTGCGATCGCCGCAAAACTGCTTGGAATGGAATAAATGCATCGTGACGAACTGACGGAAAAATACAAAAAGACAGTTATGGATGAGCTGGATATTTCCAGAGACCTGGCTGACGAGACTCTGCTTACGGGAATTGACAGGGTGCTGGTCAGGGAACAGGCACTATCCGTGGCCGAAAAATTAAGCCTGCGCAAGGACATCTTTGATTCGTTCAGAAGACTGGACGTGCTGCAGACCCTGGTCGAGGACGGGGACGTCACTGAGATCATGGTCAACGGCAGCCGCAATATCTTCTACGAAAAGGAAGGCGTCATCCGCAGGTGGGACAGATGCTTTTCCGGACAGGACAGATTAGAGGATGTGATACAGCAGATAGTTGCAGGTGTGAACAGACGCGTAAATACCGCGTCGCCTATAGTGGATGCGAGGCTTCCCGACGGCTCCAGAGTCAATGTCGTGCTCCCTCCGATCGCCCCCGAAGGGCCCATAGTGACCATCCGACGCTTCCCCGGGGAAGCAATGACCATGGACAGGCTGACGGGTCTGGGGAGTCTGGATAGGGGCACGGCGGATTTTCTGGAGGAAAGGGTAAGAGAAGGCAGCAATATCTTTATCAGCGGAGGCACAGGTTCGGGCAAGACGACCTTCCTTAATGCGCTCTCCGGGGCGATCCCGCAGGACGAGAGAGTCATTACGATCGAGGACTCTCTGGAGCTTCAGCTTGCCATGCCCGATCTGGTCAGACTCGAGGCCAGAGACGTGAACAGCGAGGGCGAGGGGAGAATCACGATCAGGGATCTGATCAGGACTGCACTGCGCATGAGACCCGACAGGCTCATTGTGGGTGAAGTACGCGGTCCGGAGGCTCTGGATATGCTGCAGGCGATGAATACCGGACATGACGGATCACTCTCTACCGGACACGCGAACAGCGCTGCGGATATGCTCTCGCGCCTTGAGACCATGGTGCTGATGGGAGGTGAACTCCCGCTGTATGCGATCAGGGCGCAGATAGCTTCGGCACTGGACCTGATGGTTCATCTGGCCAGGCTCAGAAACGGCAGGCGTGTGGTCGTGTCGATCCAGGAGGTTACGGGATATGAGAATGACAGGATCGGGCTCAGGGAGCTTTATGTCAGAGAAGGAGAAAAGCTGGTTCAGAGGGAACGGTTCCTCGGTGATAAAAGACGCGGCTGACATGCAAAAAAACAAAGGGGCGGGTCACAAGAAGGACCTTGGGACGGATCACACACAGAACCGGGGGACGGATTATACGCAGTACCGTCTGAACCCGATGCAAAGGGCCGCGGGCGCAGCGGCACTGCTTGCGGTAAGCTGCATTTTCGCCGTACTTTTTTACAAAAGTCTGATACCTGCCGCTGCCGGGATGCTGCTGCTTCCGCTGATCTGGAGACTGATGGAACGCGCGCTGCGCGACCGCAGGAAGGACGAACTGATCCGGCAGTTCTGTGACGGCATGAAAGGGTACGCTGCCGCCATCAGAGTCGGGTATTCGCCTGAAAGCGGAATTGCGGAGGCAGTCCGGAGCCTGTCCGGGATCTATGGAGAGGACAGTCTGCTCTCGCGAGAATTCGTGCTTATGAGGCGCAGACTGTCCGTAGGCGAGACGATAGAGCAGATAATGAAGGATCTGGGAGAGCGAAGCGGTATCAGAGAAATCTCCGATATGGCGGGAGTCTTTGCTGTGGCTAAGAGGAGCGGGGGTTCACTGCCGTCGATCCTCAGGGAGAGTGTATACATCCTCGAGGAAAAGAACAGGATCCGTGAGGAGATCCGGACCTTGATGACCGCCAAGAGACTCGAGGAGCGCATCATGTGCCTGATGCCGGCGGGGATCCTGCTCTATGTGAATCTGACCGGCAAAGACTTTGTCGCTCCGCTCTACGAAGGCCTGACGGGACGGTTGATCATGACGGTATTTCTGGCGGTATATGTCCTGATGATATGTGTCGGCGAGAAGATGATGAGGATAAAGCTGTGAACAGGATATTTGACAGAAAATGGGAAGCAGCCAAGGCAGCTGCGCTTCTCTATCCGGACAGACCGACGGAGGATGTCGTCGCCGGAGAGGCGCAGGCCGACCGTAAGCTGATGATCACTGCGGCTGCGGCAGGGCTGATATTCTGCATCCTTACGGCTGTGTTCAAAGGACTCGGGAGCGAGGCGGCAGCTGTACTGATACTCGCAGCAGTCGGAACAGGGGCCGTGCCGGCACTCAGGGTGCAGCGCAGGCGCCAGGCTCTGGCCGGACGCAAGCTGGAGCTGGAGACTGATTTTTCCGATCTGACCGCTAAGCTCTCGGTGCTGATAGGAGCCGGGATGTCCGTGAGGAGCGCACTGGAAAAACTGACTTCAGATTACAGGCGGGATCTGTCGGAGGGTCGTCAGCTTAGGCGGTTTCTGTACGAGGAGATCGATCTGGCTCTGCGTCTTATGAAGCAGGGACACACCGAAGAGGAGGCATTGACGAGGTTGGGCGAGAGGCTGGAACTACCCTGCTATCTGCGTCTGGTAAACCTGCTCGTCAGCGAACAGAAGAGAGGGATGACAGAGCTTAAAAAAGCTCTGTCGCTGGAAGCCAGAGAGGCTTTTGAGGGACGGCTGACCATAGCGAGGCGTCAGGGCGAAAAGATCTCGTCGAGACTCCTGCTGCCGATGATAGCTCTCTTTGGCATGGTAGTTCTGATATTGATCATACCGGCGTTCATGCGCTGGTAGAAAGGAGACAGAAATGACTGAAAGAATAAAAAGATTCTGGAATGATGAAACGGCTGTAGGGGTTGTGGAGATAATCCTGATCCTTGTGGTCCTGATAGCGCTTGTGATCATATTCCGCGAGCAGCTGACTGAGCTGGTAGGCAATATCTTTTCCAGCATAAACAGCAAGGCCGGAACGATCTATTCATGAAACGAAGGCGCATCGCAGTGCGAAAGATCTGCACAGAGGTTTGCCGGAGAACTTCGCGCGGGCAGACTACGGTATTTTTGAGCCTTGTGCTGGTTCTGATCGTAAGTCTCGTCTGTACTCTGCTGGAAGCTGCGAGAAGCGAGGCGCTGAGGCTTCGCCTGCAGGTGACCGCGGATGCGTCGCTGTCCTCTGCATTTGCCATGTATGACCGTCAGGTTTGGGACAGATACGGGCTGTTGATGTTTGCGGACAGAAAGGGAGACGCCGAAGAATTCAAAGAAACTATAGAGAGATACGCACAGCTCAACGCCTGTATGCCTGATGGCCCCGGAGGGGACTGGACGGCTTTCTCCGGGGCTGAGGCCGCAGATCTGAAATATGTGCTCATGACCGATGACCACGGGGAGGTTTTCATGCAGGCGGTGGTCACGTATATGAAAGAATGCGGGCTCATCCTGGAGATCAGGGATCTGTCTGAGACATGGGATGGCGTGATGGACAGCGTCGGAGCGATGAGCCTGATAAATGCGGACGGCGAACTGGACCTGGACAGTATAGGGTCGATTCTGGAAAACATCAATGACGGGATAAAGGACGCTGTAGAGATTCAGACGGGCGGAAACGGAACGCCGGACGGAGACGATGCGGCAGAAACTTCAGGGGATGTAAGCACGGCGGAGGCTCTGGAAATAATGGAAGGAATGACGCAGAATCTGTGGAACTGGAAACGCAGAGGTCTGCTTATGGCAGTATGCGATAATGTAATGCAGGTGTCCGAGAAAACCATCTCCGCCGAGGGCCTGCCGTCCTCGCTGGGAGATAATGAGCGCTCCCGCAGAGCGGGAGAAGAGATGGAACATTCACTGACAGATGATTTGATCCTGAGGGAATATGCGCTGACACACTTGAATTCGTATCGTGATAAGCCCGGGGAAATGCTCGAGCTGGAATATCTGGCTGCCGGCAAAAACTCGGATCTGGCGAATCTTGCATCTGTCGCGAAGAGATTGATAGCGGTCAGAACCGCTCTGAATGTCATTTTTCTGGAGACACACTCTGATTACAAGGCTGAGATCACAGCAGTGGCAGCTGCTATCGCAGTGTTTGCGGGAGGTGAAGGAGCCATAGACGGCATCAGAACCATTCTGGAAGTACTGTGGGGACTGGCAGAGGCAGTGAGCGACGTAAGAACTCTGATGTGCGGAGGAAACGTTGTTCTGATAAAAGGTCCGGAGGACTGGAAGCTGAGCCTCAGAAATGCAGCTTTGTCCGGGTTTGGTGAGAGTGCGGATACGGGTGGTATGGATTACAGGGACTACATGAGACTGCTTCTGTATATCAGAAGCTCCGAAACCCTGGCTTATCGGATGATGGACTGTATCCAGCTGTATGCACAGAAGGAAGACGGGGATTTCAGGATGCAGGATTGTATTTATGCAGCCCGTGTGTCGCTTCTTGGCCGGAGTGGTCCGCTGTTTCCGTTTCTGCCTGAGGAGATATCCTACAGCCTCGGAGCGGATTCGTCTTTCAGTTACGGGAAGATAAGCTATTGATCAGATCATGGCCGTCAGAGGAGGGCGGCATCCGATGACTTCTGTACGTTTTGCGGTGTCGAAAATGTTATTAAATATTAAAAAACTGCCGACCACAAATCAAACTCGTCGATATCCGCGAATAATGGATCAACGTCTGCTCCCCCGCAGTCTGGTTCACAAAGACGTACGGAAGCCTTCGAATGCCGCCCGCGGCAGCGTGACCGTGGAGGCGGCGCTGGCACTGTCGGTCTTTATCATGGTTACAGCTTCGCTTATGAGCCTCTTTGGGATCCTCCAGAATCAGTCGGAGACTTTCTATAGGATGGATATAGCGGCCGAGGCGATGGCCGGCGCGGGGTATATCGTTGACGGGAGCGAGCTTGGAGAAAAGCTGAAAGATATGGATCTGGAGTTTATGGGGAGCGCTTTTTCCACGGTGGATGACGATATACTCGTACGTATCACTTACCCTGAGAGGGCGGCTTTTTCTCCCTGGGATACAGGCACATTCCTTATCACGCAGCAGGTTTGCCGCAGGGCATGGACAGGGAGAGGGCCGGAGGAAGACGGGGAAAATGATGATAAATACGTGTACGTCGCGGAGAACGGCTCTGTATATCATGTGACGGAATCCTGCACCTATCTCGCACCGCGCGTTACGGCAGCGGATATAGATACTGTAGAACTCCTTCGCAGCAGGGACGGGTCGAAGTATTATCCCTGCAGGTACTGCGGCGGAGAGGGAACGACGATATATATTACCTTCGACGGGAACAGATATCACAGCGATCCCGGCTGCAGCAGGCTGAAGAGGACCTACAGCAAAGTCAGGCTGAGCGAGACGGAGCTGCCGCCATGCTCGAAATGCGCAGGTGCAGACGGATAACAGGTAAAGAAAAAGCAGTAATGCGAGGGGACCGCGGCAATACAAACAAGCAGCGATGCAAAGAGACGGCATCGATAGAAAAAGCAATGTTAAGAATAACGGTTTTGAAAGTCAGAAATAGAAAATGATAAGAGGCAAAAAAATGACAGCAGCAATAATTGCAAAAAGAGTATGTCCTGAAGTGGAAGGGAACTGGCTGAACTTTTCTGCAGGGAGCGCTCCGGGAGTAATGACGGTCGAGGCCAGTTTTGTAATGGCTTTTGCAGTGCTCCTGATATTCTCGCTTATCACTCTTTCGATGGTCCTTGGTTCTCACGCCAAGTCTGTGCCGTCTGTAAGGCGCGCGGTCCAGGAACAATGGAGCAGTTTGACCGAGGAGGGCAAGCTTTTCAGCTTTCCGGAGGAATCTGAGGCTGGAGAGCCGGTGATGATGTGGCCGTTTGGCAGCGTGTCCTACGAGGAGAAGAGCGGCAGGCTTTTTTATAATGTCCCGGTTTTGATGAGACTGGGAAGGATATTCCGGGAGGATGAGTAATGGATATTAACTACGTCAGGGAATTGGGCAATTCGTATATGGTCGTTACGGGCTGTGACGGCGGTGACGGATATGAGCAGCGCATCCTGAACGAAAACAGGGTAAGCGGACTTTTGCCGCAGCATTTCTCCGTGATAGACGGGAGAGCGGAGTACTACTTTGATATCAGCGGTCTGCAGTCTCTGGAGAGATTCTTTGCGATGCGGCAGGCGGGATACGGACAGTTCAGAAGCGTTATGAGCAGTGTAGCTGAACTTCCGGATAAGCTGTCGGAGTACCTGATCTCAGAGCGGCATGTCCTGCTTACACCGCAGACCGTCTTTGTATCACAGGATTGCAGCGAAGTGTGGTTTTGCGTATGTGCAGGTCTGGACGCTGATTTCGGGAAGGGCTTGAGAGATCTTGCCGCATTCTTCATGCGAAAGGCCGACCATCAGGATGAGAGGTGTGTCAGCTCGGTCTACGGACTTTTTGACCTGACAGCGGACGAGATCACAGGCAGAGATATCAGGAAATTCCTGGGCGAAGATGAGCAAAAGCCCGAAGAAGACAAAATCCTGTGGCTGGACGAGGAAGACGATACCGAAGAACAGATATGGGATAACGGTCCCAGACTTCAGCCGGCCGGTCCGCTGCCCGGCAGGAAGGAGAAGATACTTAAGATAGCGGGTATAGCCGCTCCTGTCACGGCAGTTATTGTAGTTGGCTTATTTCTCTTTTTATGATATAATCCACCTGCTTTGATTAGAGCAAAACAGGACAGAACATAATGAAAGAAAGCCGTGTCAGAAAAACGCTCGTACAGATATCTACCCTTGCGGTATTGATGTTTGTGACCTATTACCTGATCATGCGTGATCGGGATTTCCACCAGGTCATGCGGGTGCTTGAGGATTCGTCCAAATTCTGGCTGATCGTCGCTTTTTTGTTTATGGGCGTGTATGTCTTCTGCGGAGGCTGGTGCATCAGAGTTCTGATGAAACCTCTTGGCAGACATGTATCAGTATGGCGTTGCTTCAAGTATTCCCTGATAGAGATTTATTTCAGCGCCATCACTCCCTCAAACACCGGCGGACAGCCTATGCAGCTCATATATATGAGCCGGGACGGGATGCCGAAGGCAGACTCAACCGTGGTGCTTATCGCGGTTACTGTCCTCTATAAAGCTGCATTTCTGATAATAACGGCGCTTCTGTTTCTTCTGGGTATAGGCTATATATCCGGACCGATCTCATCGGTATGGTTTCTGGCTGTTTTGGGAACAGCACTTAACGTGGCGCTGATCGTCTTTCTGCTTATATTGCTCTTTAACAGGAGACTGACCGATGTCTTCATAAAGGGAAGCATACGTCTCCTCGGCAAGATGCATATAGTGAAGGACGTTCCCGGAAAACTTGCGGAGTTTGAAGAGAAGCTCAGCAATTACCATCGCTGTGCAGGGTTTTTTATGACGCACAAGCTGGTAGTGCTAAAAGCTTTTGGAGTACTTACACTTCAGAGATTTGCGCTGCTCTCCATAACTCTGTGGGTGTATTTTTCACTTGGGGTCAGGGGTTACACGGTGCTGGAGATCCTGGCGACGCAATGCCTGCTCAATCTCTGCGTGGATCTGATGCCTTTGCCGGGCGCGGTAGGCATCAGCGAGACGGTTTTTCTGATGCTCTTTACGCCTATATTTACCGAGGCAAAGATCACTACGGCAGTGCTGCTTTCGCGCGGCATCAGCTTCTATGTGCTCGTGGTCGTTGCTGCGATAGCGGTGATGGGAATACAGATTGCCGGAATATTCAGGAGAGATCCAGCAGCTGAAAGTATTGCGTCGTCCGAAGAAGAGGAGGATGGGCTGCTTTGATTGGTTTTTATAACTATACCGTACTGCTCACATATATGAGTCTGGCGTCTACGGTGGTGGGTATCGGTTTTTGCGTGGGCGGCAATATCCACGGAGCTCTCATCTGCCTGATGCTGAGCGGGTTCTTTGATATGTTTGACGGCACGGTAGCCAGGACCAGAAAGAGAACGGATGACGAGATAGCATTCGGAATGCACATAGATTCGCTTACGGATCTGGCTGCCTTCGGTGTGCTTCCTGCGACTATCCTGCGTGCGATGGGAGGATCGGAACCGTGGTTTGTGGCGGTAATGATTTTCTATGCGCTTGCGGCTCTTATCCGTCTGGCATTCTTTGACGTGCAGGAGTTGAGGACCGTAGGCACCGGTGAGCGCCGCAAATACTTTACGGGACTTCCCGTGACCAACGCTGCGTTCATACTTCCCGGCATGCTGCTCGTGAATCTGCTCTTTAAGTTGGATTTCAGGTATTATTACATGGTCTGCCTGATGCTCGTAGGCATAGCGTTTATTACGCCTTTTAAACTGAAGAAAGCCTACATGCCCGCCCTGTTGTATATCGGAATCATCGGACTGGCTGTGTTCGTGTGCGTGTGCATCTTTGGCGGTTCGATCGGATAATGAAGTTCCTGTATGATAAACCTGCAGGCAGAATGCTGCTAAAGCTTCTTACAGCTCCGGCTCTCTCCAGGAAAGCCGGAGAGTTTCTCGATACCAGAAAGTCGCTGCCGCTGATACCGCCTTTTATCCTTGCCAATCATATAGATATGAACGAGGTCGCTCCAAAGGGCTGGGAAAGCTTCAATGATTTCTTTACGAGAAAGCTTCTTCCCGGCAGCAGGACCGTGGAGGCGGACGAGAATCTCATGATCTCGCCGTGCGACGGTCTGCTCAAGGCCTTTGATATCCGCGAGGGATCTGTGGTGACGGTAAAGGATGTGCCGTATACGGTGAGGGATCTGCTGCGCAGCGGCAGGCTCGCGGACATATACGAGGGTGGATTGTGCCTCGTGTACAGGCTGACACCGTCACACTATCACAGGTATATCTATCCGGAGAGCGGGATGAAGACGAGACAGATAACTCTCTCCGGGATTCTTCATACGGTAAGACCTGTCGCTACAGAAGAGGTTCCGGTCTTTGTGCAGAATACCAGAAGCTACAGTGTGATAAAAAGCCGTAATTTCGGCCCCATAGTTTTTATGCAGGTCGGAGCCATGCTCGTCGGCAGGATCGTGACCGAGGAGGCCGGTGCATGCCGGGTGCGCAGAGGTGATGAGGCGGGAAGGTTTGAGTACGGGGGATCCACTATAGTGGTGCTGGTCAGGCCCGGCAGGCTCGAGCTGTATGAGGACATAAAAAAAGCCTCGGCCTCGGATACCGAGTATCCGGTGAGGCTTGGTCAGGCGATAGGAAAGAGGCTTAATGCGGATCTCCGGTGATCCGGCCGGATCCGGTACGTGCTCTGTCAGGACTCCATCAGCTGCATGATATGGGGCAGCACTTCGTCAGGCTGAATGCCCAGAGCGGCGGCGTATTCGTCGTAGAGTACGCGCTCGGCATCGTGGAAGAGCCTTTCATCGCACATGTGCATCTTCTTGCCGGCGGCTTTCTGCGCCTGCTGATGTGAGTACAGAGTCTTAACTACACGAACGAGCTGTACGCTGTCGCCGCCGTGTATGATTTCCTTGTAGCGGGTCTTGCGTTCGGATTCGTTCTCGATCCACGGCAGATCGCCGATGGAATCATCTTTGATGATGGAGGTTATCTCGTCCGCTGTGAGGGCATATCTCATACGTGAAACGAGCGCTTCGTTGTCTGTGGGGACATATAGAGTTGACCTGTCGTTAAAAACAGGGCTAAGCACATAATAGGTGATCTTTCTTCCTCTGAACTCACGCTCGGTGATATCGGTGATGCGGCATACGCCGTCCGCTCCGTATTGAATCAGATCATTTACCTTGAACACTTTTTTTACCTCCTATGCTTATTATAGCATTTTTATGCAAATAATTCAAAAAGCAAAATTATTTTTTTGTTTTATTAAGTTGAATATTTTTTATCGATGCGGCATAATACTGAAATAGCGCGGTTTTGCGCGAAAAGCTGTACATCTCATACTATAACGGAATACAGGGACAGATAGGTAATGAACGGTGATTCGGGAGAAAAAAAGGTCAGAGACAGATCTGCCGACAGGCAGAGCATGATGCTTAACTGGTCGGTAGGCAAGCTCATTATGCGCATGTCGCTGCCGACGATCCTGTCTTTCCTGATTACTTCCATATATAATCTGGCAGATACCTTTTTTGTCAGTTCTCTCGGCACAAACGCCACCGCGGCCGTCAGCGTGAATCAGTCTCTGGATATGATAGTCATGATGGGCGGCACGATGCTTGCTGTCGGCGCAGCCAGCTACATCTCCAGACTTCTCGGCGCAGGGAATAAAGATCAGGCCACCAAAGTTTTGTCTACATGCGCATTTTCGGCATTGGCTTTCGGGACGGTCATCCTGATCCTGGGCAAGATCTTTATCACACCGCTTGTCAATCTTCTCGGCGCCACCGATACCTGCAGGCAGTATTCTATCGATTATGCGAACTATGTGCTGTATGCGGCGCCGATCATGTCGCTGAGCTTTGTACTAAACCAGAGCCTTCGTTCAGAGGGTTCCCCCTTGTATTCCATGGTGGGCATCGGTATAGGGGGCGTGCTCAACTGCATTCTGGATCCTTTCTTTATATTTGATAAAGTCGAGATATTCGGACTGACGCTGGGAGGCCTGGGACTGGAGGTTGCCGGCGCGTCCATCGCGACTGCGATCTCAAAGGGCATCAGTCTGCTGATACTTCTGATCCCTTATGTCCTGAAGCACAGTACGCTCAGACTTACACTCAGAAAGATCAGCTACGAGAAAGATATAGTGACCGAAGTCGTCAAGGTGGGCGGTTCGTCGCTTCTGCGCAATGCGCTGTCCATAGTGGCCGGCGTCGTCCTGAATAATATAGCGGGAGGCATTTCCGATTCGCTGCTGGCTGCCATCGGCGTCTCCACCAAGATTATGATGTTCCCGTTTGGCTTCGTGCTGGGTTTCGGAAACGGTTTTCAGCCTGTGGCCGGTTATTCATGGGGGGCGAAGAATTACGAGAGAGTGAGGGCGTCATTCAGATTTGCATCCAGGACCGCTTTCCTCGGGATGGCGGCCATGGGTCTGCTCATTGGGGTTTTCTCCAGATTCCTTATCGGGCTTTTTACCGTGGAGGATGCGGAGATGATGAGACTCGGGCAGATGTGCATCATCCTGCAATGCGTGGCTCTGCCTATTCATGGCTGGGTCGCTATAGTTAATATGCTTTGCGGATCGATCGGCTATGGCTTTGGAGTTACTTTTTTGGCGATATCCAGACAGGGAACATGCTTTTTGCCTATAGTCTTTCCTATGGCGTATCTGTTTGGAGCCGAAGGCGTGTGCAGTGTGCAGGCCGCTGCTGATTTCATCACGGTATTCCTCGCGATCCCGGTACTGCGCAAGGTTAACCGGATGATAGATGCGGCGGAGGCGGCTCACACGGGAGAATTAGAGGAACTGTCGTATGCCGAAGGCTAAGAAACCTGACAAAAACAGAGTTCTCCGTGTAATGCAGCTTCTGGACGAAGCTTACGGCAGGGAGACGAGATGCTATCTGACTCATGAGGATCCATGGCAGCTGCTGGTGGCTGTGATACTGAGCGCACAGTGTACCGACGCCAGAGTCAATACGGTCACGCCTGCACTTTTTGCCGCTTATCCCGACGCTGAGGCCATGGCGGCAGCGGATCAGGAGGACGTAGAGAGGCTGATCCATTCCGTGGGGTTCTATCACTCCAAAGCGCATAATCTGATCGCCTGCAGCAGAGATATCTGCGTCAGATTCGGAGGCAGGGTGCCGGACACGATAGAGGAGCTGACACAGTTGGCCGGAGTAGGGCGCAAGACGGCGAATGTGATTCTCGGCAACGTCTACGGCAAGGACAGTATAGTGGTGGACACCCATGTGAAGCGAATCTCAAACAAACTGGGATTTACTACTGAGCAGGATCCTGAAAAGATCGAATACGATCTGATGAAGGTACTTCCAAGGGACCACTGGATATCGTATAATATGCACATAATCACTTTGGGGCGAACGATCTGTACAGCCAGGAAGCCCGACTGCGCAGGCTGTTTCCTGAGGGGAGAGTGCCCCGCTGGAGGAGAAAATGTTTCACTTTAATGATAAGAGATCCAAAAAAGTGATCATCGGCGTACTGGTAGGACTGCTGGTCCTGTGCATGGTACTGCCGCTGCTCGCATATATACTTTGAGCTGATAATGGCTTTATGAAGATTGTGATGACCGGCATGGCCGGAGATATCGGCAGTCTGCGGATCGCCCGTGAGAACTGCGAGCTGATGAGGAGGCGTTTTTCGCCTTCTTTTCTGCGCTCTTTTGAAAGACTTGGAGAGGGCGCCGCAGAGAGTTTCGACGGGGTATATCAGCAGCTCTGGCGTCTCGGAGCGGAGGCCGGCAGCGGGCTTTCAGTGATGCATGCCGCGATACCGGTCAGGCAGGAGACTATAGAGATATGTGAACTGACAGAGACTGATCCATACGGGATAGAAACCTCGGGACGTATTTATCTGGCAGAGGATGATGCTGTGATCACGGATGGAGTGGTCATAGGGCATCTGACAGACGGCGCGGCGCGCACGGTGCAGATGTCATACGGATTGCGTTATCTGACGGAACCGCGGGAGAACCCTCGGACAGAGTCCTAAGAACTCTTTTTCAGTCTGAATATGAATTCCGTCCCGGAACCCTCGGTGCTGATGGCGTCGATGGTCTCCCCGTGGGCGGTGATGATCTCTTTTACTATGGACAGGCCGAGACCTGTCCCTTTTTTATCTTTGCCGCGGGAATGATCGGTCTTAAAGAAACGGTCCCAGATACGGCCCAGATCCTCACGTGAGATGCCTATGCCCTGATCCCTGACTGATACGAAGATGCGATCGCCGCGCCCGGATACGTCGATAGTGATAGTGGACCCGTTGCCTGAGAATTTGATCGCGTTGTCGATCAGATTGTACATGACCTGCTGGATCCGGGCCTTGTCGGCATGGACCATGGAAGATTCCGCGTCGAAGTACAGGTCAAAATCGATATCGCGTTCCCTGCACTGGCCTTCGAAGCTTGCGCAGGTGTCTTTGATCACCTGATTGATATCGAAATCCGAATAAGCCAGCATCAGCTCACCGCTGCGCAAAGTGTTGAGCTGGAGCATGTTCTGAGTCAGCCCCGTGAGACGCTCTGTCTCAGAGATGACTACATTTATATAATGTCCCTGCTCCTCCGGAGGGATCACGCCGTCGCGTATTGCCTCGAGATAGCCTTTGATGGAGGTCAGCGGACTCCGAAAATCATGCGAGATATTCGAGATGAACTTGCGCTGGGATTCCTCGGAGGCGTCCAGATCGCCTGCCATCGCATCCAGTGTCGCAGCCAGATATCCCATCTCGTCGCGCCCTTTCATATTGATCCGGTACTTGAAGTCGCGCCGCGCGTACCGGTCCGCCCCTTCGGTGATGCGCCGCAGCGGTTTGATTACCGTAAAATACTGAATGATGATTATGATCAGCGACAGCAGGAATATGATCCCGAAGGTGGTAAGCATGGGGATGAGCTGCGAATACGCCTGATCCGTGACAGGGCGCGTGGGCATACTGAGAATGACGTAGCCTTTGACGCTGAGATCCGAAACAATAGTGCAGAATACGCTGCACCAGCCTTTGCCGAGTTGCGGATAGGCGTCGATCAGATAGCTGCTGGTGGAGAGGGGATTGAATTCGGGGATATCGCTGCCGATGAGTTTGCCTGCAGAATCAAAGATAATGATTCCGTTCTCATCGGTGATCCAGGTAGTCCAGCCTTCAGTTTCGTGCAGCCAGTAAAGCTTGCTGAGCTCTTCGCCGCCGGGTTGTGAAGTGCCGCGGTAGATCGCCGAGAACTCGTCCGCGATCGCGTGCGCCTGCACGCGCAGGCGCTGAGCCTCGAAGCTCAGGTCATTGCGGTAAAAGGCGCGGTAAGAAAAAGTCGCTATCACGATAAAGGACAGCGCCGCGAAGAGCAGATATCCGAGTGCGGTTTTCAGCAGCAGCTTTTTCTTCATTTGGTCTCAAAACGGTATCCGACGCCCCATACGGTGGTGAGAGCCCAGTCGTCGTGGTCTCCGAGCTTTTCACGGAGTCGCTTGACATGGACGTCCACGGTGCGCGAGTCTCCCACGTAGTCATATCCCCACAGCCGGTCGAGCAGCTGCTCGCGGGTAAAGACACGGTTCGGAGACGAGGCGAGATAATACAGCAGGTCCAGCTCTCTGGGCGTGACCTGCAGAGGTTCGCCGTCGAGAGTGACCGAATAGTTGGTTTTGTTGATAACAAGGCCGGGGAAGCGCACGATCTGTGACGCGTCGTCAGGCGCGGCGGCCTGAACGGTGGAGGTGCGGCGCAGGACTGCTTTGATGCGGGCGATCAGCTCTTTTGTGTCAAAGGGCTTGATCACGTAATCATCGGCGCCGAGTTCGAGCCCGAGGACTTTGTCAAAGACTTCGCCCTTTGCGGACATCATGATGATAGGCGTGGAGCGGGTCTGTCTGATCTCGCGGCAGACCTGATAGCCGTCGATGCCCGGCAGCATCAGATCGAGCAGTATCAGATCGGGATCAAAGGAATCCACCATGGCGAGCGCCTGGCTTCCGTCTCCCGCAATCGCGGTCTCGAACTGCTCCTTGTTCAGATAAAGAGAGATCAGCTCGGCTATGTTCGGGTCGTCATCTACGATCAGTATTCGCTGTTTGGACATGTTTGTCACCTGCTTTTAAATGCGTCCTGCGCGGACGGATTATTTGAACGTGGCTATAGTGACGCCATAACCGCCTTCGTTAAATTCACCGCCGCGGTATCTGTCGATATGTCTGTTCCTACGGAGCATGGTCTGAACTGCCGATTTCAGCGCTCCGGTGCCGCGTCCGTGTATGATGCGGACAGACTCCAGTCTGGCCAGATATGCGTCGTCGAGATATTTGTCCAGTTCTGCCATGGCTTCATCCACGCGCATACCTACGAGATTGATCTCGGGAGATACAGTAGAGGCCTTGGCTATGGCTACCTTACCCGCGCCGGAGATACGACCGGCTGAGGAGTCGTCTTCGTCAGGGATCAGCTCCAGATCGGAGACGTTCACCTGGGAGCGAAGCACGCCCATCTGTACGAAGAGATTGCCTTTTGCGTCGGGGAGAGTGGATACGGTGCCGTTGAGATTAAGTGACAGGACCTTAACCCCGTCACCGATGTGGAGATCCGCTGGACGCAGCCCTTTGCTCCTGCGGGCGGCTTTGAGACCGAGATCCCCGTCCAGCGCATCTATACGCTGACGCAGGGAGCTCCGCTCTGCCTCTGCCTCCCTGCTGACACGGACGCCGGCTTTGTTCATGGTACGGATGGCACGGTCGGCGGAATCCTTGGCTTCCTGGAGAATGCCGCGCGCCTCTTCCTTTGCTTCGCGCAGGATCCTTTCGCGCTGGGCGTCCAGGCGCTCCTGCTTTGAAGCAAGGTCAGACTTGAGCTTCTCTATCTCATTGCGCAGGGCAGCTGCCTGCGCTTCCTGCTCCTCCATGTTCCGGCGTTTGCTTTCCAGATCGGAGATCACGTCCTCAAACGCCTCGTCCTGTACGCCGATAGCAGCTCTGGCTTCGTCGATTACTTCGTCCGGGAGACCGAGCTTGCTGGATATCTCAAATGCATTGCTCTTGCCGGGAACACCAATCAGGAGCCGGTAGGTGGGACGGAGCGTAGCCACGTCGAATTCACAGCAGGCATTCTCGACGCCGTCGGTGGAGAGGGCGTAGAGCTTGAGCTCGCTGTAGTGCGTGGTAGCGACGGTGCGCGTACCCTGACGGTGCAGTCTGGAAAGTATGGAGATGGCGAGAGCCGCCCCTTCGGTGGGGTCGGTGCCTGCTCCGAGTTCGTCAAAGAGCACAAGCGAGCACTCGTCGGCCTCGTCCAGAATGCGGACTATATTAGTCATGTGGGCGGAGAAGGTACTCAGGCTCTGTTCGATACTCTGCTCGTCGCCGATATCGGCAAATACCCGGTCAAAAACAGCCAGCTCCGATCCCTCTGCTGCGGGGATATGCAGGCCGGCCTCGCCCATGAGCGTGAGCAGGCCTATCGTCTTAAGGGTGACGGTTTTGCCTCCGGTATTTGGTCCGGTGATGACCAGCAGCGAGAAATCGCCGCCCAGCTCTACGTCGATCGGGACGACCTTCTTCTGGTCGAGCAAAGGATGGCGGGCTTTTTTGATGCGGATCTTGCGGCCGTCATTAAAGCGCGGTGCTATCCCGCGATAGCCGGCAGAAAATGCGGCTTTGGCAAATATGAAGTCCAGCTCGGTCAGAGCACGGTAGTCTGCCTCGATTGCCGAAATGTATTCGGAAGCCTGTACGCTGAGTCCGGCAAGGACCTTTTCTATCTCCTTCTGCTCCTGTATGGAGAGCTCCTTGAGTTCGTTGTTAAGTTTGACCACCGACATCGGCTCGACAAAGAACGTAGAGCCTGAACCGGACTGGTCGTGTATAAGTCCCGGGACCTGCGAACGGTATTCGGCGCGGACCGGCAGGCAGTACCTGCCGTCGCGCATGGTGATCACGTTGTCCTGCAGATATGAGGATGCGGAGACGAGCAGCGATGAGAGCTGCGAATGGATGCGCTCCCCGGCGAGCCGGATGGAGCGGCGTACCTGCCTCAGCCCGGGGCTGGCGTCGTCTGCGATCTCTTCCTCCGAGATGATACAGCGCTTGATCTCGGAATTGAGCGGAGAAAGCGGCTCTATGCATGAGAAGAGCGCATCGAGCGAATCGGGCTCGGACGTCTCGTCCCTGCGGCCGTAGGCTCTGAGTCTGGACGCGGCATCCAGCAGGGAACTTATGGCAAGCAGCTCCGGTATGCCCAGCGAACTGCCCACTTCCAGACGCCGCAGCGAGCCGATCACATCGCGTATTCCGCCAAATGACGTGCTGCCGCAGCGTGAGATACGGTCGCGCGCGTCACTGGTCTCGGTCTGTGCGCGTCGTATATCGTCGATGCTGTTCATCGGCAAAAGAGCGCGAATGCGTGCCTTTGCTGCCTGGGTTGCCGCATAGGACTCCAGCCGTTCCAGGATCTTGTCATATTCAAGTGTATGGAAAGCTTTTTCGTTCATGAATGAAGTATAGCATAAACGGGGGAGGGATGCACTCGGGATTTTGTTGGCGCTCCCTCTTTTCAAACTTCCTTATTCCATTTATAATACCTTAGTCAGGGTATGATCAGAGGAAATGTCTATGGATGAGAAACCTGAAAAGAAAATAATACGCGAGACGGTGAGAGACAGGCTCACGGCCAGAGCCTTTTTGAAAAAGCTCTGCCTTACTGCAGGCTTTGCGCTGGTATTCGGTATAGTTGCATCACTGACTTTCGTTATCTCAAAACCCTGGTGGGAACATAAGGAGAATGCCGAGGCGTCATCAGAAGCCATTACGATCTTTAATGATCAGACGACGGAGGCCTCGACGGAACCTTCCACTGAGGCCACGACGGAGCCGGATGACGGTGCAGACGATGACGAACTCTGGAACAGTATCAGGCCTAGTGTTCAGTCTGTTGCCAATGATATCCTCACCCAGGTCACCGAGAAGGATGCGTATTATAATTCCCGCAGAAAAACCGTACAGCAGGTCGCTTCGAGCATAGTGACCATCACTGTCAGGAACGAGGAGCAGAGCTGGCTGAATCAGCCTGTCAGCACGAGCGGAGAATACTTCGGAGTGGTGATAGCCGTAACCGACAGCAGCGTCCTGCTGCTTACGCCGGTGGAAGTGACCGGCGAGAGCGGCAGTATCTATGCCTCGTTCGGCAGCGCGCAGCTCCCCGCGGAGATCCGGGGCACTGACACCGAGTTCGGCATCGCCGTGATCTCAGTTAACAGGGCAGATATCCCCGAGGCGTTCGGAGATATCGTTCCGGCAGAGATGGGTATCTCTTCGTATATCCAGCAGGGATCGCCCGTGACCGCCATGGGAGCGCCGACGGGACGTACGGGAAGCGCCGTATACGGGCTGGTCACTTTCGTCGACGTCAATGTCCCCGCGACCGATCTGAATATCCGTATCATACAGACAGATATGTCGGCACCGGAAGGCTGCAGGGGTTTTCTGATCAATTCCGCCGGTGAGCTGGTGGGGTGGATCACATCCGGCTTTTCGTCAAATACCGTCAGGGGCAGCATAGCTGCGGTCAGCCTGACTGATCTGAAGACGTCCATAGAGACTCTGTCAAACGGCGGTGCGCAGGCAAGGCTCGGTATCACCGGTCAGACCATCACTCAGGCTGTCGCGGACGCGGAAGGTGTGCCGGTAGGAGTATATGTGACCGGACGTGCGTCAGGAAGCGGTGCAGACACTGCCGGACTCCTCAGCGGCGACGTGATCACAGCTGTCGACGGCGAAGATATCGTCACCTACGCTGCTCTCGGCAAGCTCATCACTGAGCACGTTCCCGGAGATGAGATCGCACTGACTATCATGCGAAACAACCGCGGACAGTGGCAGGAGATCACTCTGGAGGCAGTACTTGGGAGCAGATAAATAATGGAAAAAGGCCAGATCGTTGAGATCAGAATAGAAGATATGACAGAAGACGGAGCGGGTATCGGCAAGTACGAAGGTTACCCGCTCTTCGTTAAAGATACGGTGCCAGGCGATTTCGTCAGAGCACAGGTCATAAAAGATAAGGGAAACTATGGCTTCGGGCGGGTCATGGAGATCATAGAGCCGTCACCTGACCGGGTGGAACCGATCTGCCCGATCTCGCGTCCCTGTGGAGGCTGCCAGCTCCAGGCAATGTCGTACGGGGCACAGCTTGCTTTTAAGCAAAAGCGCGTGACCTCCGCCCTGACCAGAATCGGCGGACAGCCAGCGGACAGGGTCCTCCCGATCATCGGGATGGACGAGCCGGTCAGATACCGCAACAAAGCCGAATATCCGGTGCGGATGAGCCGCGACGGCAGGATAGTCATGGGCTTTTATGCCGGGCACACGCACAGCGTGATCGAGTGCGAAGACTGCATCATCGGGCAGCAGAGCGATATGAAGATACTGTCGCTGATCAGGGGATGGATGGAGAGATACGGTATCGCGCCGTATGACGAGGAAAGCGGCCGTGGTCTGGTCCGTCACGTGATGATCAGGACTTCGCACGCGCGCGGCGAGCAGATGGTCACTCTGGTGATAAACGGAAAAAGGCTTCCGCATCAGACCGAGCTGGCCGCAGAACTGGGATTTGTCAGCTCGCTTTCATACAGTATAAATACGGAAAAAAACAACGTAATCATGGGGCGCGAGGTTCGTTTCATCAGCGGAAGACCGTATATAGAAGATGAGATCGGAGGAATAGTATACCGTATTTCACCTCAGTCGTTTTATCAGGTGAATCCCCTGCAGACCGAAAAACTGTACCGCAAGGCGCTCGAATATGCGCAGCTCTCCGGCGGCGAGACCGTCTGGGACCTGTACTGCGGGATCGGTACGATATCGCTCTTTTTGGCACAGAAGGCGCGTAAAGTCTACGGCGTGGAGATCATCCCCGCAGCCATAGACAATGCGCGTGAAAACGCCGCGGCAAACGGGATCGCGAATGCGGAGTTTTTTGTCGGAAAAGCCGAAGAGGTGCTGCCCGGGCACTTTGCGCATACGGGGGAACGCGCGGACGTCATTGTAGTCGATCCGCCGAGAAAAGGCTGTGATGAGACTTTGCTGCGTACTATCGTCGAAATGGCTCCGGAGCGCGTGGTCTATGTCTCCTGCGATCCGGCTACTCTTGCCCGCGACGTGAAGATCCTCGCTGATGGCGGATATGAGCTGAGAGCCGCGCAGCCCGTGGATATGTTTGCGCAGACGGTGCATGTGGAGGTAGTTACATTGATCACTCGAGATAAGATTGAGACCACAAGATAACTGTGAAAGAATAAACAAACTGGCAATCAAGATTTGCCTTGATACTTGATTGGAGGCGAAATCACGGTATGGAAGACTTTTTGGAACTGATACTGACAATTCTTTTTCTGCCTTTTGAGTCAAAAGAAAAACGCATAGTATCAACCATTAACCACATAAACAGTAAGCCGTTAAGGGTATTCTTAAAGATTTTGATTCCGTTGTTTTTATTCTGTGTCGTATTTGGCTTAGTCTGTTTATGCAGTTATCTGATTAGAGGATATTGGATTTGATGTGTTTGATTTATTAAATATGGAAATTGAATAAACCACACATATTCCGGTTTGCCGAAACAAAGAAACCTCTAAGTGCTCTTACGCTACAGGTCGGCGGCATAGGCTTTACGAGGATGGTAGAGACAACAGCGTTGATAGCGGTATTTTTATTCATGCTATTGTCCCAAGGCATATTGAGACAGTCACGTTGATCACTCGAGCCGAGCGTGACTACAGGTTAGGTGTAAGACAGGAGAAGGCAATGCAGGTTATCACAGATAAAGCGTTATA